>NZ_CP071633.1:0-304653 GCF_017357385.1 Rhizobium sp. NZLR1 | reverse complement strand
AGTCGACCCGTCCAAAGCCGAAGCTGCAGAAATACGGCTGGTGGCGATCGTGGATGTGCTTGTCGATCGGCGTGTCGGCGGGCATAGGCCCGACCGCATCCTTCCAGTGGGCAATGATCATGCGCTCGTGGTGGCGATCAACGAGCTGGATGGGATCGGAGCCGGCAACGATGATATGGGCCGTGTCCGGGCACATATGCACATAGGCTGGGTCGGTCAGCAGCATCATCAGGTCGACGTCGCGTGCAGCGGCAAAAATCGAATGCGCCTCGGTGTGCAGCGCCAGCTGCACGCCCCTGGCATAGAGGGTCGCGCCGAGCCGGTTCAGGAAATCGGCGATCACCTTGGCGCGGTCGAAATCGTAAAACTGCACCGGCTGGGCGCCGAGCGTCTGGCGAAGCGGGGCGCCGATCACCATGATGTCGCTGCCGCAGGCTTTCAGGAAGTCGGCATATCGCTCCGCCTTGTCGATCAGCGCGCGCTGGGCTTCGGGCTCGGCGAAGTCGCCCGCCGCCTCCAGTTCCGCGAAGAAGCCGCTGCAGAGCGTCAGGCGGCGTCTTGCCAGCTCGGCTGCAAAGGCATCGACGGAACCATAGGTCTTGATCGCATCCTGCCAGTTGAACGGAGAAAAGGTCAGCTCGACGCCGGTGACGCCGGAGGCCTGGACGCTGTCGAGAATCTTGTCCCAGAAGGCGCGCGGTTCGGTGCGCGCATAGTCGATGATCGCGTCATGGCTATCGACGCCCCAGAAGCCGGGATCGAAGAACGTCACGAGATCGACGCCGAATCGGAGCCTGTCGCCAGTAGCCATAATCCATCCATTTCTTAAGGCATGACCTACTCGCGTGCGGAAGATCAGTTCCGCAATCAATAAATCATGAATTTTCAACGCATTAAGGAATGGCAATCGTTTGCCATGCCTAGATGATAATCAAGCTGGTTTTTTAAGCAAGCGATTTTTGGCAAACGTTTGCTATAAATCGCCGGCTGCCTTAGAGTTGCAAATCGAAGCATCCGGGAGAATGAAACAAACGTGAATAAAAACAAGGATGTGGCCATAGAGGAGCAGTCGGGCGCGCTGATGGCCGATGTCGCGCGGCTCGCCGGTGTCGCGATCTCAACGGTCAGCCGTGCGCTCGCCAATCCAGGACGGGTCAACGAGAAGACGCGCGCCAAGATCAACGCGGCGGCCAAGCAGCTCGGCTATACTCCCAATGCGATGGCGCGCGGTCTCAGGGTCGGCAAATCCAACATCATCATGATCATCCTGCCCGGATCGCTCTATTATGGCGTCTCACAGATCATTCCGCAGGTCCTGCAGAGCATCAACAAGTCGCTGATCCAGGGCGGCTACAACCTGATGATCGCCAACCTCGATCGCGACGAGATTTCCGAGCGGCACATTCTCGACCTCGCCTTCGGCGGCAGCGTGCGCGGAGCCATTATCCTGTCGTCGAAGCTTCCGGAGGTCGATGGGCGCTCGCTGGCAAGTTCCGGCCTGCCGATCGTTTCGATGCTGCTCGACATGAGCGATGCGGGACTGCAGAGCGTCGTGACGAACGACCGCGAGGCTGTGCGCGACGTCACCGCCGAACTGATCCGGCTTGGCCATCGCCGGTTCTTCTACCTTGCAGGACCTGAAGGCAATTATCATGACGTCGAGCGCTATGGCGGCGTGCTCGAGGCGCTTGCGGCAGCCGGCCTATCGAAGGAGGCCGTGCGTCGCTCGGGCGGTCGTCTCGATTATCAGCATGGTTTCGACATCGGCGTGCAGGCGGCAGACGATTTCGCTGGATTGGACGAGAAACCAACGGCAGTCATCGCCACCAGCGATGACATGGCCATCTCGTTTGTCAGTTGCGTCAAGCGCGCAGGCTTGAGCATTCCCGATGATCTGTCCGTCGTCTCCTTCGACGGTTCGCCCGTCTGCGAATTCTCCTCGCCACCGCTCTCGACGATCGAGCAGCCGGTGGAAGAGATGGGCCGCGCCGCAGTGGATCTCCTGCTCGACGCCCTTGGCCAGAGCCAGAACCCTGCTTCTGTGCCCACCGTCATCCGCAGCAGGCTTATCCTGCGGGAAAGTATTGCCCCTCCGAAGAGTTGACGATGGGGAACCGGTTCGCGCATCCCGTACAGAAACGCCAGGCCCTCATTCGGAGGGTGCCACCGTGTGCAACTTCTCGCTGCCGTAATCCGCGACCTCGAGGCTCTCCGGGAGTTCTTACGGGCGAGACGGCGATTTTAGTTGTCAGTCATACGATCGTCCGGCAACATTACTGGCTAGCTTCTCGAATTGAATAGTATTGCCACCAGCACGTTGGGGAGACGGGCATGTGTGCAGAGCTTGTCGAGCGTCGATTGACGGCTATTCTGGCTGCCGATGTGGTGGGGTACAGCCGTCTCCTGGAGGCAAACGAAGAGGAGACGCTCAATGCCCTTCGGCAGCATCGCCGCGAGCTCTTCGAACCAGCTGTCACGACCCACGACGGGCGTATAATCAAGGTGATGGGCGACGGTTTCCTGGTCGAGTTCGGCAGCGTGCTCAGTGCTGCACGATGCGCAGTCGATATCCAGCGCGGCATGCTGGAGCGCAACATGGGGATTCCAGCCGACAGGCACTTTGCGTTTCGAATAGGCTTGAATTTGGGCGACATCGTCTTCGATGCGGATGACTTTCATGGGGACGGCATTAATGTGGCGGTCCGGCTACAAGCCCTTGCAGCTCCGGGCGGTATTGCCTGTTCGGCGGCTGTGCGCCACGAAGTCGGAAACAAACTCGGGCTCGATTTCGCAGACCAGGGCGAAAAGACCGTCAAGAACATCTCCCGTCCTGTGCATGTCTATTTTGCCGATTGGGGCAATGTCGCCTCCGGTGAAGGGGTGCCGCTTGCGGCAAACGGACACACGCAGGCACCCGTCAACAAACCATCCGTGGCAATCCTGCCATTTGCCAACATCAGCGACGATCCCGCCCAGGAGTTTTTCAGCGACGGCATTACCGAGGACATCATCACTGATCTGTCGAATGTTTCAGGCCTGTTTGTCCTGAGCCGCTACACTGTCTTCACATGGAAAGGCCGGAGCGAGAACCTGCAGCGCATCGCCAGGGAACTCGGGGTTGCCTATGTCGTAGAGGGCAGCGTCCGCAAGGCCGGCAACCACGTGAGGATCAATGCCGAATTGATCGACGCAGCCAGCGACGGCCACGTCTGGGCCGCGCGTTACGATCGCGACCTCACCGATATCTTCGAAGTGCAGGACGAGATCACGAAGGCAATTGTCGAGCAACTCAAGGTCAAGCTGCTCCCTGAGGAAAAGGAGGCAATCGAGCTGGCGCCGACAGAGAGCGTCGAAGCTTATACGCACTTCCTCAGGGGGCGCGAATACTACCATATTGCCTCGCGCTCGAACCATCTGATGGCCAGGCAGAGCTTCGCCCGAGCCATCGAACTGGATCCGAATTATGCGCGCGCCTATGCCGGTATCGCGGTTTGCGATGCGCGTCTGCGATCTCAGTTCGGCGCCGAGATTTCGGTGGAGGACATTCTCGCGAATACGACGATGGCACTCGTTATCGATCCCAATCTGGCGGAAGCACATGCGGCCAAGGGATTTGCGTTGGCGGTGGCCGGCAATCGCACCGAGGCAGTTTCTGCATTCGAGCAGGCTTTGTCGCTCGACGCAAATTGCCACGAGGCAAATCGGTACTATGCCGAATTTTGCGTCACCGAAGGTCAATTCGAACTCGCGGCTGCGCACTTTCAGCGTGCGATGGAAATCAAGCCTGCCGATTATGGTGCGCCGATCATGCTTGTGAACGTCCTTCGTTCGCTCGGGCAATTAGACAAGGCAAGTAGCTATGCTCGGATCGCGTTGAAAAAGGCGGAGGAAGAACTGCGGCTACATCCGGAGAATGCCAATGTTGCCTGCCTGGGAGCGACGGCGCTGGCCTTTCTCGGTGTCCGCGATCAGGCCCTGGAGTGGTTGGCCCGCTCTCTGGCGACGGATCCCGACGATATCAACATTCAGTACAATGCCGCCTGCACTTATGCACTGCTTGGCGAGATTGAGCGAGCGATAGACTTGCTCGAGGTCTGGATGCCTCAGGTCGGCATCGAGATGCGGCTGTGGTTCAAGAACGATTCCGACCTCGATCCCATTCGCAGTCACCCGCGTTATTCAAGGTTGGTTGAGCTGTCAGAATAACGCCTCGTACACCTTGGAAGGCTAGTTCTAATTCTATTTTATTACTTGCTAAAATTCTTGCGAGCGCCGATCGTCAACTTAAACTGGCAATCATAAAAGTCTTTTGAGGGGGAGCGGATGGGCACCCGGTTCAGGCTTTTTGTACAGCCTCCATTTGAAGATGCTCGGTCCAAGCCCGAGATTGTCGAAGTTTCGTCTCCGTTGGGTAGCCTGACAGCTGGCCCAGCCGACGATCGCATGTTCGTGGTGGAGCCGGTCGGCAAGACCGGTCCTTACGGTTTAAACCGCGGACCGCTCGGAACGCCGTACATCTATCTGCCGCCCTGGACCGGGAAAATCCTCGCGCCCGCCACTCCCGACCCGTGCGGCAATTTCAACTATCTCCGACCTTCGATGGCTGGCTTCGAAGCCGCGCATGTTTTTGGATGCGTGCGATTCACGCTGGATGTGTGGGAGCGCTATCTCGGCCAGCCGCTCACCTGGCATTTTCGTGATCATTATGACCGTCTGGAAATCTCCATTTTGCCGCAATGGGACAATGCCCAGTACGGCTATGGCTTCCTCGAAGTCGGCAGCCAGTTCGAGAAGGATGGAAACATCCTTCCCTTCAGCCTGGATTTCGACGTCATCGCCCACGAGGTGGGTCACGCGATCATCTTCAGTGTGCTTGGCGTGCCGCGTCCCGGAACTGAGTACCCTGAATATCTTGGCTTCCAGGAGGCCTTCTCCGACTGCGTGTCGCTGATCGCGGCCATGCATTTTCCCTCCGTGATAGACAATGTTCTCGTGGAGACGCGCGGTAACCTCTACCGTGCAAACCGCCTGTCACGCTTTTCGGAATTTTCGCCGCATCGCCAGATACGGTCGGCAAACAACAAACGAACGATGGCTGAGTTCGCGCGTGGGTGGAAGGACGAGCACGAACTCTCGCAACCCCTCACCGGCGCCATATTCGACATCCTCGTCGACATCTTTCATGAGAGCCTCGTGGCGCGCGGCTTGATCTCGCATGCGGTTGAAGACCTCGCAGATATTGCCGAGTTCGATCCGGCTGCCGAGGCGCCGGTGCAGCATGCTTTCGACCGCGCTTTCGCGCAGGACTCGGATGGTTTTGTCGAAGCACTGCTCGACGCACGCGATATCGTCGGGACGTATCTGGCGAAAACCTTGTGGACTCTCGCTCCCGACTTTCTCGACTACGGCGACGTCGCGCGAACGATGCTTGCGATCGATCAGGACGAAAGTGGCGGTCAGTTCGCACGGATCATCAGTAGAAACTTCAGGCGACGGGCGATCGGTGAAGTGCACGCTGGCCCGCACCTCAAAGGCGGCGAGCATCACAGTCACGTCCACTCTGCGCGGACGTTGCTGCCGATTGATTATCTGGAGCTTCCGAAGATGACCTTTCGCGAGACAGTCCTGCTGTCGAGATCAATGAGCAGTCAATAATCCGGTAGATGGAGGCAGAAGTGGCAGACAATGAAACCTTACTCGGCCTATCAGCGATACATCTGTTCGGGCGCCCACTGAGTGATCTGATTCTCAGAGGTGGACCCATTTATCAGAATCTAAGTGTACCAATTGCAGGAAGAAATAATTTCCTGAGGGACCAGCTTGGTGCAGCCGACGCGGTTCTGGCGCGAATCTTTGCTTTCTCCTTTGAGGGAGCGTTCATTGAACTTGGTCGACCAGCCATCTTCGTCGTCCACGGTCCTGGAGCCGATCCAGAAGATCCGCCCCCGAGGAACGTGGCGGGTGATATCGAGTATGACAGATTGTATCGGTCCCCTGGTTCGAGTGCACGAACCGGCCTTGGTTCCCAATTCGTGGCACTCGCTAAGGACATGAGGGTCTGGATTTATGACAAAGGCGATGTCTCAATGAGGCTCGATGCCGAAACAGGGACCCTTGAGCAAATCCTGCTGTCGGCCGAGGTTTCAACTGATCCCCGGGGAATGGCGAGCGGCGTAATGTCCAGATCGGGCGGTGCCCTGTCCCGCTCTGGTGGCGTGATGTCAAGATCGGGCGGGTTCATCCCTCGCAGATCGAGCGATAACGACTAAACCCAGTATAAGGACGGACTAGGGAGGATCATATGGCCATCGTGAACCCTAAAGTTAAAATCGTGCGCCTTGAGCCGGAGATTGTTGTTGCTCCGTTACTTGTTCGAACCCCATTCAAGATCATAGGCTCCGGCCTCAGCAACAAGATATACGTTTATATATCTACGCAAGAAGACGGCAGTGATGACGTTTCAAACCCAAATGGCTACGACGAGAAGCAGAAAGACAAATATAAAATCAAAATCGATACTGACACTTCTGGTACAAGCACAGATAAAGTGTTGTCGTTAATTGTTAAACCGGAGCTTGACGCCGGCCCGTTCGACGAAAAAACAGAATTTTGGGTTGCTATAAAACTGGATGATATGAACGGTAAGTTCGAAGCGGCACGAAAAACGTTCAAACTCGTCTGACGTCGCGGTCACTTTGTCAATTACGGGTTGAGGTCCAAAGGGTTGGAGGTCGTTCGTCAGGCGCTTCCGACCGACCTGCAACAGATAGGCACGCGAGCCGTTTCCAAAACCGCATTGCTCTTCCACGGTTTCGATTCATCTCGCCGGCGCCGGCTGCCATCGGGGGCATTCGGCGATATCTCCCCATAGGCGCGGATTGCGCTCCATCAAAACTTCGTCTGACCCCATCAGGCCATACGTCGTGCTACGAAAATCATAACGCCGGGCGATCTGAGACTTCAGCTATGCGCGGTGGAATTCTGAAATTCCGAGCACGCCCATGGACCTCTCGAAGATCAAGACGCTGATCGACTTTGTCGGACGATCGAACATTACCGAGCTGACCGTGACGCAAAAGGACGTGACGGTTCGGATTTTCCGCACGTCGCCGGGAGCGGCAGCTGTTGCCGAGCCGTCGCAAAAGCCGGAATCGGCGACAAGTCCTGTCTCCCATGCGCCTTCGAGCGTCGAGAAAACCTCCCATGTGGTGAAGGCGCCCGTCTTCGGCGTTCTGCATCGGGCTCCGGCGCCTGGCGAGCCGCCATTCGTCGCAATCGGTGACGTGGTGGAGGAGGGGCAGACCCTCTTCATCATAGAGGCAATGAAGGTCTTCAACACGATCACGGCACCGCGGTCCGGGCGCATCACGCAGCTGACCGATATCGACAATGGTGAGGTCGAGACCGGCGACCTGCTGGCGGAGATCGCCTGATGCCGGGAACGTTAGAACAATCCGCTGCTTCAAGCCGCCGTTTCGATACCGTCCTCATTGCCAATCGCGGCGAGATCGCCGCCCGGATTCAGCGCGCCTGCCGCGAATTAGGCCTCAAGACGGTCGCCATCTGCTCTGAGGCGGACAGGCAAGCGCCTTATATCAAGACCGCAGACAGTTTTCTCTGCATCGGCCCATCGACTGCGGCCAAGAGCTATCTCAATCAGGATGCCATTCTTCTCGCCGCACGCCTGACCGGTGCCGGCGCCATTCATCCCGGTTACGGTTTTCTGTCGGAAAACGCCGCATTCTCCGACGTGGTCGAAAAGGCCGGGCTGGTCTTCATCGGTCCGACGGCATCATCGATCGCGACAATGGGCGACAAGATTGCGGCAAAGCGGGCGATGATGGCAGCCGGCGTGCCTTGCGTTCCCGGTCCCGATAGCGCGCTGCCCGACGACCCGGCTTCGATCGTGCGCATCGCGCTGGAAATCGGCTATCCGGTCATCGTCAAGGCGTCAGGCGGCGGCGGCGGACGCGGCATGCGCGTCGTGCTAGAGGCCGACCAGTTGCATGAAGCGATCGCGCTGACCCGGGAAGAGGCCCGCAAGGCCTTTGGCTCACCCTCGCTCTACATGGAGAAATTCCTCCAGCATCCGCGCCACATCGAGATCCAGGTTCTTTGCGACGATCACGGCAATGCCGTGTGGCTGGGTCACCGGGATTGCTCGATGCAGCGCCGCCATCAGAAAGTGGTGGAAGAGGCGCCGGCGCCTGGGATCGCGCCCGATATCATTCAGCCGATCGGCATGGCTTGCGTCCAGGCCTGCCGCCAGATCGGCTACCGTGGCGTCGGCACCTTCGAATTCCTCTATGAGGACGGCGCTTTCTATTTCATCGAGATGAACACGCGGCTTCAGGTCGAGCATCCCGTCACCGAGATGACGACCGGGGTCGATATCGTCCAGGCACAGATAAAGGCGGCGCAAGGTGATATTCTGAACCTCGCGCAGAGCGATGTGACCTGCGAAGGTCACTCTTTCGAATGCCGCATCAACGCCGAGGATCCTGACACTTTCCTGCCATCGGCAGGCGTCGTCACCCATCTGGTTTTGCCTGAGGGGCCAGGCATCCGCGTCGATACGCATATTCATCCCGGCTACAAGGTTTCGCCCTATTACGATTCGCTGATCGCCAAGCTGATCGTCCACGCGCCGACACGGGCGAAAGCGATGGCCAGAATGTGCGAGGCGCTTGCCGGCACCGAGATCGAAGGTATCGCCACCAATATTCCCTTCCTGCGCGCGCTTTTCGAGGATCATGCATTCGCACGCGGCGAGACCGATATCCACTACCTCGAGCAATGGCTGAAGCTGCGGAGGGCCGCGGCATGAGCGCAATCGATTTCAGCGATCCCACAACCATTGCATTCCTCACCGACGCACTGACGGCTGCCGGCGTGGACGGTCTCGAAATCTCCCGGCCGGGCGGACAGCTTCGCATTCTCATTTCAGGGGAGGGCGGCGCCCGGATCGGCGTACAAGAAGCTACACCCCGCGCTCCAGGCCACGCACCTGTCATCGTGAAGGCGCCGATCGCAGGACATTTCTGCGCCGAACATCCGGCCGCCGCCGTCCTGCCCCAAACTTTGCCGCGCTCCGTATCCGATGCGGATATCCTCGGCTTCGTCAGGATAGGGCATGTGCTGCTTCCCCTTCGCGCCGGCTATTCCGGTGTTTTGTCCAAAGAGCTCGCTGAGTCCGGCGCATTGGTCGGCTTCGGCGATCCTCTGTTCGAAATCGAGCTGCCATCATGATCGTCACGACAACCCGACATGCATCCAGACATGCAGCGCAGCGCGAAATCGTTCCGGCCACCCAAAGCCGGGCACGGGTTTCCTCGATCGGGGCCAGATCCTTCCTGCTCGAGGCGCCAGGCGAGTTCGACCTCATCGCGCAGCGGCGGATCTGGGCCCTGTCCCAGACGGTGAAGGGTTGGACGGATCTTGCCGAAAACATTCCCGGGATGACCAACCTGCTGGTGATCTTCAAGGAGACGCCCGAAGACCCCGATGCAGTGGTCACCCGGCTGCTGGAGGCATGGGAGAATGCGCAGAGCATCGATCTCGATGGCAACACTATCGAGATCCCCGTCACTTACGGCGGCGAACATGCGACGGATCTTCCCGCCCTTTGCGATCTCTCCGGCTTGAGCGACCACGAAGTCGTCCGCATCCATCATGAAGCGACCTACCGTGTCTTCGCCCTGGGCAGCGCGCCCGGTTTCGGCTATCTGCATGGCCTCGATCCGCGCATCTATATGCCGCGAAAGACCGTGCCGTCGCTGAAGATGCCGAAGGGCTGCGTGACCATCGGCGGCATGCAGACCGGCGTCGCCATGCTGACCGGTCCTAATGGCTGGAATTCCATCGGCTTCGCATCACTGCAGATGTTCGACCCAACCTCGCCGACCCCCGCCATGATGGCGCCGGGAGATACGGTGCGGTTCCTGCCGGCAAGGATCGAACTATGATCGAGATCTTGGAAACCGGCCCGTTCAACACGGCGCAGGATCTCGGGCGTTCCGGCTATCGCGACATCGGCGTATCGGCGAGCGGCGCCATGGACCCGCTTGCGGTCAGGATCGGCAACATTCTCGTCGGCAATGATGAGAATGCGGCCGTGATCGAGGTGCAGACCTTCCCGTTCAGCCTATGTTTCGAGCGTCGCACCGTCTTTGTCGTGACCGGGGCCGACGGCGGTCCGCATCTCGATGGATCGGAACTGCTTCCATGGTGCGCCTATACGGCAGAGCCCGGACAGGTCCTTGAATTGAAGCAGCCCCCGAGGCTCGCGCGCTCCTATATTTCGGTCGGAGGAGGGCTGGATATCCCAGTCGTCATGGGGTCGCGGAGCACGTCGCTGCGCGGCGGTTTCGGCGGCAATGCCGGCCGGCCTCTGACGAAGGGCGATCGGATCGCGGTCGGCGAGGATGCGGAGATCGCCATGCTGCCCGCCTCGGGTCTCGCCGTCGTCGAGCCCGCGGTGGCGCTACGTGAAGTCTTTCCGGCTCCTATCGACGGCGCCTTGCCAATCCGTGCTCTGCCTGCCGGCGAGCACGATCTTTTCGCCGGCGACGGCGAAGCCTTCTGGAGCCAGACCTGGAGGATTTCCTCCCGCAGCGACCGGACGGGCTACCGCCTGTCCGGCGAGCCGATCACGCCGACCGCATCCATCGAAATGCGCTCCCATGGCGTCGTGCCCGGCGTGATCCAGGTTCCGCCGGGCGGCGAACCGATCGTACAGATGAGCGATGCCAACACCGCCGGCGGATATCCGAAGATTGCCGGCGTGATCGACTGCGATCTGTGGCGGCTCGGGCAGGCCCGCATCGGCGCCCGCCTGAAGTTCGTCCGGTCAACGCATGCGGAAGCGCGCGCCGTCGAACAGGCCGTCGCCCGCTATGTCGACGATGTCAGGCAAACATCCCGGATGGTCAAGCGCGCCCTGAAGGCGATGGCTTAAGGGAGGCGAAAGGAGGAACTGATGAAGATCGATCTGAATTCCGACATGGGCGAAGGATTTGGTCCTTACCGGCTGTGCGATGACGAAGCGATGATGAAAATCGTCTCCTCGGCCAACATCGCCTGCGGCTTCCACGGCGGCGACCCCGAGACGATGGGGCGCATGGTGCGGCTTGCGAAACTGAACGGTGTCGGCATCGGCGCCCATCCCGGCCTGCCCGATCGGCTGGGCTTCGGCCGACGCGAAATACCGTTCCAGGCAGACGAGCTTCGCCAGCAGATGCTCTATCAGCTCGGCGCACTGATGGCGATCGCCAGAAGCGAGCGGGTCGCTGTCTCCCATATCAGCTTCCATGCGGCCATGGGCAATATGGTCAACCGCGATCCTGTCCTCGCCGACCTGATGATGGACTCGATTGCCACCGTCGACGCCAATCTCGTCGTCTTCGTCACATCGGGCAGCGGAATTGAGCAGGCGGCGAAACGCGCGCGCCTGAAGACATTGGCGCTATTCCTTGCCGACCGGGCCTATGACGCCGGCGGCAGGCTGGTTGCGCGCGGGCTTCCCGGCGCCGTGATCAAGGATGAAGCTGCGGTGCGCGCCCGCGTCCGAAAATTCCTGCTCGACGGTAGCGTCGAGACGATCGACGGCGCCGTGATCACCATGCCGGCGCGCTCCATTCTCGTCCACAGCGACACGCCCGGCGCCCTCGAGCTTGCCGGCATTGTGCGAAGCGAGATCGAAGCCGCGGGTGCCACGCTCGCTCCGGCCGCCGAACTCGCCGACTGACATAATCCTGATCGCCTGCGGGCGGTCTTTCTTCCAAAATCTCATCGAAGGACCATCGTGATGTCCGCCATATCGGATCGCCTGAAAAACGTCTCCATATCCGCATCCGCCGCCATGACACAGCGCGCCCGGGAATTGGCCGCCAAGGGGATCAAGGTCGTCAGCCTCTCATCCGGCGAGCCGGATTTCCCCACTCCGGCACACGCGATCGAGGCAGCCCATGCGGCGGCGCTTGCCGGCGATACGAAATATCCGCCGATGGACGGGACGCCGGCCCTCAAGTCAGCCATCATCAGGAAGTTCAAGCGCGACAACAATCTCGACTACGATGCCAGCCAGATCGTCGTCTCGGCCGGCGGCAAGCAGGTGATCTTCAATGCCATGCTGGCAACCTGCAATCCGGGTGACGAGGTGGTCATTCCCACACCCTCCTGGGTCAGCTATGCCGACATCGTCAAATTCGCCGGCGGCGTCCCGGTCGCGGTCCCCTGCTACGAGCAGACCGGCTTCAAACTGCGTCCGGAGGATCTGGAAGCGGCAATCACGCCGCGCACCAAATGGCTCTTCCTGAATTTCCCGAATAATCCCACAGGAGCAGCCTGCACCCGGGCGGAGATGGCGGCCATCGCCGAGGTCATGCTGCGCCATCCCGATGTCTGGATCATGACCGATGATATCTACGAACACCTGGTCTATGACGACTTCCAGTTCTGCACGATCGCGGAGGTCGAGCCCGGACTGTACGATCGCGTCCTGACGATGAACGGCGTCTCCAAGGCTTACGCGATGACCGGCTGGCGGCTCGGCTTTTGCGCCGGACCGAAAGACCTGATCTCCGCCATCAGCAACGTCAACGGCCAGAATGGCGGCGGCATCGCGACATTGACGCAGGCGGCTGCGACCGCAGCGCTCGACGGGCCTCAGGATCTGCTGAAGGAGCGTGCGGCGATCTACAAGGAAAGACGCGACTTCGTGCTCGCCAAATTGTCGGAAGTGGAAGGGCTGCGCTGCCATCGGCCCGAAGGCGCCTTCTACATCTATCCCAACATTTCAGGGCTGATCGGCAAGACCAGCAAAGGCGGTCGAAAGATCGGGACTGACGTCGATTTCGTTATGGGGCTGGTGGAAGAGCATCATGTCGCAACCGTGCAAGGCGCCGCTTACGGAATGAGCCCCTTCTTCCGCATTTCCTACGCCACGAGCATGGAGAAACTGGATGAAGGCTGCGCGCGCATAGCCCAGTTCTGCAAGGACATGCGCTGACCGGCAATTGCGTCTCAGGCTTTCAGCCGCGCCGTCAACTCCAGAAGGATGTCTCGGACGGCAAGGGCCGGTTCCGACAAGGGATTCTGGTCGGAAACGCAAAGCGAAAGGGTTTCCTCGATCCGGGGCGAGACGAGCCGGCAAATCAGCGGCTCGCTCGATTCAGAGACGATGCGGTCGGCGATGGCTTTCGGCATGATCGTCGCGCCGAGACCGCCGTCCACCGCGCGGGCGAGCGTGCGGACGATTTCGACTTCCGCCACGACTTTCAAATTGGTGCGCGTGCGGGTGAAGGCGGTATCGACCGCGCGGCGGACGAAATTATAGACCGGGGGCAGGAGCAGCGGTATTCCGTCGAGAGTGTTGACCGGAACCGGTTTCGCATCCGCTTCAATGGCAAAGTCGCGATGGGCGACCAGGAAAAACTCTTCGCTGAGGATCGGTTCGAACCGCACGCCCTTGATCGGTCCGGTTCCGTGGAGAAGCGCCATCTCCAGCCGCCCGTTCATGATCATCTGGCTATAGGTCTGACCGACACTTTCGGTCAGATGCAGGAGAATTCCGGGATGCCGTTTCCGGGTCTCCGCCAGCAGGTCGACCGAGAGCGTCGCCGCACTGCTGAACGGCACGAGGCCGACGGAGACGCGTCCGGCAAGCGAATTTCCGGCCGCCGATGCATCGGCCTGCGCCTGCTCCATCTGCCGAAGGATAATCTGCGCATGGCGATACACCGCGTGTCCCGCATCGGTCATGCTGACGCCCTGCTGGCTGCGGATCAGCAGCTTGTGGCCGAAATGCTCTTCCAGCGCCGCAAGCTGCTGACTGAGAGCCGGCTGGGCGATATGCAAAAGATCCGCCGCTCGCGTGATGCTGCCGCTGTCGACGATCACGATGAAAGATTTGAGGCGTCTGATGTCCATGGGGATCGGGGTACCGTGCTGATCTGCGGATGGCATGTTTGCAGACGCGCGTCGCTTTTGCAACGCGACGCGGCCTGAGGCAAGGCCGCGAGAGAATGCCGGCATCGCCGCTTTCTCTTCTTCGGCAGACCGCACCGGCTCCATAACCGTTGCTTATTGCTCCAGAGATAATCGGTCTTAGGCAAGGGGTTGAAGCTTCGCTACTCTCTCTTTCAACAACAAGGGAACGACAATGCCATTCTCCGACTACAAGACCGCACTGGTGACCGGCGCATCCTCCGGTATCGGCGCAGCCGTGGTTGAGCGGCTTCGCCGAGAGAACATCGAAGTCCATGCCGTTGCCCGCAGTGCCGAAGCACTGAAACAGTTGGCGACACGCACAGGCTGCGTCGCCCACACCATCGATGTGACCGACCGTGAGGCGATCGCCGAGCTCGCGCGTCGGGTGGAATTCGACATCCTCGTCAACAATGCCGGCGTCGACCGGCCGAAGAAGTTTCTGGAAGCCGACGAAAGCGATATCGATCTCATCGTCGACGTCAATCTGCGAGCCGTCCTGCACATCTGCCGCCTGGTCGTGCCGGGCATGGTGGCGCGGGACCGCGGCCACGTCATCAACATCTCGTCGATCGCCGGCGCCTATAATTTCGGCGGCAATTCCTCCTATCACGCCACCAAGGCAGGGGTGAGCATGCTGTCCAACCAGCTGCGCATCGACGCTTTCGGCAAGCGGGTACGGGTCACGGAAATCTGCCCCGGCCGCGTCGCCACGGATATTTTCAATCACGTCCACGGCGATGATCCGAGCATTCGGGAAAAGTTCATCGACGGTTTCGAACTGCCGCAGGCGGGCGATATCGCCGACGCGATCGCCTTCGCCATATCGGCCCCCGTCGCCGTCAACATCGGACATATGGAGATCACGCCGACGCTGCAGGTCATGGGTGGCCTGCAGACCGCAAGGCCGCAGCTAAAGACAGATCCCTCCGGGGAGCCAACTCCGTGAGCGGTTTCGACCTTTCGGCAATCCTCGGAAATCCGGAATATGTCGCCATGCTGCTGCATGGCATCGAGATGACCTTCATCATCTTTGCCGGATCCTGGTCGCTAGCGATGGCGCTGGCAGTTCTGCTGCTCAGTTTGCGTCTGTCGCCCTTTCGCTTCGGCGATCCGATAGTTGCCGCTTACGTATCCTACCACCGCAACGTCCCCACCCTGGTCCAGCTGATGCTGTGGTATTTCGGGATCTTCACCCTGATGCCGAGCGGGCTGGGAGAATGGCTGGCCATCCATAATGCCGAGGCCATCTTCGCGGTGATCGGGCTTGGGCTTTGCCAGGCGGCCTATTTCAGCGAAGATCTTCGTTCGGGCGTGCGCTCGGTCGGTCCCGGCCAAATGGAGGCGGCTCGGGCGCTGGGCCACGGTTATGTCTCGGCGATGCGTTTCGTCATCATGCCGCAGGGCGTGCGCAACGCGCTGCCGCCGCTCGTCAATCATAGTGTCTCGCTGTTCAAGAACAGCAGTCTCGCCGTCATCATCGGGGCGTCGGAACTGACGCATGCGGTCAAGGAAATCGAGAACCTCAGCTTCCGGACCTTCGAAATCTACCTGATCGGCACCGTTCTCTACCTCTTCTTCTCGCTCGTGATCATGAGCATCGGCGCCTATCTGTCGATGCGCGCGGATCCTGCCAGGAGCGCGCGCGCATGATCCACGATATGATCGCCATTGTCCGAGACTATTGGCTGCTGCTCTTGATCGGCCAATATCCGAACGGACCGCTCGGCGGGCTCGCCAATACGCTGATCCTGTCGGCGCTGAGCATCGCTCTCGCCTTTCCGGTCAGCATCGTATTTGCAATGGCGCGGCTCTCTCAGTCGCCGCTGCTGCGCTGGCCAGTCACTGCCCTTGTTTATTTCACCAGGGGCGTGCCGCTGCTGATGCTCATCCTGTGGAGCTATTTCCTGGTTCCGCTGCTGACCGGCGCCGACGTGCCAAGCTTCGTCACCATGCTGACGACACTCGTGGTCTACCAGAGCGCGTTCCTGAGCGAGGTCGTCCGTGCGGGCATCGTCGCGCTCGGACCGGGCCAGATGGATGCGGCGCGTGCGCTTGGCCACGGTCATATCGGCGCGATGCGCTACATCATCCTGCCGCAGGCGCTCTACAACATGATCCCGAGCATCCTCTCCACCTTCGTGTCGACGATCAAGGACACGACGCTCGGCTACGTGATCAACGTGCCGGACCTGACCTTTGCGGCAAGCCAGGTCAACAATCAGCTGCTGACGCAGCCTTTCCAGGTCTTCCTCATCCTGGCGATCGTCTACTTCGCCATCTGCTGGACGCTGACCTACTTCGCAAATCGCCTCGAGCGGCGCATCACGCGGCGGCGTGCGGGACTTCTCAACGTCCCCGCCGCCCTGGTCACGCCGTCGAAAATCGTATCGGAGCAGCTATGACCATGTCCGTTTCAACGCAGGAATCGCAGACGATCCGGCTTTCGCAGGTCTGCAAGAGCTACGGCGACTATCCGGTCCTGAAGGACATCGATGCGCAGGTTGCGCGCGGCGAGGTCGTGGTCATCTGCGGACCGTCCGGTTCGGGAAAATCCACGCTGATCCGCACGATCAATCGCCTTGAGGAGATCAATAGCGGATCGATCACGCTCGACGGGCAAAACATTCACGCCTCGATGCGGGCGAGAGAACTCAATACGATGCGCAGCCGGATCGGTTTCGTATTCCAGAATTTCAACCTGTTTCCGCATCTTTCGGTCGCCGAAAACGTATCGATGTCGCCGATCCGGGTGAAAGGCGTGGCAGCCGCTGCCGCGCACGAAAAGGCCCTTAAGCTGCTCGATCGGGTCGGCCTCGCCGACAAGGCCCGGTCCTATCCCGGTCAACTGTCGGGCGGCCAGCAGCAGCGGGTGGCGATCGCCCGCGCCCTTGCCATGGAACCGCCGGTGATGCTGTTCGACGAGCCGACGAGTGCGCTCGATCCCGAAATGGTCGGCGAGGTGCTCGCCGTCATGAAGAGCCTGGCGTCCGAAGGCATGACCATGCTCTGCGTCACCCACGAAATGGGTTTCGCGCGCGACGTCGCCGATCGGATCTGGTTCATCGATGCGGGCCAGATCATCGAAACGGCGACTCCCGAGGACTTCTTCAACAATCCGACCCATCCCCGGGCTCAGCGTTTCCTCGCTGATCTCAGGCATTGAGACCAACGACCAAAAACAAAGGAGAACAGCAATGAACTGGAAATACCTGAGCCTCACCGTCGCATTTGCCGGCATGGCGGCCGCCTTGCCCGCGAAAGCCGATCAGCTCGACACCATCATGTCGGCGAAGACCCTGCGCTGCGCGACTTTCGCCGACGTTCCCCCCTTCGCTTCGCCGGATCCGAAGACCCGCGAAATGGCCGGTTTCGACGTCGATCTCTGCGGCGCCATCGCCAAGGAATTGGGCGTCAAGGCTGAAATCAAGCCGGTTTCGGTCGAAGCCCGCGTGCCCGAGGTCAAGCTCGGCCGCGTCGACATCACCGTTGCAAACCTCGCCTATACGGTGAGCCGCGCCGAGCAGATCCAGTTCAGCGATCCCTATTATCTCGCAAAGGAGATGCTGATCGTGCCGGCCGACGATGCCGGCAAGAAGAAGGCCGATTATGCAGGCCAGCGCCTCGCTTCGACCAAGGGTTCGACCTCGGAAATGTCGATCAAGCTTAACAAATCCGACCCGCTGACATTCCAGGATACAGCCTCGGCCTATCTCGCCGTCCAGCAGGGCAAGGCCCGCGGCATGGTGGCCAACACCATGACGACGACCAAGTTCGTCAATGAATCGAAGAGCAAGGGCAAGGAAATGCGGATGATCGAGGAGCCGATGCTTTACCAGCCGATCGGCATCGGCATGGCCAAGGATCAGCCGGCGCTGACCGCCAAGGTCAACGAAATCCTTCACAAGCTCGACGCAGCGGGCGAGATCAACAAGATCTGGGACAAGTGGCTCGGCCCGGATACCGAATACAAGATGACCCGCACCGATAAGGTCGTGCCGCTCTCCGAGCTGAAGTTCGACCCGATCCCGTGAGGCCTCCCGGCCTCAACGTCCTCAAGTGACGATTTCCAAACGAAATCCGACGGCGGGGCATGCCCGCCGTCACCAACGATGTGAGGCATCCATGATCCATATAAAAGATATCACTGAGCGGCCTGATAAAGCCGATATAGACGCCGTTTCCAAGTTTTCGCCGGCGACGATCCACGAAGCCCAGGGACGCCGCGGCGCACTTTCCTCCCGCCTCAAGCCCGTCGACTACCGCATGAAACTGTGCGGCCCGGCCTTTACGGTGAAATGTGCGCCGCGCGACAACATCATGCTGCAGCTTGCCATCAACTACGCAAAGCCCGGCGATATCATCGTCGTATCGGCAGGGGAATACGAGGAGGCCGGATCCTTCGGCGATGTGCTCGCCAATGCCTGCCTGGCGAAGGGCATCGGCGGTCTCGTCACCGACACCGGCGTGCGCGACACGCTGCAACTGCGGGAACTCGGTTTCCCGGTCTTCTCGCTCAGCGTCTGCATCAAGGGCACGGTGAAGGAAACTATTGCGGCGGTGAACGACCCAATCATCGTCGGCGGCGAAACCATCAATCCCGGCGACATCATCGTCGGCGATGCCGACGGACTGGTGGTCGTGCGCAGGCAGGAAGCGCGGGAAGCCGCCCGGCTCTCGCAGGCCCGCGAAGACGCCGAAGCCGGCTATATCGCCGCGTACAAAGAGGGCAAGTCGGTCATCGAGGTCAGCAATCTCGACGCGGTGCTGAAAGCCAAGGGCCTTGTCGTGGATATTTGATGCACGGCGGGAGCGCCGAAGGCCTGCACCCAAAGATCAGCCTGGACACTATTATGGACACGTGTTCTATAAAGTGGACAGATTTGGGAGCGCGCCATGCATCTTTCCATGTGGACTTACCCCTGGGATATCCATGATCAG
This sequence comes from Rhizobium sp. NZLR1, assembly GCF_017357385.1. Classification (NCBI taxonomy): domain Bacteria; kingdom Pseudomonadati; phylum Pseudomonadota; class Alphaproteobacteria; order Hyphomicrobiales; family Rhizobiaceae; genus Rhizobium; species Rhizobium sp. NZLR1. The sequence continues at coordinate 285,726 of NZ_CP071633.1, read as the reverse complement.
GGGGTCGACACGATTGCCGCCGAGCTTCGCAACCGGGCCGGCCTCAATACGGTCAGCCTTGCGACCTCTTATCATGCCGGCCGCTTTCTCCAGCCGCGCAGCCCGCAACAGAAGGCCTATTTTCCCGAGGACGGGACGGTTTATTTCCGGCCGGATGAAAGCCTGTGGCAGGACAAGGTGATCCGGCCGTTGATGGCCAGGAATGTAGCCGAGCGCGGCGACATGCTGGAAGCGCTCGTCAGGGAGCGTGAGACAACCGGTCTCAAGGTCTCCTGCTGGACGGTCTGCCTCCATAATAGCCGCCTCGGCATGCTGCACCCCGACCACGCGACGCAGAACGCCTTCGGCAATCCCAACTATTACAACCTTTGCCCCTCCAGCCCGGCGGCGCGTGCCTATGCCGTCACTCTCGTGCGCGACATCACGACGAACTACCGGCCGGACATGGTGGAACTCGAAAGCCCGAACTTCATGGGTTTCGCGCATGAATACCATCACGAAAAAGATGGTGTCGGCCTGAACGCCGAAGACGATTTCCTGCTGTCGCTCTGCTTCTGCGACCATTGCACGGCGCGCGCCACCAAGGCCGGCGTACCGGTCGAAGGCGCGCGCCGATCGGTCAAGCGCTTCATCACCGAACTCTGCGAAAGGGCTGTCCCGGAGCGGCAGTTCCCGGACTTTCCGGCAGCGGGCAACGACGCCTTCCGCGACCACCCCGATCTGCATGCCTTTCTTGCCTGGCGCAGCGAACCGGTGACCAGCCTGATCGGCGAGATCAAGGCGGCAGCCGATCCGGCGACACGCATCGTGCTCATCGACCTGAAGGATGGCTGGCTCGGCGGCGTCGATCTCGCAGCCGTCGGCAGGCTCTGCGACGGGGCGATCCTCTGCTGCTACGACATGGAGCCGGATTCGATCGGCGATGTCATCCGCACCGGCCGGGCAGCCCTTGGATCGGAAAAGTTCCTCGGGGTCGGCCTGCGCGTCTTCTATCCCGAGGTCGGTGAAGCCGCTGTGCTGGCGGCCCGCTCCAAGGCGGCCGTTGATGCCGGTGCCGACGGCGTGAACTTCTACAATTACGGCCTCATCCCCGCAAAGCGTCTCGACTGGGTCAAGGCGGCCGTCGCCGCCATCACCTAAGCTGCAATGGGTTCGGCGACCTGGATTAAACAGTCGCCGGCCTGGCTGTCGCAATGCAGACGCTGGGAAATGACGATGCCGCTCTCGGCAAAGCGGAGCTCTTCCTCCGGCTGCTCCAGCCGTTCCAGATCGTGATACCATCCGGCCAGATCGCCGGCAGAAACGGTGGCTTCAAGCGTGACGGCCGGTTCGAACCAGCCTCTGCGGTTGGCATAGATGCCCTGGCTGTGCCGGGACAGCGAGAGAAGCTGCAACGGCCCCGGTTCGGCGAGGGTCGCTCGCGACAGGATCGGGTGTTTGACGATACGGAGCGTGAGGAGCAACCGGTCGATCGCTGCCGCGGTGAAGGCCATCGTCGCAGGCGTCACGGTCCCGCCACCGCCGAACTCGCCGGAAAGACCGACAGTCCCCACCCGTGCCGCAGCCCCCATCGATGTCGGCGCCGCCGGCCCGTTGTCGGCGATGAAGGCATGCGATGCTCCGATCGCCCGCATCAGCGAGACGGATCGCTCGAAGCGGGCGGCGTCGGCCTGCCGCTCGATCAGCGTGCAGGGCAGGTGCGCCATCGACGTGCCGCCCGAGTGCAGGTCGAGCATGACGTCGTGGCGCGGAAAGAGTTCGTGTTCGAGGAAATGCGCCAGCCGCGCCGTCGGCAACCCCAAGGGATCGCCGGGAAAGGCCCGGTTGAGGTTGCCGCCGTCGAAGGGCGAGCAGCGTTTGGCCGCCATCACCGCCGGCAGGTTCGCCATCGGCAGGATGGTGACGGCACCGCGGATCTGAGTAACTTCAAGCAGGCGGATCAGCCGGGCGAGCTGGAGTTCGCCCTCGTATTCGTCGCCATGATTACCGGCCATCAGCAGCAAAGACGGTCCCTCACCATTTCTGAGACGGAGGATCGGAATGCGGATCTGATAATAGGGCGAACGATCGATCGAATAGGGAATGGCGAGATGGCCAGCCTGTCGGCCCTCGCGCGAAAAGTCGATCGGATTGACGAGGCCGCTGTGCATGAAGTCTCCAGTGCGGGCGGTTGCCGTGCAATTATAGCGCCGCGACCGCGGTCATTTCGACGCGCAGATCCGGATCGGCGAGGCGCGCCTCGACGCAGGCGCGGGCCGGCGGGTTTTCCATGTCGATCCAGCTGTCATAAACGCCGTTCATCGCCTCGAAATCGGTAATCGCCGGCAGGAAGACATTGACAGCGAGGAGACGCGAGCGGTCGATACCGGCTTCCTTCAGAAGGGCGTCGATCTTGCCGAGCACGTCGCGGGTCTGCTCCTCGATATCAGCCTTGCGATTTTCCGCGACCTGACCGGCAATATAGACGAGACCGCCATAGCTGACGGCTTGGCTCATGCGCGAACCTTTCTGGTAACGCTGGATCATGCGGGTTTTCCTTTTCTTGGCTTTGCAGGGAGAATTCAGCCGAAGCTGGTCAGATAGGCCGCCGTCACCGAATGATCCGGGTCGAGGCCATACAGGATTGCATGCCGGTCAAGGCAGGTGCAGGGATGCGAGATGCCGAACTCGATGACGTCGCCGACCGCGATATCACTGCCATCGGCGAGCGTGACGAAGGCATGTTGATCGTTGAGCCGGATAACGTCGGCACTTCCCAAATCGGTAAGGCGGGCGCCATGGCGATAGAGCGCCAGCGGCCGCGGCAGGCCCTGGTCCATTGCCACGTCGCGCATGCCCATGCCGCAGATCGCAAGCTGCGGCTCCGGCCGCGACAGAACCTCGGCCCAGACGCGCAGCGCCGGACGGAAACCGGCCGCCGCCGAAACCGTCTCGCCGCCGATACGCAAACCGCCGCGCGCGTCGAGGCCGGCAAGGCCACGCTCGTAGATGCCGTGATCGTGGAAGAAGATCGCGCCGCTGCGCAGCACCAGCCGGCAGGCGGGATCGGCTGCGACGGCGGCTGAAAGCCGGGCCACCACGATGTCGAAAAACACCGAACCGCCTGATGTGACGAGAAGCGGCCGCTCCTTGCCGATGCGGGCGCGTATCTTCGGCAGGAATTCGGCGATCAGGGCCATCAGCGCGCCGATGCGGTGCATCGTCTCGTCGGCATTGGCGGTCGCGGCCGCACCTTCATAGGCGGCGATGCCGGTGAGCCGGAAGGCCGGCGTCTCAATGGCCAGGATCGCATCGAGGATTGCCTCGGCAGCGGCGGCGCTTCGAAGACCGGCGCGGCCGGCGCCGAACTCAACCAATAGGCCGAGAGGCGGCAGATCTGCGCGCTCACGCCATGCGGAGCGAAGCGCCTCGACGAGCGTTGTCGAATCCACGAAGATATGGAATTCCGCATCCGGATAGTGGCCGAGCAGGGCAGCAAGCCGGCGAGCAGCGGCGATCCCACCGATCTCGTTGGCGAGGATCAGCCGGCGTTGTCCCGCCTTGAGCAGGACGGCTGCCTGGCGGATATCGGCAACGGTCGTGCCCCAGGCGCCTGCCGAAAGAAGCGCGTCTGCCAGCACCGTCGACATCGGGGTCTTGGCGTGAGGCGCGATGTCGGCGCCATGGCTTTTCACATAGGCCATCATCAGTTCGACATTGCCGGTGAAGGCCCGGCGGTCGAGCGAGATCAGCGGCAGGGCCATCCTGCCGTCATAGGGCTTCCACCCCTGCGTTCCGATTGCAGCAGGCGAAAGCGGAGGGTTGTCCGGCGGAAAGCCGCGAACCCGGTCGTCGATCAGCCGGTTTTCCGTCGTGGCATGAAGGTCAGACATGGCGGCCTCGCCCGATCTCGGCCGGATCGCCCAAACCGAGGCGATAGGTGTCGTTGGCGGTGGCAAAGAACAGATCGCGCTGCTCGTCGGGAGAAAGTTGCGCGGCGACCGTGCGGAAAACCTGATAGACCTCGTCGAATGAGGCGTGCAGGCCCGCGACCGGAAAGTCGCTGGCGAACATCGAACGTTCAGGGCCGAAACAATCGAAGCAGTGCTCGATCACCGGCCGCAGGCTTTCGAGCGTCCAGTCATTGTCGTAGGCGACGAGGTCGGAGATCTTTAACCGCACGTTCGGCTCTTTGCCGAGCGCTCGCAGGCCGTGACGCCAGAGCGCCATGCCGTCCTCCGATCGGTCGGCGGGGCTGCCGCCGTGGTTGAGCACGAACAGCGTTTGCGGAAAATCGCGCACCAGCTCGAGGGCCTGATCCATCTGCCAGGGGTAGAGCATCAGCTCGAAGACCAGCCCCAACTGTGAAGCGTGAGCAAGCCCCGCCCGCCAAGCGGGATCGGCCATGCGATCTGCGCGCAGAGCAAAACTCTTCGCCGGCTCCGAATGCCAACTCAGAATATCGCGGATGCCGACGACATAAGGGCTCGCCGCTTCCGCTTCGAGCAGGCGCGCGGCGTCCGGCCCGTCGAGGGGAACCCGTGCGATATAACGCTTCGCCACGCCGGAGCTGCGGTCGAGACCCTCCAGCCAGCGGCTCTCTTCCAACGGATGCGCATCGGACCAGCCAGCCTCCACATGCACGGTTGCAATGACGTTCTGACGCCCGGCATCGGCACGATAATCATCGATGCCGTAGTCGCGCAGGATCGGCGCGAGGCTCCCGAAAACCATCTCTTCGCCGGAAGCCCGCGCCTTCTGAAGCCAGGGGTGGCGCTGCAGGCTGAGGTCCCAGAGATGGTGGTGCGGATCGATCACCGGCCCGTCGTAGCGCGCCGTCATCTGCGTGCCTCACGGCCGGACACGAGCAGAAGGGCGAGGATCAGCGTGCCGAACATGATAGACCGCCAGCCGGGGGAGGCGTTGACGACGGTGATCAGCGCCGTCGTGGTGACGAGCAGGATCGCCCCCGGTATCGTGCCGGCATAGGTGCCGCGGCCGCCGAGGATGGAGGTGCCGCCGAGCACGACGGCGGCGATCGACGTCAGCAGATAGGGATCGCCGATGCCGACATAACCTTGCCGGTTCATGCCCAGCACGAGAATGCCGGCAAGCCCGGCGAAAAAGCCGGACAGAGTATGGACGATCAGCGTGTTGAGGGTGACGCTGACGCCGGAAAGCCGGGCGGCGAGCGGGTTCGCCCCGAGCGCCAGAAACCGTGCGCCGATCGGCATGCGATGAATGAGCAGCAGGACGACGACCGAGACGACGAGCCACAGCAGGATGCCCGAGGGGATGCCGAACGGCCGCGCCTGCCCGAGCAGAATGACCGCCGGATTGCTGACGGTGACGGCGCTGCCGCCGGCGACGATGACGAGCAGGCCCTGCAGGAAGGTCGCCATCGCGAGCGTCATGATGATCGGCGGCACACGAAGATAGGCGGCCCCCGCGCCGTTCATCAGGCCGATGCCGGTGGCGATGGCAAGGGCCGCCGCGATGCCGGCAAGGCCGGTTGGATCCCAGGCGGGCGAAATCAGCGGCAGCAGGATCGCCGTGACGGTGATGACAGCACCGACGGAAAGATCGATGCCGCCCATCAGGATGACGAGCGTCTGGCCGGCAGCGACGATGCCGATCACCGCGGCAAGCTCCAGCAGATAACGCAGATGGCCGTAGGCGCCGAAACCGCGAAGCGTGAAGCTTGCAACGATCCAGACGAGCGCGACCAGAAGAAAGGTCAGGAGCGGCGGATTGCGGAACGCAGACCGGATGATGTTCATCGTCTTGCCCTCCATACTCCAAGAAGTTCCGGAACGGCGACTGCGCCGACGATGATCAAGCCTTGCGCGACATATTGCGCGACGGGCGGAAAGCCCAGGAAGAACATCACGTTGATCATCACCGAGAGCAGCAGGCTGCCGCAGATCGCGCCGCGCATCGTGCCCTTGCCGCCGAGGAAACCCACGCCGCCGAGCACGGCGGCGGCGATCGAGTTCAGCGTGAAGGGCGTGCCGATGATGGGATCGCCCGAGCCGGTCTGCGCCGCAACGAAGAGACCGGTGAGAGCAGCAAGAAGGCCGGAGAGCGCGAAGGCTGCGACCTTCACCCGTTCGACCGGCACGCCGGAGCGGAATGCGCCGACCGGGTTGTCGCCGGCCGCATAGATGCCGAGGCCGAGCGGCGTTGCCAGAAAGGCTTTCCAGAGTATGAGGATGACGACGAGCAGCAGGAAGGCGACGGGCGTATGGCCGGCAAGCACCGTCGACAGCCAATCGGGAATGAATCCGCCCGGCCGCGGCAGCAGGATGAGCGCGACGCCGCCGATGATGAAGGAGCCGGCCAGCGTGACGATGATCGCCGGCAATCTCAGATGTGTCACGATGGCGCCGGTGACGGCGCCGATCAATAGGCCGGCGACGGCGACCGCGACAATGCCGCCGGGCACACCGAGCGGCCCTTCCATCGTCGTCGCGGCGATCACCGCGCCGAGACTGACCAGCGGCCCGATCGCCAGCGTGATGCCGCCATTCAGCATCAGCAGCGCCTGCGCCATGGTGACCAGCGCGAGCGGAAACCAGTTCTGCGTGAACTTCGAAAAGCCGCCGATGGAAAGGATGCCGGGAAAGAGCAGCGCATAGAGGATGAGAAAGGCAGCGACGACCAGATAGAGGCCGGCGAGGCCGCGGTTGCGGCGGAGTTGGATCGCGCCGTAGAGACGGGATGCCGAAATTGTATTCATGCCGCCTCTCCCTGCGTCGTGGTCGTCACGCCCATGGCCGCGCCGACGATCGCTCCTTCGCTGATCCGATCTTTTGACAGCGTCGCCGCGACGCGCCCCTCGCGCAGGACCACGACACGGTCGCAGAGATGCACGAGTTCCGGCGTATCGGAACTGGCCAGAATGACGAGCCGCCCCTCGGCGGCGAAGGCGCGCAGCATCAGGTAGATCTCACGTTTGGTCTCGATGTCGACGCCGCGCGTCGGATCGTTGAGGAGCAGCACAGACGGATCGAGCGGCAGCCATTTGGCGAGCGCCACCTTCTGCTGGTTGCCGCCGGAAAGCGCCTGCACCGGCCGGGCCGCATCGCCCTTGATCGTCAGCCGGCGCGCGAGATCGGCGACCAGGCCGTTTTCCGCCTTCGCGTCGCGCAGCCCCTTGCGGGCAAGCCGCCCGAGCGAAGGCAGGATGAGATTGGAGGCGATCGAATGCGGCAGCACCAGTCCCTCGTGCTTGCGGTCCGCCGGGACGTAGACGATACCAGCCGCATTCGCCGCGCCGACATGGGCGGGCAGGTGGGGATTGCCCGCTACCTCCGCCCGGGTCGCCGAGGCTGGAATCGCGCCATAGAGGCCGAGCAGCAGGTCTTCTTGACCCTGCCCGACAAGCCCGCCGATGCCGACGATCTCGCCGACGCGAGCGGAGAAACCAATGTCACGCACGATGCCGGCCGAAAAACCTTCGACGCTGATGCGCATCGCACCGGGTACCGCGGCCGGGCGCGGCGGAAACAGGTCGCCGGTTTCGCGACCAACCATCAGGCGCACCAGACCCTCGCCGTCGATGCCGGACAGCGACTGGTCGGCCGTTACGCCGCCGTCCTTCAGCACGGTGACATGCGAGCAGAGCGCCTGCACCTCGTTGAGGCGGTGGGAAATATAGAGAAGTGCCGTGCCGCGACCCTTGAGCGTCTCGATCAGCTGGGCAAGAATGCCGGCTTCATGCGCGGAGAGCGACGAGGTCGGTTCATCCAGAATAAGCACACGCGGCTTGCGGAACAGCGCCTTAGCGATCTCCACCATCTGACGGCGGCCGAGCGCGAGATCGGCAACCGGCACGTCGAGCGGTTCTGTCAGCCCGACCAGGTCGCAAACCTCTTGCACGCCGCGATGAAGCGCTCCGTAATCGATGAGACCGAACCGGCGCGGAAACGCGCCGATCCCGATGTTTTCGGCAATCGACAGGTTGGCCGTGAGGCTCAGCTCCTGTTGCACGACAGCGATGCCGGCCGCGCGCGCCGCCGCCGGGCTGAAACGCCCGACCGGCCTGCCGTCGACGAGGATGGACCCGCCGTCGGGCTGGAGGGAGCCGGACAGGAGATTGATCAGCGTCGACTTGCCGGCGCCGTTTTCACCGAGCAGGGCGTGAACCCTGCCCGGCAGAAGGGCGATGTCGACGCCCTTCAAAACGGGATTGCCGAAAAATCCCTTGAACACCTGCCGGGCTTCCAGCAGGGGCGCTTCTTCCGTCATGACGGCGTCCCCCAACCGCGGATTACTTGGCAAGCAGCTTGTCGAACAGCGCCTTGTCGTAATCCGAGTAGATATAGCCGTCGGCCGGGAACTTGTCGGCCCGTGCGAGGTAGCTGCCGATCGTGCTGTCGTCGATGACAGGCAGCGGCACCTTGACGAAGGCCGGCACGTTCTTGCCTTGCAGCGCCTGCACCGCAGTGTAGACGGAAAGGGCGCCGAGCCAGTTGGGCTGCATCGTCGCCCAGCCTTTCAGGCTCTTCTCCTTCCAGAGTTCCAGGAACTGCCTTGCATTTTCACCTGTGGTCGGCACCTGGTCGCGGCCCTGGCGCTCGAAGGCGAGGACGGAGCCGGCAGACAGCGCGCCGCCGAGCGACAGCACGCCGTCGATTTCGGGATTGGCGAAGAGCAGGCTGGTCATCGCTTCCTGTGCCGGCGCGACGTTATATTCGGTGTTCGTCTCGGTGATCACCTTGAGACCTGGATTGGCATCGAGGACCGGCTGGGCGCCCTTGCGGCGGTCGTCGCTGACCGAGATGCCGGCCGGGCCGTTCATGATGATGATCTTGCCCTTGCCACCGAGCTGGCTGACCATCCACTTGGCAGCGGTCGCACCCCATTCGCTGGAATCGGTATTGATCTTCGCCGTCACCTTGTCGGTGTTGACCAAGCTGTCGAAATTGACCACGGCGATGCCCTTGTCGCAGGCATCCGATATGACGCGGTCGAGCGCGTTGGAGGAGCCGGCGATGACGACGATGGCGTCGACATTGGCGTCGATCATCGACTGGATATGCTGGATCTGCGTCTGGGCGTTGCCCTGCGCGTCAGTGATCATCAGGTCCTTGACGAGGCCGGCCTTCTTCAGCTCCTCCACTTCAGCGGTAATGGTGCCTTCGGTCTGTTTCATCCAGGTCGGCACGGAGTAGATGTTCGCCCAGCCGATCGTATAGGGCGCTTTTCTGTCGCCCTTGATGCAATTGGCAGCGGCCGAGGCAGTGCCGGTGGAAAAGACCAGGAGGGTGGCTGCTGCGGCAGCGCCCGCGAGGAGGCGGCGGCGCAGCGAAGCGGAAATGCTGTTTTCAAAATTCTTCATGTCGATCCCCTTTTTTGTGCGGCAACCTTGACGGTTTGCCATCTATGTCCAATATATCGTACATGTGATCTTTATACCGGACGAGGCGATCTTATGCCGATTTTTTTACCCCGCAAGAGGGGTGGGGAAATTTCATTCGCGATTGAATGACGGGATCAATTGACAGATACGGCAGGCGGCTTGAAAAGCTTGGCCGGACAAAAGAACAGGACGATAGCAATGGATGCAGTTCAGGACGAAGCAGCCGGCAAACGCGCCCGAGGGCTCGACCGCGCCTTCGAAATCCTCGATTTCCTGCGCCAGAAACGGCAGGCCTTGAAGCCGAACGAAATCGCCGCGCAGATCGGTGCGCCGCGTTCGTCCGTCTACGAACTCGTCAACCTGCTGCTCAGTAACGGCATTCTCGAATTCACCGGCGGCGAGGGGCGCGTCTATCTCGGCCGCAAGCTCTATTTCCTCGGCGCCGCCTATGAGAACCATTTCGACTTCACCCGCGAATGCGAGGCGACGCTGGAACGGCTTGCCGATGAAACGCGGGAAACGGCGCAGTTCTGCATGCTGGATGGAAACAGGTATACGGTCGTGCGCATGCGCGAGGGGGCGCGGCCGTTCCGCATTTCGACGGATGTGGGACAGTCGGTGCCGATTCCGTGGACGGCGTCGGGGCGCCTGCTCGTCGCGCATCTGTCGGATCAGGACATCCTGAACTTCATTCCGTCGCAGGATTTCCGTCTGCCGGGCGGTGAATGGCTCGAGCCCCAGACCTTCATCGCCGAGGTGCGCCAGGCCGAGCGTGAAGGCTTCTTCACCTTCAACAGCATCGTCGACAGCTTTACCCATTGTTTTGCCGTGCCGGTGCGGGGCGAGGAAGGCCATGCAGCTGCAACGCTCTGCCTCGTCACCCCACGCGACGACGGTATCGCGAACCGGGACCGCTACCTCGACTGCCTGAAGAAGGCCGCCGCCGGCCTGGAGCATGCCCCTTCCCGGCCAAAACGGGGCTGATGCCCAAGCATAGCCAGGCACCGCTATCCGGCGGCACGCACCGCTCATGCATGACCCGTGCCCGGCTGCATGTTCCCAAAATCATATCGCGAAACAGGACGTCGCTCGTCGACCTGTCCGACATGGAAAACATCAAAGACGGCCGCAAGACGACATATCTCTTGTTGGCCGCCTCGATCGTCGATTTCCAGATTCAAGCCAATCCCGCAAAACTATTCACTCTTCCTCCGAAATTATGAAATGAAGTTTCTCTATAAAATTTATGGAGAACGTAGTGTAGAGTCCTGACAGCCAACCTATACCATGGCCCTGGAAAACACCGGGCTGTGGGCGGCAAACGGAGAGGACGCGAAATGACACGCAAAATCAGGCTTGGGGCATTTCTTCCCGGTGGCGGACAGCATGTTGCATCCTGGCGGCATCCTGACCAGCCGGCCGACGGTGCCACCAGTTTCGAGTTTCACAAGCAACTCGCCCTGACAGCCGAGCGCGGACTCTTCGATGCTTATTTCCTGGCCGACGGACTGGCTGTCGGTTTTGGCGGAGCGCGCGAAGGCGGCAATGCCCGCGTCGCCGGCTTCGAACCCGTCACATTGTTTTCCGCGCTTGCGCCTTTCACCACCCATCTCGGCTTTATCGCGACGTCTTCCACCACCTATGAGGAGCCCTATACGACTGCTCGCAAATTCGCCTCGCTGGATCTGATCTCCGAGGGCCGCGCCGGCTGGAATGTCGTGACCACGACGGGCGACCTCACGGCACAGAACTTCAACCGCGATACGCAGCTTCCACATGCCGATCGATATCGCCGTGCTGCCGAGCATGTCGACGTTGTCCGCAAACTCTGGGAAAGCTTCGAGGACGACGCGTTCATCCGCGACAAGGAGTCGGGCGTATTCTTCGATCCGGCGAAGCTGCACGACACCGACCACCGCGGCGAGCATTTCAGCGTGCGTGGCCCGCTCAACGTCTCGCGCTCGCCCCAGGGACATCCGGTCATCGTGCAAGCCGGGCAGTCCGACGACGGGCGCGGGCTTGCCGCGGCAACGGCCGAAGTCATCTTCACCGCCCATCAGCACATCGAAACAGCCCAGGAATTCTACCGCGATATCAAGGCACGCGCCCGCGGCCTCGGCCGCAACCCCGATCACATCCTCGTCATGCCCGGCGTCTCCGCTTTCGTCGGCAGGACCGAAGCGGAAGCACGCGAGAAGTACGACCGTCTGACCTCGCTGATTGTCGAAGAGGATGGAATCGGCCTCCTTAACGGCCTGACCGGCGGTACGCTCGACCTGCACGGTTATGATCTCGACGGGCCGCTGCCGCCGGCGCCGCCGACGGAAGGCATGAAGAGCCGCCAGGCCCTCATCCGCCAGATCGCAGACGAAAACAATTTTTCCATCCGCCAGCTCTATCAATGGATCGCGTCGGCCCGCGGTCACTACACCATCGTCGGAACGCCTGAAAAGATCGCCGATACGCTACAGCAATGGTTCGAGAACGAAGCGGCCGACGGCTTCAACATTCTGCCGCCCTGGCTGCCGACGGCCCTCGACGATTTCGTCGATCTGGTCATCCCGGAGTTGCAGCGCCGCGGACTGTTTCGCACGGCCTATGAGGGCAAGACGCTCCGGGAAAACCTCGGCCTGCCTTTCCCCGCCAATCGATGGGCTGCCGGACACGCAGCTCTCCAGGCAGCAGAATGAGGGAACGGTACCATGGCCTATGAAATCAACCAGACTCTCCCGAGAAGCTTCGGCCGCCTGAAAAGCAGCGAAAGCACCATTTCCACTCTCGGCTCCCATGGGCGCGGGTTGCTCGCATCGTTTTTGCCGCGTTATGGCCTGCTTCTCGCCTTCCTCGCGCTCTGGCAGGTGTCGAGCACCAGGGGCTGGATCAATCCGGCCATCTTCCCGCCCCTGAACGTGATCCTGTCTGCTCTTTGGACCAATCTTGCCAACGGCGCGCTGCTGGACGACATCGCCATCAGCCTGCAGCGAGCCGGAACCGCCTTCGCCTTTGCCGTCGTGATCGGCATTCCGCTCGGCCTGTTCATGGGCCAGGTTCGTGCGGTCGAGCAGGCGCTCGATCCGATCCTGCAGCTCTTCCGCCAGACCTCGGCGCTGGCGCTCTATCCGATCTTCATCCTGCTGCTCGGCCTCGGCGAAACCTCCAAGATCTTCGTGATCTTCTGGGCCACCCTGTTTCCGGTGCTGCTCGCCACGATCGGCGGCGTCAAGGAGGTGGACCAGAAGCTTATTGAGATGGCGCGGACTTATGGCGCCGGACCGCTGACCATCTTCCGCCGCGTCATTCTGCCGGCGTCCGTCCCTGCGATCTTCGTCGGCCTGCGTCTCTCGGCGACGACTGCGCTTCTCCTGTTGATTGCCGCCGAGATGATCGGCGCCAACAAGGGTATCGGCTTCCAGGTGATGAACGCCCAGTACAATTTCCAGATCCCGCTGATGTTTGCGGCGATCCTTCTGCTCGCCTTTCTCGGGCTTGCCGCCAATGCCTTGCTCGTTCTCCTGCAGCGCCGTCTCTGCCGCTGGTCTCAGCCGAGCCGCTAACCTGCTTCCCCCGATTTTCCTCTTCCGAAAGGGATACGTCATGACATTCCATCCCCGCAACCTTCTCCTCCCGGCCGTCATCGCGCTCGGCCTTGCTACGCCGGCCGCAGCTGCCGACACGATCAAGCTGCGCTACCTCGCCAGCCAAGGCGGTCTTGCCGCCCATGAGCTCGCCGACGAGCTCGGCTATTTCAAGGGCACCGGTATCACGTTCGAAAATGTCGGTTATGCTCAAGGCGGGCCGGCCTCTCTGATCGCCCTCGCATCCGGTGATGTCGAGATCGGCAGTGCGGCCACCTCCGCCGTGCTGAATTCGATCATCGGCGGCAATGACTTCGTCGCCGCCTATCCGTCGAACGGCATCAATGACGAGGTGCAGTCGACCTTCTATGTGCTGGAAGACAGCCCGATCAAGAGTATCAAGGACATTGCCGGCAAGAGCATAGCAGTCAATACGCTTGGCGCGCACCTCGATTATACCATCCGCGAGGCCTTGCATTCCGTCGGCCTGCCGAGCGACTCCGCCAATCAGATCGTCGTTCCCGGGCCGCAACTCGAACAGGTGCTGCGCTCCAAGCAGGTCGATATTGCCGCCTTCGGTTATTGGCAGACGACCTTCGAGGGTGCGGCGCTCAAAAATGGCGGCCTGCGCGCGGTTTTTGACGATACCGACGTGCTCGGCGACATTGCCGGGGGGTTTGTGGTCCTGCGCCGCGATTTCATTCAGCAACATCCCGAGGCCGCAAAGATTTTCGTCGAGCAGTCGGCCCGCGCGCTCGACTATGCCCGCGAACATCCTGAAGAAACCAAGAAGATCCTGGCCAAGGCGCTCAGCGAGCGTGGCGAGAACGCTGATATCGCGCAATATTTCCGCGGCTATGGCGTGCGCGCCGGCGGTCTGCCGGTCGAGCGCGACATCCAGTTCTGGATCGACGTCCTGGTTCGCGAAGGCAAGCTGAAGCAAGGCCAGTTGGCGGCCAAGGACATCCTCTTCACGGCCGATGCCAAGCCGGCAAGCAACTGAGGAACCGAGATGAGCATTGCTGAGGACATTCGCCGCGGCGAGGTGACGATCCGTCGCCTCTCCAAATCCTACAAGTTGAACGGCACGCCGCTGCAGGTTCTCAAGGATATCAATCTCCACATCCGCTCCGGCGAAAGCCTCGCCATCGTCGGTGCCAGCGGCTCGGGCAAAACGACCCTGCTCAGGGTTCTTGCAGGTCTCGAGGATGCCGACACCGGAGAGGTCCTCGTCGACGGCAAGGTGGTGCGGGGCGTCGGCGCAGAGCGCGCCGTCATCTTCCAAGAACCGCGCCTTCTGCCCTGGCTTGATGTGCTCGACAATGTCGCCTTCGGGCTGGAAACAAGTGGTCTCACCCGTCAGCGGGCGAGGGCGCGGGCGCGCCACTATGTCAAGCTTGTCGGCCTGCAGCAATTCGAGGCCGCCTATCCCCGGCAGCTCTCCGGAGGCATGGCGCAGCGCGTCGGGATCGCCCGGGCGCTGGCTGTTCAGCCCGAGATCCTGCTGCTCGACGAACCGCTCGGCGCGCTCGACGCGATGACCAAGATCGGCATGCAGCAGGAACTCGCCCGGATCTGGCGCGATGAGGATGTGACGACCATTCTCGTCACGCACGATCTCGAGGAGGCGATTTATCTCGCCGACCGGATCCTCATCCTGCCACGGGAGAAGGGCGGCGAACCGCGCCTGATCGACATCGATCTGCCGCGACCGCGCGACCGCAGCGCACCGGAATTCGTTCGCCACCGCGAGGAGCTGCTGAACCTGTTCGGATTGCATTGACGGCTGCGCTGTAGCCTTCGCCAGGACTAAAGGATCCAGGGATTGATCAGTTCGATCCCCAAGCCGTCGAAATCCTTCGAGTTGCGCGTCGCGAGCGTGAGATCGTGAGCAACCGCGGTGGCAGCGATCAGGCCATCCATCGACGGCAGGCCACGGCCGCTCCGCTTTGCATGGCCCATGAGGTCCCCCCAGGCCAGGGCAACCGATTCATCCACCGGGATGATGCGGTGCTCGAAGCGCTGCGTCAGGTCCCGGGCAAGCCATTCAGCCAGCGCGTCGCGTTTTCGTCCCTCGTCCATCAGGGCAACACCACGTCGGATCTCTGCGACCGAGACGATGCTGATGAAGGAGCGATCCTCGTCGAGCCTGTCCAACCATTGCAAGACGTGCGCATCAGGCTTCGGCTTCGTCACCTCGGACAGGACGTTGGTGTCCAGCAAAAGTCTCACAGCGCCGGATCACGCGGTTCGTCGCGTTGACGCTCAAGGTCCAGATTGGCGCCGCGCAGCGGCGACTCCATCAGAAATTCGGCAAGCGTCCCTTGGCGAGCGGTCTTGCGCTGCCATTCCTCGGCAGAGACGACGACAACGCTCGGCTTGCCGTTCCTTGTGATTGTCTGTGGCGCGGATTGCGCGCGTTCGATGACTTCGGAAAGCTTCGCCTTTGCACTGGCAACGGTCCAGCTTTCATTGTCTTGCCGTGATGGCTGCATTGCTCAGCTCCTGACCAGAATGACTATAGTGACTATATAACTGGACTGGGGTGAGTTTGCAAGCGGCGGGATCGAGCGGTTCAATTGGCGGGGCCGAAGAAACCTGAGGCGGCTATCACGATTTGCTCCTCGCCCCGGCAGTCAGATACGGCCGCCGATCCAGTTCCTGCGACCTCAAGGAACTGCGTAGCCGCAGCAGATCCTTGCGGGCGATCAGGCCGCACAGCTTGCCGGAAGCGGGATCGACGATCGGAATACGCCCATCGCCCGTCGACAGCATGAGGTCGGCGATAAAGGCAACGGTATCATCAGGATGCCCGACGGGAACGGAATCGTCGGTGACGTTTTCGGCAAGCGTCTGGAGGGTCAGGTCCGGCGTCCCCTGCCAGCGCAGGGCATCGGCCCGCGAGACGATGCCCGCCAATCTGCCTGCCGCGTCGATCACCGGGTAGATCCGATGGGTTTTCTCCTGAGAGGCGAAGAAATCGCAGGCCTCCCCCACCGTCATGGTGACGGGAAGCGTGTCGACATTGCTGATCATGATCTCCCGTGCACGGGAGAGCTCGAACGGATCGACGCCATATTCGCGGGTGATGTGCTGCCCGCGGCGCGCAATCTTCTCGGTAAGGATCGAGCGGCGCAGCAGAAGAACCGTGACGGCATAGGCCACCACCGTTGCGGCGAGCAGCGGAACGAGCGTGCTCACATCGCCGGTGATCTCCATCGCAAAAAAGGTCCCCGTCAGCGGCGCGCGCATGGTTCCGCCCATCATCGCCGCCATTCCGAGCAGCGCCCAGAAGCCGGGATCGTTGCCCGGCATGACAAGGCCGACCAGCCATCCGAGAGCACCGCCGAAGATGAGAAGCGGAGCAAGCACGCCGCCCGAGGTGCCGGACGACAGCGCAAACAGCCAGATGATCGTCTTCACCAGCAGGATCGACATCACCGCCGGTGCGAGCAGCCGGTTGTTGAGCAGGCCATCGATGATGTCGTAGCCGACGCCCATGGCACGCGGTTCGATCAGACCGCCGAGGCCGATGACAAGACCGCCAAGCATCGGCCACCACATCCAGTGGATCGGCAGTGCCTCGAAGAGGTCCTCGATCCGGTAGAGCAGCGTCGTCAGCAACCCCGATTGCAGCCCCGATATGATGCCCATCGCCGCACAGGCGAAGATCCCCCACCAGGGCAAATCTACTTGGAAATGGGTCGGAAACAGCGGGCCGGTGCCGAACAGCAGCGGGCGCCAGCAGATCGACACGCAGGCGGCAACGGCGACAGGAATGAAGCTGCGCGGCTTCCATTCGAACAACAGCAGTTCGACCGCCAGCATGACCGCGGCAATCGGTGAGCCGAAGATCGCCGTCATGCCTGCGGCTGCACCGGCGACGAGCAGCGTCTTCCGCTCGGCAGCGCTCATGTGAAAGAATTGCGCGAAGAGCGATCCGATCGCCCCGCCGGTCATGATGATCGGCCCCTCGGCGCCGAACGGACCACCCGTTCCGATCGAGATTGCCGAGGACAGCGGCTTCAGGACCGCGACCTTCGGCGACATCCGGCTGCCGCCGATCAGGATCGCCTCTATGGCCTCGGGAATGCCGTGGCCGCGGATCTTCTCCGATCCGAAGCGGGCCATCAGGCCGATGACCAGCCCGCCGAGCGGCGGCACCAGCACCACCCACAGCGAGCGCGGCACGGCAGCCAGCGAAGCAGGCTGGATGCCGATCTGCCCGAACCAGATGACATTCGTCACCAGCGCGATCAGGCTGACGAGACACCAGGCCGCAAACGCGCCGCCGGTGCCGACGATGATGGACATTCCGATCAGCAGGAGGACCCGCCTGTCGGTGGTGAAATCGCCGGCCTCGCGCCGGGAAAGGCCGCCCGTGAAATCGTGCGGCCGGTTGCTTGGTTGATGCTGCGCCATGGAAGCCTCTGCTACGCCGGAAATGGATACACTTGAGCGACGTCAATATATCGTGATACGATATAAATCAATGGGTGAAGGCATGAAGGTGAAAATGTCTGTAGAGATGCCTCACTTGACCGGCTGTCGGATGCCCATCTATTCGAGATGGCGGGATGGCTCGCGACCTTGGCAGCCGTTGCGGCAGAGGAGAATGCGTTTGAAGAAAACCGTGCCGGCGCTGAGACAGGAGGATTATGAGGCGCTCGCCGATCTCAGATTCGCACTTCGGCAATTCATGGACTTCAGCGCCTCTGCCGCCCAGCTGGAAGGGCTGCCTGTACAGCAGCATCAGGCGCTGCTGGCGATCAAGGGGCACCGCGGCGATGCCATGACCATCGGCATGCTGGCCGAGCGGCTGATCATCGCGCCGCATACGGCGACCGAGCTTGTCGGGCGGCTGTCGGACGCGGGCCTGGTCGAACGCCATGCCGATCCGACCGACAGGCGCCGTCAGACGATACTTCTGACGGAGAAGGCCGACGCGCTTCTGGTGAGACTGAGCGCCGCCCACCTCTCGGAAATAAGGGAGATGGCGCCGAAGCTGATCGAGCTTCTCCTCGAGCTGCAGAAGACCGCCCAAGCCTGATGAGCCGACCGGCGTCGAGCCTATCTTAAAAGCGTCTTGCTGAGGCGATGGATATGGGCGGCGCCGATGCCGCAGCAGCCGCCGATGATCGTCGCACCGGCTTCGGCCCAGGAGCACGCAAAGCGCGAATAGGCGTCGTCGTTCAGATCGTCACGGGTCTCATGCAGCCCTTCATTGGCGGCTGATGTGCCTTGTTCGCCTTCGAAGGCATTGGCATAAACGCCGATTTCGATCTGAGCGTCCGTCTTCCGGAATACGCGCGCTACCGTCTCTACCGCCGCCTGCATGACTTCAGGCTTGCTGCAATTGAAGAGCAAGGCCTTCGCACCCGATGAAACTGCCCAGGATGCCGCGTCCTCGACGCTTTCGCCGGAGCGAAGCTTCGGCCCGCCGCTTTCGATGTCTGCCTCGTCATCCGCCAAGGTGAAGGAAATCCAGAACGGCTTGCCTGATGCCGCCACCGCCTGGCGCACGGCCTCTCCCTCGGCGATCAGGCTCAACGTCTCGCCGAGCCAGACATCGACGAAGGGAGCGAGGTTTTCGACCAGCACCTTGAGATAGTCTTGCACCCGTGAAGGCTGAAAATTTTGCGGCTCGTAGGAGCCGAAGATCGGCGGCAGCGAACCGGCGACCAGCACCTTGCGATCGGTGGCGGCATCGGCCGCCTCGCGCGCCAAACGACCGGCGAGACGGGTCAGCGCCGCCCCCTCCTTCTGGAACCGGTCCTCACCGATATGGAAAGGCACCAGCGCATAGCTGTTCGTGGTGATGACCTGCGAACCGGCCGCGATGAATTCCTTGTGGACCTCACGGACGATGTCCGGCGCGTTGATCAGCGCCAGTGCCGACCATTCCGGTTGTTTCAGTTCGGCGCCCAGCCGCAGCAACTCGCGGCTCATGCCGCCATCGAGAATTCGTGTCGTGCTCATGAAGAGGTTTCCATTCAGGCTGTCGCGCCGTCACCGACGGCGGGCTTTTCATAACAAAGTGGGCGGATTGCAAGTGATTGGTGCGCGAGGGAGTTCATGGCCGGTTCCTTTTTCGTCGGCCTAACGACGAACGGGTACCTGCGCTTCGAGACCTCGAAAGACGCGGGCAATTACTGCGGTCAAAGCGAGATAGAAGACGGTGACGACAAGCAGCGGCTCATAGACCAGCAGCGTGTCCTGGCGAACCTTGTTGGCCACGGCGTAGAGATCCATCACCGTCACCGTGAAGGCAAGCGGCGTCGCCTTCAGCTGCATGACGATCTCTCCGGCAATCGTCGGCAAGGCGATGCGGATGGCGCGCGGCAGCCAGATGCGGCGGACGAGCTTCCATGGCGACAGGCCGAAGGCCCGGCCGGCTTCCAGCTCGCCTTTGGGAACGGCGAGCAGCGCACCGCGCAACACCTCCGCCTCATAGGCCGCATAGTTCAGCGTGAAACTGACGGCCGCAAAGAAGAAGCCCTCGCGCAGGATCGGCCAGAACAGGCTCTGGCGGATGCCGGGAACCATGGGCAGCAGCGAGCCGACCCCATAATAGAGAAGCCATAGCTGGATCAGCAGCGGCGTGCCGCGGAAGAAGGTGCAATAGCCGCGGGCGAGCAGCCGCGTCAGCCTGCCGCCGCTGACCTGCGCGAAAGCGAGACCGATGGCGATGGCAAAGCCGAACACCACGGAGATCACCAGCAGCGCAACGGTCTGCCAGGCGCCGGTCAGAAGCAGCGGCCAATAGGAAGAGATCCAGCTGAAATTCATGCGACGCTTTCTTCAGGCAAGGCGCGGCTGTCCCCGCCGCACCCGCGCCTCGATCAGTTTGAAGGCGACGTTGGAAACGAGCGTGATGGCGAGGTAGAGGAGGGCCGAAGCCAGGAAAAACACGAAGTAATGTTTGGTGCTTGCCCCGGCGAGGCGGGTGGCAAGCGCCAGTTCCTGGTAGCCGACGACCGCCACCAACGCGCTGTCCTTGGTGACCGACATCCACAGATTGGCAAGCCCCGGCAGCGCGTTCGGCAATAGCGCCGGCAGCAGGACGCGGCGGAAGCGCAGCATCGGTCCCATGCCGAAGGCCTTGGCGGCCTCGATCTGGCCGGCGGGAATAGCAAGGATCGCGCCGCGCAGCACCTCCGTCATATAGGCGCCCTGCACGAAGCCGAGCACGGCGACGGCCGCGACGAAGCCGTTCACGTTGATTGGCGGCAGGTCCAATGCCGCCAGCAGCCGATTGAGACCGTCGGTGCCGGCATAATAGAGCCCAACGATCAGGATCAGCTCGGGAACCGCGCGGATCACCGTCGTATAGAGATCGAGCAGCAGGCGGAGGGCGCGATTGCTGGACAGCTTTCCAAGCGCGCCGCCCGTGCCGAGCAACAGGCCGATTGCGAAGGCGCAGGCCGAGATGGCGACCGTGGAGACTGCACCTGTCAAAAGAACGCCGCCCCATCCCGGAGGATAGGGAGACAGCAGGTCCAGAATGCCTTGTTGCGCGGTCGCCATCAACGAGACCGCTTACTTCGCGCCGTAGATATCGAAATCGAAGTATTTCTTGTTGATGGCGTCATACTGACCGTTGGCGCGAACGGCAGCGATCGCCGCATTCAGCTTGGCTTTCAGCGCCGTGTCTTCCTTGCGCAACCCGCCCGAAACGCCGGCTCCGAGAATCTCCTTGTCGTCGGCGACATCACCCATCTTGGCGCAGCAATCTTTGCCGCCATCGCTTTTCAGGAAAGCGTCGAGCGCCAGTGAATCACCGAAGACGTAGTCGATGCGGCCGGAGGCGAGATCCTGGAAAGCCTCGTCGAGCGTCTGGTAGGTCTTTTCCTCGGCAGCGCCTGCAAAATACTTCTTGTAATATTCCGACTGGATCGTCGACACCTGGATGCCAATCGTCTTGCCCTTCACGTCCTCGGCAGTGGCGCCCGGCTTCTGGTCCTTGGGGCCGATCAGTGTGCTCGGCGTATTGTAATATTTGTCGGTGAAATCGATCACCTTCGAGCGTTCGGCGGTGTTCGACATCGACGACCAGATCACATCGAACTTCTTGCTCTGGAGAGCTGGAATGAGACCATCCCAGGAAATCTCGACGATTGAGCATTTCTCCTTCATCTCGTCGCAGACGGCGTTCATCAGATCGATTTCCCATCCGTGCCACTCACCAGAGGCATCCTTGGCGAAGAAGGGCGGATAGGATTCGTTCATGACGCCGAAGCGGACTTCGGCCTGTGCCGTGACGGCGGAAAGCGCAAGTGCAACGCCGGCGAAAAGCGTGGGGAGCAGTTTCATTCGCGGGATTCTCCTGGTTCGTGTGGTGTCGATGATGGCTGGTGTGATCAATGGGCGCTGAGACGGGTGAACTCCCGACAGCGGGCACTGACCGGCGCCCCGAAAACTTGTTCCGGCGGACCTTCTTCCTCGATCCGTCCCTGATGCAGGTAGAGAACTCGGCTCGAAACATCCCGGGCAAAGCGCATTTCATGCGTGACGATCAGCATGGTCCGGCCTTCTTCCGCAAGATCGCGGATGACTTTGAGAACCTCGCCGACCAGCTCCGGATCGAGCGCCGATGTCGGCTCGTCGAACAGCATGACGGCGGGATCGACGCAGAGCGCCCTCGCAATCGCCGCGCGCTGCTGCTGGCCGCCGGACAGGAAGGCGGGATAGGCGTCGCGCTTGTCAAAGAGCCCGACCTTGTGGAGCAGGGCTTCGGCCTTTTCGATCGCCTCGCGCTTTGAAATGCCCATGACGTGCACTGGCGCCTCGATGACGTTTTCCAGCACGGTGCGATGGGCCCAGAGATTGAAACTCTGAAAGACCATGCCGAGCCCTGTCCGCAGCCGTTCGATCTGCCGCCAGCTCTGCGGCTGCAGCCGGCCGCCGCGACCGATTTTCAGCGCGACTTCCTCGCCGTTCACCGCAATGCGGCCGCGATCCGGCGTTTCCAGGAAATTGATGCATCGGAGGAAGGTGCTCTTGCCGGAGCCGGACGAGCCGATGATCGAAATCACATCAGACTTGTGGGCCTCCGTCGAGATACCCTTGAGGACCTGTTGCGAGCCGAAGCTTTTATGGAGATCTTCGACGCGAAGAGCAGGAAAGGGTTGATCCGACATGCAGTGGTCCGGCTGAACTGAATTTGCGAAGGATAATGATAAAATAACGCGGTTTTTTCGCGCAATTATCACCTCTTTTGCATATTATGTGCAAAATAATCTTCCTCGCGCATCGAATGCGGCAGAATGTATGAAGTGCCGCAACTGGAATTGGACTGAATGATGGAACAGCTGGATCGTTTTGACCGTGACATTCTCGACATCGTTCAGCGTGACTGCCAGCTGAAGGCCGAAACGATTGCCGAACGGATCGGGTTGTCGGTCTCGGCCGTGCAGCGACGGTTGAAGCGGTTGCGCGAGGAAGGGATCATCAAGGCGGAGGTCGCCGTCGTCGACCGGAAGGCGACGGGAACATCGATGGTGTTCATCGTCGGGATGGAGATCGAGCGGGACAATTACGACGCACTGGCGAAGTTCCGCCTTTGGGCGGAGAAGCAGGATCATATCCAACAGGTCTATTACGTCACCGGCGCGGTCGATCTGATCGCCATCATTACCGCCCGCGACGTCGAGCACTATGACGACATCGCGGCTCTGATCATGGCGGAAAACGCGCAGATCCGCCGCATGCACACCAATGTCGTGCTGCGCGACGTCAAACTCGGCCTGTTCGTGCCCCTAGAATAGCGCCTAGAGCATGATGCCGAAAAGTGTGAGCGGTTTTCGGACGACATCATGCTCTAACTCTTTAATTCAGAACCGACATTGATCCGGTCGCGCGGCAAGCGCGACAAGCCGCTGGACTCACATTCGCCAAAGGGCATAATTCCGGCCGCAAATCCCGGGAGGAACGACCCTTGACGTTACGACACCAGATCATCGCGTTGGCGATCGTCCCGCTCGTCATCTCGATCCTTGCGATCACCACCTTTATCACCTGGCAATCGGCAAATCTCGCCAAGAACAGCATCGACACGTTCGAGCAGAACATGCTGAAGACCAAGGAAGCCGAGATCCTCAATCTGACCAACCTTGCGCTGTCGGCCATCCAGACGATCTATGACAAGGCCGGGGCCGACGACGAGGCCGCCAAGGAGCAGGTGGCCGCGATCCTGACCTCGCTCGACTACGGCAAGGATGGATATTTCTTCGTCTACGACTATGACGGCAACAATATCGTCCACCCGCGCCAGAGCTTCCGGCATGGGCACAATTGGCTCGATCTCACCGATCCGGATGGCGACAAGGTCATCGCCGAACTGATCGCCACCGCGCGAGCGGGCGGCGGCCTGCATCAGTACAAATGGCAAAAGCCATCGACCGGACAGATCGCCGACAAACTATCCTTCGTCGTCAGTCTCGACAAGTGGCGCTGGGTCGTCGGCACCGGCGTCTATCTCGATGACGTCTTTGCCCAGAGTGCCGCCGCCAACAAGGTGATGCGCGTCAACATAAGACGGACCTTCGTCATCGTCGCGCTGATCGCCGTGCCTTCGGTGCTCGTCGTGTTCACCACCTGCATGCTGCTGACCTTCCACGAGCGCCGCATGGCCGATAGCCGGCTCAAGGCGCTGACGCAGCGGGTCATCGACACCCAGGAAGAAGAGCGCGCGCGGCTTGCCCGCGAACTACATGACGGCATTTCCCAAAATCTCGTCGGCGTGCGCTATGCGATGGATCTCGCCGGCCGCAAGGTCAGGACCAATGTCGACGATGCGGCGCTGACCATCGACCGCGGCGTCGAGGCGCTGAACGGCGCCATCAAGGAGATCAGGCGGCTCTCGCACGACCTGCGCCCACGCGTGCTCGACGACCTCGGCCTGAAGGCGGCGCTTGAGGCGCTCTGCTACAATTTCGCCGAGCGGACAGGAATCGAGACGGAAATCGACGCTTCCGCGTTCACCGACAGGCTGAAAGCCGAAGCCAACACCGCACTTTATCGCGTCGCACAGGAAGCATTCAACAATGTCGAGCGCCATGCGGGCGCCTCCCGGCTTACGGTCAAGCTCTGGAGCGACGGCGGCCGCGCCCGCATGACCATCTCCGACAACGGCACCGGCTTCGACGGCAGCAAGGACGGCGCCTCAGGCAGAGCGGGACTCGGCCTGCGCAACATGCAGGAGCGGATGGCACATTTCCGCGGTCTGTTGTTGATCAACAGCAGCGAGGCCGGCACGACGCTGACGGCCATGATGCCGAGATCGGCCAATCTTGCCGCCGGCAAGCAGGCGGAAGCCGCATGACGGCACGCCCGAAAATCAAGGTGCTGCTGATCGACAACCATCCGCTGGTGCTGGACGGGCTGAAAGCCGTGCTCGACACATTCGACCATATCGAAGTCGCCGGCACCGCCGGCTTGGCTCAAACCGGGCTCGACATCGCCCTGCAGGTTCAGCCGCAGGTGGTGCTGATGGATATCAACATGCCGAAGCTCAGCGGCATCGATGCGATCGAATTGTTCAGGAACGAACTTCCGCAAACTCGCGTCGTGATGCTCTCCATGCATGACAGCCGCGAGTATATTTCCTCGTCGGTCATGCATGGCGCCGCCGGCTACGTCCTCAAAGACGTCTCGACCGACGAGATCGTCGCAGCTATCGAAACCGTCGCCGGCGGCGGCACCTATTTCTCCTCCGGCGTCTTCGATGCGCTGATGGGCGAACGCGCGGAGGAGGGGAGCGATCCCTTGACGCCGCGTGAGCGCGACACTCTCGGGCTGATCGTTGCAGGCAGGAGCAACCGCGAGATCGCAGAGGTGCTGGGGATAAGCTCCGCCACGGCCGAAACACATCGCAAGAACCTCAAGAAAAAGCTCGGCATCGCAACGACAGCAGGTCTCATCCGCTATGCGCTCGACCACGGCATCGTCCCGAAAGTCGGCGTGGATCCGCGCCTACCCACTTCTGGGTAGAGCCCGGCACTTCAGCTCCTCGCCCATCTTGTGAGGATAAATCCGACGCCCTAGGACTCCATTCGCCGCTAGCCAAGTGCAAGCCGCTGGGAGGAATTCACATGCGTTACATCAGCTTCCGAACGTCCGGAAAAGCTCGAGCGACCCGAACAGGGCCTGCTGCCGCCGCCGGCTGACAGACCTGCCTTCCACGCCGACAACTGGAACATGGCGACCGCCGCCCGCGGCGCCTGAAAGGTATTCCGACATGGAAAAACCACGTAGCAAGGCAGCGCTCTGGCTGCTGATCATTCCGTATATAGGCCTGCTCTGGCCGGCATTTTACAATGTCCGCGAGCCGTCCCTTTTCGGCTTTCCGTTCTTCTACTGGTATCAGCTTCTCTGGGTGCCGATCACCGCGACGCTAACCTGGATCGCTTATCGGAGCACCCGCCATGACGACTGATATCAACGGCCAGGCGCTTGCCGTCTTCATCTTCTTCTTCGTCCTCGTCACGGTCATGGGCTTCGTCGCCAGCCGCTGGCGCAAGCCCGAGACGCTCGCCCATATCGATGAATGGGGCCTCGGCGGCCGCAACTTCGGCACCTGGATCACCTGGTTCCTCGTCGGCGGCGATTTCTATACCGCCTATACGGTGATCGCCGTCCCGGCGCTGGTCTATACGGTCGGCGCCTACGGCTTCTTCGCGCTGCCCTACACCATCGTCGTCTACCCCTTCGTCTTCATGGTCATGCCGGTTCTGTGGAAACGCGCCAAAGGGTTCGGTTATGTGACGGCTGCCGACGTCGTCCACGGCCAATACGGATCGCGCGGCCTCGAACTCGCCGTCGCGGCAACGGGCGTCATCGCCACCATGCCCTACATCGCCCTCCAGCTCGTCGGTATGACTGCGGTCCTGAAGGCGCTCGGGCTGCATGGCGAATTGCCGCTCGCGATCGCCTTCATCGTGCTGGCGCTCTATACCTATTCGGCGGGCCTGCGCGCGCCGGCCCTGATCGCCTTTGTCAAGGACATCATGATCTACATCGTGGTGATCGCAGCCGTCGCACTGATCCCGTCGAAGCTCGGCGGCTACGCCAATGTCTTCGCCTCGGCCGATGCGGCCTTCCAGGCCAAGGGCTCCGGCAACCTGCTGCTCGGCGGCAATCAATATGTCGCCTATGCCACGCTGGCGCTGGGTTCGGCGCTTGCCGCCTTCATGTATCCGCATACGCTGACAGGCATCTTTGCCTCCAACAGCGGCAAGACGATCCGCAAGAACGCGATCATGCTGCCCGCCTATACGCTGCTGCTCGGTCTTCTGGCACTGCTCGGCTATATGGGTCATGCCGCCAATCTGAAGCTCGACAGTGCCAATGATGTCGTTCCGACCCTGTTCAAGACGCTGTTTTCGGGCTGGTTCTCCGGCTTCGCCTTTGCGGCGATCGCCATCGGCGCGCTGGTGCCGGCGGCGGTGATGAGCATTGGTGCCGCCAATCTCTTCACCCGCAACTTCTGGAAAGCCTATGTCGATCCGAAGGTCAGCGATGCGGGAGAGGCGAAGGTCGCAAAGATCACCTCGTTGGTGGTGAAGGTCGGTGCGCTGCTCGTCATCATCTTCCTGCCGACGCAGTTCGCACTCGACCTGCAGCTGCTCGGCGGCATCTGGATCCTGCAGACACTTCCGGCCCTGGTCTTCGGCCTTTACACCAACTGGTTTCGAGCACCCGCTCTGCTGGCCGGTTGGTTCGTCGGCTTCTGCGGCGGCACCTTCCTGGTCTGGGATGCCGGTTGGAAACCGCTGCATATGATCAGCCTCGGCGGCGAGCCCTTCACCGTCTACACGGGACTGCTGGCGCTTGCGGCAAACATCGCGGTCGCAGTCGTGCTCAATGCCCTGCTTCCGGCCAAGGTTCCGGCCCGGGCGTGAGACCAATCAAAGCAAAGGGCGGCACACGCCGCCCTTTGCAATTTGCTATCCAGCAGAAGCTGACCGGAAATCAGTCCGATTTAAAACTCTTCCCAATCGCCGGCCAATGCTGCGTTCCCCTGGGCCGCATTTCCCTGGCCCGCGCTTCGCTGAAACGACCTGCCTACCTTGGCAATCATCTGGCGCGCCGGCGAGGACACCGGCTGAGCATGTTGTGCCGCGGCAGCGGGCTGCGTTGAGCGCTTCGATACCACCGCGCCCCCGATGCTGAACTGGCCTAGGAGCTGGAACAGCGCGTCGGCTTCCTTGGCGAGGTTATGGGCGGCGGCCGTCGCTTCTTCCACCATGGCTGCGTTCTGCTGCGTGCCCTGATCCATCCTGTTGACAGCGGTGTTGATCTCCTTCAGACCCGTTGCCTGCTCTTGCGAAGCGCCGACAATAGCGCCGACATTGCCGTCGACCTGCTGCACTTGTGCGACGATCTCTTGCAAGGCTTTTCCGGTCTCGCCGACCAAGGCGACGCCGTTTTTCACGTGGCCGTTCGATGCGTTGATCAGCTCTTTGATTTCCTTTGCAGCCTTGGCGGAACGTTGCGCCAATTCGCGCACCTCCTGGGCAACGACGGCAAAACCCTTGCCTGCTTCACCGGCGCGGGCGGCTTCGACACCGGCATTCAACGCAAGCAGGTTGGTCTGGAAGGCGATTTCATCGATGACACCGATGATGCTTCCGATTTCAGTAGCGGAGGATTCGATCTTGCCCATCGCGTCGACCGCACCCCGGACGACGCTGCCCGAACGCTCCGCGCTGTCCTTCGTCTTGCGAACGAGCTGCCCTGCTTCCTGGGCCTTGTTGCTCGAGTCGGCGACAGTGGTGGTGATTTCCTCGAGCGCAGCAGCGGTTTCCTCAACGGATGCGGCCTGCTGTTCGGTCCGCTTGGCGAGATCATCCGACGAAGATCGGATCTCCTGTGCGCCGGCGGCGATCGCACTTGCGTTCTGAGCAACCTTCTGCATGGCGGCGCGGAGCTTTTCGACAGCGGTATTGAAGTCGGCTCTGAGCTTTTCCAGAGACGGGATGAACGGCGTGTCGATCTGCTGTGTGAGGTCGCCGTCGGCCAGCGCCTGCAATGCATCGCCAAGCTGGCCGACAGCCCGGTCGGTCTGCTCGGCAAGAGTGCGGCGTTCATCGGCATCCTGTTCGAGCCGATGCCGTTCTGCGACAGCCCGCTTGGCTTCCGTGTCAGCTTCCCGTTCGGCCTTTGTCGAAATGGCGTCACGCAAGCCGGCCACAGCGCGCGCAAGCTTGCCGATCTCATCACCTCGCGCTTCGAGGCGACGATCGCCGTCGAGATTGCCCTCCGCCATCGCTTTCAACGAAAGCTGCAATTTTGCCAGCGGGCCGACGATCGTACGCGCGGTAATCGCAGCCGCAATGATCGAAAGAAGAGCCGCGATACCCAACGCCGTCAGCACGATCGGCTTGAAGCCGCTTGCCGTGCTGCGAACCTCGCCACCAATCGATTTGTTCAGTGCTTCCTGATAATCGATGAATTTGTTGATGGCGCCCAGCCAGGAAATGAAGGCCGGTCTTGCCTGTTCGAGCAGGATCTTGCGGGCCGCGTCGCCATCGCCCTTTTCCTGCAGCGCAATGATCTGAGCGACCAAAGGATTGGTTTTCGCCTGTATGTCGGCGATGTCGCCCAGAATGGTCTTTTCCTGATCCGTCGCACCTGCCGGAGATGCAACCATATCCGCCATGCGCTTTTCATTCTCGGCGTAGGTGGCGGCCAGCTTTTCGATCAATGCCTCGGCCGCTTTGCGTTCATCGGCAGAGGTCACCAGAGTGACGTCGCGAATGGCAATCGCCCGATCGTGCACGCTGCCGCGATAGTTGATGGCAAACCGCTGCTTGACGCTGTTGACGTCGTTGATCGTTCCAAGGTTGCTGTTGATCTCATCGACCTGTACCGCCGAGTAGATGCTCAGGCCGGCCATCAGCACAATCAGGAAGCTGAAGCCAAGAGCGAGACGCATCGCGATCCCGAAACTTTTAATAGTATCCATTGCCACGCTCCATCGTGTTGGCGAGGTTTGTCAAAGGTGTCTATGACCAGGATCTGTGCCCGAATGCGTCCGCCGTGCACTACTGCGCGCGTCGCGCCTAAAGCGGGGCGAGCGTCAGCGTAACAACGTCGATTCATGCGAGATTTCGGTATACCTGGCCGGCCATCATGGCGTAGGTGACGATCCTCAGAACGTCGCTCCGATACCCTTAAAAATAGGGGGAGATATTTTAGAGAGTGTAAACGAAGCCGGCAGGGCGTCATATTGCTGCGCTTTTTGACTATTTTGTCGCATTTTTCGTCTTAAACGGCTCGACGTCCGCGCGGAAAACCTACACCAAGTTGTTGGTTTGAAGTGACGCACATCTCCTGTTGCAAACGGACGGTTTGAATCCACTTGCCAAGAGCCAAGCATTGATCTGCCTAGGCGTAGTCGATGTTCAGCGATGCAATCGGCATGAATTGCAGCTTCTGCGCCGCGTTGCTGGGCGACACTGGACAGGAAGGCTGTCTGACGATCCGGATGGGCGGCGAGGAATTCCTGCTGTTGTTTCCCGGGCGAGTGCCGGGGACACCTTTGCCGATGTCGAGCGGCTGCGGACCACGAATGGCCAAGGTGACCCCGAAGCTTGAAGTCACCTGTTCCATCGGCCGACTGCCTGGGGGCGGCGCTGCATATGGCGGACGCCAACCTTTATATCGCCAGGAATTCCGGCCGCAATCGATGAGTTGCGACGGCGACCTGACGCAGTCATCAAGACCATCACCCGGAAAACATGCGTTGCTTGCCGAAATCGATGCGCCGATCTCAGGCGGTATGCGGCGAGTATTCGTTGGCCTGGAAGACGTGATGATGCACCTTGCCGGTGAAGAGCTGGAGGAGTTCGCCGGTGACCTCGCGGCTCTCGAAGCGCACATCGGAGCGAAGCGCTGCGTTCACTGCATCCATATCCGGGTAACGAATGGCCAAGGCCATGGCATAGACCGGGGCGCCTTCGTCGCGCTCCATCCCGTCCAGCACCCGGACTTCCTCGGCGCCCGGAAATTTCGTCCAGAGCGGGACGAGCCGCTGTTTCACGAAGTCGCGGAATTCCTCTTCCCGACCGGGATGGATTTCACCTTCAAATAAAGCATAACGAATAATCATAGCTTCTCTTTTCCAAAACTCGCCGGAGCTGGATCGATGGGGATGCGAGGAAGTGAGGGCGTATCGACCGATACGCCCTGATCGGAGGCTTATTTGCCCCAGACTTTCTTGTATTGATCGCGATAGCCGTTATCGGGATCGAAGCTGTTCTTCGGTCCGCCGTCGAACTCGACGTTGGCGCTGGTCACCACATGCAGTGGCGACACGTAACCCGACCACGGAACGCCCGCAAAGGCGCGGTTAAGCTCGTCGACGAGCTGCCAGCCCTGGAGGTTGAGCGGCTCGGCGACCGTGACGGCCTGAAACTGCTTGGCGCGGATACGTTGATAGGCGCTCTCCGAACCATCGCCTGCTGCAACGTTCACCGGTTTTCCGTCGCCGGCAATGCCGGCTGAAGCGAGCGAAGGCCCCATGAAGTCGTAATAGAGGTCGTTGATCGCCAGAGAATGCGTCCACTTGGCGCCATACTTCTGCAGCAGCGACGTGGTCAATTGCGGCATGCGCTGAGAGGTTTCGGCAATCGGCGTGTCGACATATTCGAGCACCGTGCCGCCGAGATCCTCGATCTCCTTCTTCATGCGGTCGGCCTTGGCGATCGCGATCGCATAGGTGGAGTCGGTAAAGATGATGACGCCAGGCTTGCCGCCTGCGTCGACGAAGGCCCAATCGGCCGCAGACTTCGATACTTCCATCGCATCGGTCGTCACGTTAGCGAAGACGCCGACTTCGGGAACGGGGCCGACAGCCGAGGCGGCGTGCCAGGAAACCATTGGAATACCGGCCGCCTTGGCCGCTTCCATCGCCGGCTTCTGCTCGACCGCGTCGAAGCCGTTGATGATGATGCCATCCGGCTTCAGGGCCATCGCCTGGCCGAACGCCGCGGTCCGCCCGCCGATCGAACCGGCGCCGTCAAGCGCCTTGACCGTCCACCCCAGCGCGCCCGCCGCTTCCTGAACGCCATTGACCACGCCGAGAATGCCGCCATTCTTCATGTCGCCGGCCAGAATGACGATGTTCTTTCCGCTGGCGCCCTTGGGGCCGCTCGTCGGGCCATCCCAGGCGCTTACCTTGGAAGCATACTTGTCCACCACCGCCTTGGCGTCGGCCATCGAATCGGCCAATGCCGGCATGCTGAGCATAACGGCGACGGTTGCGACCGTTGCCTGCAATAATGTTCTGCGCTTCATGTCCACTCCTCCATTTTGTTTGTTGTAAGATGCCGGGATGAGCCGGCATCCTCATTTGGATGCGGGTGTGATCCTCCTCACAGCTCCGCGCTTGCGCTGGGCATACCCTGCTATGCCGATCGCAATCAGCAGGGTTACGCCGTTGAACAGCGGCTCGACGAAGAACGACCCGCCGAATTGCTGAATTCCGGATATGCCGACCGCCAGAATGATGACGCCGATCAAAGTGCCCCAGACGTTCACCCGCCCCGGCTTGATCGTCGTCGATCCGAGAAATGCGCCGACAAGCGCCGGTAGCAGATATTCGAGGCCGACGCTGGCCTGGCCGATGCGCAGCTTCGAGGCGAGAAGGACCCCGGTCAGCGCTGCCAGCAGGCCTGAGGTGACGAATGCGCCGATCACGAATTTGCGGACCGGAATGCCATTGAGGGCTGCCGCCTTGGGATTGGCGCCGATGGCGTAGAGATAGCGGCCGATCGGCAGGTATTCGAGCACGACCCACATGCAGATGGCGATCAGCAGCACGTAGAAGCCGGTGATCGGCAGGCCGAACAGCATGGTGCCATTCAGCGCA
The DNA here is from genome assembly GCF_017357385.1 of Rhizobium sp. NZLR1. NCBI lineage: Bacteria > Pseudomonadati > Pseudomonadota > Alphaproteobacteria > Hyphomicrobiales > Rhizobiaceae > Rhizobium > Rhizobium sp. NZLR1. The sequence continues at coordinate 253,934 of NZ_CP071633.1, read as the reverse complement.
TAGAAACCCTCCGGCAAGACGCCGACCACCTGCCGCCCGCCGGTGTGCCAGAGGGCAAGCGCGTAGAGAACCGTTCCCGTACCGAGCGTGGCGATGAAGCTGTCGATCTTTGCGACTTCGACCAACAGCCCGTTGATGAAGCCGGTGAGGACGCCGAGCGCCAGAACGATGATCACGGCGACCGGCCAGGGCAGGCCATAAGCGGTCTGCAGGCTGATGGCGAGAATATGCCAGAGCACGATGCCGTAGCCAACGGTCAGATCGATGCGGCCCGATGCCATCGGGATCATCGCGGCGAGCGACAGAAGCGCGATGATTGCCTTGTCTGAGACAATCGAGCGAACGTTCAGCACGGTGGGGAACGTATCCGGCAGAAGGATCGAGAAGATCACGATCAGGCCGACGGTCAGGATCACCAGCCCGTAGACCGGGATCAGGCGTCCGATCTTCTGGCCTGTGGACAGGCCGGCCATTTCGCTCTTGGTTGGCTCCAGCGCGGTGGATTCAATGGATTGCATGGCTGTTCTCCCGATGGCTCAAGCCGCTTCCGACGCGGAGGCGGCGGTGATGACCGCCTCCGTCGTGAGGGCGCTTCCAGTCAGTTCGCTGACGATTTTGCCGCGCGAGAAGACCAGCGCGCGGTGGCATATATGGGCGATTTCCTCGAAATCGGTCGAGACGACGACAACCGCGAGACCCGCCTCGAGCGCCTGGGTGATCAGACGGTAGATCTCGGCACGCGCGCCGATGTCGACGCCGGCGGTCGGATCTTCCGCGACCAGCAGCTTGCGGCCGGTCGCCAGCCAGCGACCGACGACCACCTTCTGCTGGTTGCCGCCCGACAGGGCCTCGACCGGCAGATCCGGATCGTTCGGCCGCAGGCCGACGGTGTGGCCGATCGCATGGGCAAGGTCGGCTTCGCCGCGCGGCGACAGGAAGGACAAAAGCCCGCGGCCGACGGCGCCTGGATTGAGATAGGTATTTTCCCGGATGGAAAGCGACAGAGCAACGGATTCTTCCGTCCGGTCACGGGCAATCAATCCGATCCCCGACGCCATGGCCCGTCGCGGGCTCGAAAGATCCGGGGCCTCGTCATGCAGCAGAACCGTGCCGTTGAAGGGCTCGCAACCGAACAGCGCCCGGCCGATCCGCTCCTGGCCGGCGCCACGCAATCCGGCCAGGCCGAGCAGCTCACCTTCGCGGATATCGAAGGATATCGGGCTCGTGCCGGCACAGATGAGGTCACGAACCTTGACGATCGCCTTGCCGGGCGTAATCGCGGCCTTGGAAAAGAGACTATCGCCGCTGCGACCGATGATCATCGTCACCAGCTCGTCGGGCGCCGTTTCGCTGACCGGCTTCTGTCCGACCATGCATCCGTCACGCAGAACGGCGACCCGATCGGCAATACGGAAAATCTCGTCGAGCCTGTGGGAGACATAGATCATGCCGACGCCGCGATCCTTTAGAGGACGGATCGCATTGAACAGCCGGTCGACTTCATCGGCGGGCAGGCTCGCCGTCGGCTCGTCGAGCACCAGAACGTCAGCTTCGACGGCAAGTGCGCGAGCGATGGCGACAAGCGATTTTTCGGTGCGCGACAACGTCGAGACCCGCGTGGTGGGGTCAAAATCGCAGCCAACCAGTTTCAGGGCTTCCTTGGCGCGCGCTTGCGTCCTGTTCCAATCGATCAGGCCGCGGCGCATCGAGAAGCCCTGCGACAGGCCCATATTCTCGCCGACCGTCATCCACTCGATCAAACCGAGATCCTGGTGGATGAAGGCAACCGGCTGCCGCTCGTTCGGCTTCGGGGGGCGATGGTGGTAGCTCTCGCCGCGGAAAAGGATGTCGCCGCTATCTGGCTTGTAGATGCCGGCGAGCGTCTTGATGAGCGTCGATTTGCCGGCGCCGTTTTCTCCGAGCAGCGCGAGAATTTCTCCCTCGCGCAAATCGATCGAGACATCACGCAGCGCTTGCGTGCCGCCGAAGCTCTTGGTGATCGATTGGAACTCCAGCAGTCTCCTGGCTTCCACTGTGGCTCCTCCCAAAGCTGCGGTTGTCATTGGCTGTATGTTATCGATAACATTTGCTGATGGTCAAGCGGAAAGATGACAATCTCGAATTTCGAATAAAGATTGGCGTCAGCCGGGCTGAAGCCCGTCGAGAAGGCGCATCATTTCGGCGGAGTCCTTCGGCCCGAGCCCGGCGGCGCAGAGCAGTCGGTGGATTTCGACTACCGCGCCGGTCATCGGCAAGGGCGTCTTTGTCTTCAGCGCAAAGGCCTGCAGCGAATCCAGGTCCTTCAGCATGTTGTCGATCCTGCCGGTCGGTGAGAAATCCCGGGCGGCGAATTTTGCCATGAATTCCTGCATGATCCGATTGTCCGCCCGACCGCCGGCAAGAGCTGCCGGGATGGCTGAGGGATCGACGCCGCCGGCTTCGGCAAGCTTGACGGCTTCAGCGACGGCCTGAAACAGCACGGCGCAAAACAGCTGGTTGATCAGCTTCGTGGTCTGCCCGGCGCCGGATCCGCCCATCAGCGTGTAATTGGCGGCAAGATGCCGCATCACCACGCGCGCCCGTTCGAAATCCTCAGGGCTGCCGCCGGCCATGATCGTCAGGCGCCCGCTCAGCGCACCGGGCACGCCGCCGGAAAGCGGGCAATCCACCCATGCCATGCCCGTTTCCCGGCGCAGTCGCATCGCCATGTCCGCGGTCTCGGCGGGATCGATGGAGGACATGTCGATCAGCAGCTTGTCGGCGCTCGCCGCCGCTGCAACGCCCTTCTCGCCGAAGACGACGGCACGCACGATGTTCGCATGATTGAGGCTGAGCACGCAGAATTCCGACGCCGCGACCGCATCTTGCACGGAACTCGCCGCGTGGGCGCCCTTGGCTGCTAATGCCGCAACTTTTTCGGCATCCAGGTCAAAGACCGATACTTTGTGGCCGGTTTCGATCAGTCGGCTGACGATCGCCGTTCCCATGATGCCCGCGCCGATGACGGCGACATCTGCTCTATAGTCACACTGCATGAAACCCTCCCTTGACAGCCACGCCGCTCAGCCCTTTGCAAGCCAGCGCCACAATATCGTCCAACACATTATCGATCGGCACCGTCACCACGTGAGGTTCACCGGCCGGCGGCTCCAGCGCCTGCAGTTGGCTGTCAAGCAAGGACGCCGGCATGAAATGACCCTTGCGGGCCTGCATCCGCGACAGCAATAGATCGCGAGACCCTTCCAGGAAAACGAAGGCCAGACGCCCGCTTGCCGCCTGCCGCAGCCTGTCCCGATAGGCTTTCTTCAGCGCCGAACACGAGATCACCAATCCCTGCGACGCGCCTTGCGCAGTGGTTATTTCCTCACCAATCCGGTCGAGCCAGGGCAGCCGGTCGGCGTCGGTGAGCGGGGTGCCCTCAGCCATTTTCGCGACATTTCCGACGGGGTGGAGTTGATCGCCCTCGACAAATCGCATGCCGTATTCAGCGGCGATGCGCTCTCCAACCGAGGATTTGCCGCAGCCGCTTACGCCCATGACAACGACGGCAAGAGGCGGTGCCTTTCTTTCGAAGTCCATTGTCTCGTCTCTGTCAGAGGCAGGTCGTGATGCCGCCGTCGACATAAAGCGTGTGGCCGTTGATGAAGGACGAACCGCCGCCCGACAGGAAAACGGCAGCGCCGACCAGTTCCTCGACATTGCCCCACCGTCCGGCCGGCGTCCGCTTCTCGAGCCAAGACGAGAATTCGGGGTTGTCGACGAGCGCCTGGTTGAGCGGCGTCTTGAAATAACCTGGCGCAATCGCGTTGATCTGCAGGCCGTACTTGGCCCAGTCGGCGCACATGCCGCGCGTCAGATTGCGCACCGCGCCCTTGGTTGCCGTATAAGGAGCAATGCCGGGGCGGGCGAGTTCGCTTTGAACCGAGGCGATGTTGATAATCTTGCCCTTGCCGCGGGCGATCATGGCTTTGGCGGCTGCCTGGCCGACGTAAAACACGCTCGAAATATTGGTGGTCAACAGCAGTTCCCATTTGTCCGCCGGAAAATCTTCCAGCGGGCTTCGAAACTGCATGCCGGCATTGTTGATCAGGATGTCGAGCGACCCGATATCGGCTTCGACCGCGTCAATGCCCTGTTTGGCCGCATCCTTGCTGGTCACGTCGAAGATCGCCGCATGGGCAGACAGGCCCTGAGCCTTGAGGCTCTCGACTGCGCGCTTGACGCTTTCGGGCGTGCGGCCGTTGATGATGACCTCGGCGCCGTGTTGGGCCAGGCCTTCCGCCAGGGCATAGCCGATCCCCTGGCTCGAGCCGGTGATCAGGGCAAGCCGTCCGGTCAGATCAAACAGGTTCTTCATGCAAATAACTCCTCCAGTGTCGCTGCGAATGACCGCTTATACCGCCACTCGCGGTGAAACTCACTTGACATCCCGCCTTCGAATTATATGTTATCGATAACATAATCAACTGTCAAAATGCCGGATGGAGACGGAATGCCTGAGGTAGAAATCTTGATGACCGGAGCCTATCCGGAGTGGGACATGGTGGATCTGGAGGCGAAGTATCGCATCCATCGCCTGTGGGAAGCGGCAGACCGGCAAGAACTGATCGTAAGGGTCGGCAGGGATATTCGCGCCATCGCGACGCGTGGTGAACTCGGCGCCTCCGCCGAGCTGATGAAGCAACTGCCGAAGCTGGAGATCGTCTCCTGTTACGGCGTCGGCACCGACGCGATCGACCTGTCCTTTTCCCGCGCCAATGGCATTCGCGTGACCAATACCCCCGATGTGCTCACCGAAGATGTCGCCGACATCGCCATCGGGCTGCTGCTTGCCACGGCGAGACAGGTTCCGCAGGCCGACGTTTTCGTCCGCTCCGGCCAATGGGGCAGTGTCGCCATGCCGCTGGTGACGCGCGTCTCCGGCAAGAAGGTCGGGATCATCGGCATGGGCCGGATCGGCCAGGCAATCGCCAGAAGGGCTGCCGGTTTCGGCTGCGACATCGCCTATTTCACTCGCCACGAGCACACGGATGTCGCCTATGCCTACCAGCCGGACCTGGTGGCGCTTGCCGATTGGGCCGATTTTCTGATCGTCATCGTTCCGGGAGGGGAGGCGACTGTGAAGATCATCGACGCCGATGTGCTTAAAGCCCTCGGCCCCAACGGCATTTTGATCAATGTTTCGCGCGGGACGACCGTCGACGAAGAGGCGCTGATCGCCGCACTGCAAGACCGTAGCATTCAGGCTGCAGGCCTCGATGTCTTCCTGAACGAACCCAAGATCGATGCGCGTTTCCTGACGCTCAAAAACGTTGTGTTGCAGCCCCATCATGGCTCCGGTACCGTCGAGACACGCAAGGCAATGGGCCAACTGGTCAGAGACAATCTCGCTGCGCATTTTGCCGGTCGCCCACTTCCAACTCCCGTCGTGTAAGGATTTCGATATGAAAGCCATCGTCATTCATGCCGCCAAGGATCTGAGGATCGAAGAGCGAGAGCCGGAGGTTGTAGGCGCGGGGCAGGTTGAGATTGCCATCGAAGCCGGCGGCATCTGCGGTTCCGACCTGCACTATTACAATCACGGCGGCTTCGGCACCGTTCGTCTGCGCGAACCGATGATTCTCGGCCATGAGATTGCCGGGACGGTCAAGGCACGGGGCGCCGGCGTTGCCGATCTTGCCATGGGAGACCGTGTTGCGGTTTCCCCAAGCCGGCCGTGCAATCATTGCCAATATTGCCTGAAGGGACAGCAGAACCACTGCCTCAACATGCGGTTTTATGGCAGCGCCATGCCGATGCCGCATATTCAGGGCGGTTTTCGCCAGCGACTGGTGGCGGAGCGCTGGCAATGCCACAAGGTCACTGAGGGCATTTCCATTCATGAGGCCGCCTTCGCAGAACCCTTTGCTGTAACTTTACATGCGGCAAACCGCGCCGGATCGCTGCTGGGCAAACGGGTGCTCGTCACCGGCTGCGGCCCGATCGGGATGTTGGCAATCATTGCGGCGCGCGTTCTCGGCGCCCGCGAAATCGTCGCGACTGACGTGACGGATAGCGTTCTGGCCATCGCCCGCACCAGCGGCGCGGATCGAACGATCAATGTTGCCACCCATACTTCCGACCTTGCGGCTTACAGTGCCGAAAAGGGATACTTCGACGTCATGTTCGAGGCGTCGGGCAACGAGCGGGCCGTGCGCGCTGGCCTGGAAACGCTGAAGCCCCGCGCCATTCTGGTGCAGTTGGGCCTCGGCGGTGATGTCTCCATCCCACAGAACATGATCGTCGCCAAAGAAATCGAGATGCGCGGGACGTTCCGTTTTCACGAGGAATTCGCGCTCGCCGTCGAGCTGATCAACGCGCGCCGCGTCGATCTGAAACCGCTGCTGACGGGCGTTTTTGCAATCGACGAGGCCGTTGCCGCCTTCGAGCTGGCAGGTGACCGCAGCAAATCGATGAAAGTGCAGATCGCCTTCTGATATCGGCGCCCCAACTATCAGAGCAATTCCAGGAAAAGGCTCTAGGCGCTGCGGCGCGTGCTTTCGCGCAGGACCACCCTGTAGCCGGTCAATGTGATCTCGTCGCCGGTCGCCTCGCCGCTGCCCTGCAGCGCGTCCAGCAGGCGGGCGGCGGCCTGACGGCCGATGCCGTAACAGTCGACATTGATAGTCGTGATGCTGGGATGACAGATCGACGATATCTCGTAGTCGCCGAAACCGGCAATGGCGATATCACCCGGCACTTTCATTCCCCTGCGCTTGCATTCCATGATCGCGCCGAAAGCGGAAAGGTCGGAGACGCAGAGAACGACTTCCGTGTCCGGCCAACGCTCCAAGAGGCTGACGATCGCCTGGCCCCCCTGCTCCATGGTGATCGGCGGTACGCCGAAGGAAATCATCCGTCCCGGTCCTAGGCCGAGTTCTTCGACAGTCTTCTGGAAACCGCTTCGCCGCTGGCTGCCGCGCGTATCACGTGCCGTCGTTCCGCCGATATAGCCGAACTTCCGGTATCCCTGGCCGGCGAGCGCCCGCACCAGCAGGGCCATCGCCTCGCTGTTGGAAAAGCCGACGACATGATTGATCGGGTCTTCTGGAAGCTCCCAGGTCTCGACAACAGGAATGCTGGCTTTTGCAAGCATCCGCCGGGCCCGCGCCGTGTGCGAACCACCGGTCAGGATAATGCCTTCAGGGCGACGGCGCAGCATCGCCTCGATCAGCTCTTCTTCTTTCTCCGCCGCATAGTCGGTATAGCCGAGAAGAAGCTGAAGGCCGGTATTCTCCAGCGCATCGGTAATGCCGCGCGCGGTGTCGGAAAAATTCGAATTGTTGATGGAGGGCACCAGCGCGGCGATGAAGCCGCTGCGCCTTGACGAGAGACTGCCGGCCGACAGGTCGAGCACGTAGCCGAGCGCGTCGACAGCTTCCATGATGCGCTTTCGCGTCTCCTCGGAAACGCTTGCATCCTGGCGGAAGGCCCGCGAAACGGTCATGGCGGATACGCCGACATATTTGGCAACCTCCGCCATCGTCAGCTTTTGAGCGTCCCCCGGCTTCAGACGCTTGTCTTTCGGCTCATCCTCGTTTTTCACTGGTCTCCGCTTTCAAACACGCTTCCTGCGCTCGACAATCCAGACACGATAAAGTTATCGCTATCATCGCACAATCGATATTTTCACAAGAATGCGCCACTTCCCCCGGCAAAAACCTGCGTTCCTGGTGCAATACACAGGAACGACGTCAGGTCGGATGGCTGTACGAAGCCTGCGAAACACGACATTATGATATCGATAACATTCAAAAGTAACGGAGGAACAGATGTTCGGGGAAATTGACGGTACAGGTTTTGAGGTTCTCGACCCGCGCTTTGAAAGCTGCTTCGTCGGTCACGCACGCGTCGAGCGGCTTTGGACCGGCGGCCGCTGGCTGGAGGGGCCAGCCTGGTTTGCCGCCGGGCGTTATCTGGTTTTCTCGGATATCCCCAATAACCGAATGATGCGCTACGACCATACCAGCGGCCATACGTCGGTCTTCCGCGCCCCCAGCGACAATTCGAACGGCAATACCGTCGACACTCAGGGCCGGCTCATCACCTGCGAGCATCTGACGCGTCGCGTCACGCGAACCGACTTCAACGGCCAGATCAGCATTCTGGCCGACCGAATTGCCGGCAACCGGCTCAACTCTCCAAACGACGTCACCGTCAAATCCGATGGAACTATCTGGTTCACCGACCCGAGCTACGGCATCCTTCACGACTATGAAGGCGACTACGGCGAAGAGGAAATCGGCGGATGCCACGTCTACCGGCATGACCCGTCAACGGGCACGACAGACCAGATGACGTCCGATTTCGTCAAGCCGAACGGGCTGGCTTTTTCCCCCGACGAAAAGCTGCTCTATGTCGCCGACACCGGAGGTACGCATCTATCAGGCGGTCCGCGCCATATACGAAAGCTTGCTGTATCCGACGTTGGAAAGCTGACCGATCTCGGTATTTTCGCCGAATGCACCTCGGGCTTTTTCGACGGTTTTCGTGTCGACCGGAAGGGAAGGATCTGGACGAGCGCCGGCGACGGTGTGCACGCTTACGATCCGGATGGCACGCTGATCGGCAAAATCCATATTCCCGAGATCGTCTCCAATGTCGCCTTCGGCGGCGAGAAATTGAATCGCCTGTTCATCACGGCAACAACGTCCCTTTATGCTGTCTACCTTACGGCCAATGGATCAAGACCCGGCTAAACACCAAGCAGGAGAGGCCGCCTTTCCGGGCGGCCTCTCCTTTGCGCTTCTCCACTTATCGTTGGCTGAGGCCATCCGCCAGCCGGACCAGCCCGAGGAAATCCGATCGATAGCCGAACGGATCCGTGCCCCGCGACGCCGCCGCGAGATCGACAATCGCCTGATAGGAATAGGCATCGAGGGCGGCGCTGCGGCTCAGTTTCTGGCCGAAGGCGGCGACGGCCACCGAGAAACGGACATCCTGAGGCGCGGCGTCGACAGTGGCGACCACGTTGCCGTTGTCGACAGGTGTGGTGATGAGGGCGCTCTTATCCTCGCCCGGCCGCTTGTAGCGCATCTTGACGAAGGCAAGCTCGCCGCCATGAGCGCTATCGGAGGCCTGTGCCGGCGCCTTGTCGGCTGCGCCATAACGCAGGTCGTCATTCATGACCGCAGGGCTTCCTTTGGGGGTAATCTCGTAGATCGCCGTGACGCTGTGGCCGGAGCCGATATCGCCGGCATCGACACGGTCATTGTTGAAATCCTCGCGGTTGAGGGCGCGTGTCTCGTAGCCGATCAGCCGGTATTCGGCGATCCGTTCCGGATTGAACTCGACCTGGAACTTGACGTCCTTGGCGATCGGAAACAGCGTCGACCCGGCCTCTTCAACGAGCGTCTTCTGCGCCTCCGCCAAGGTGTCGATATAGGCGGCGCTGCCATTGCCGTTCTGCGCCAGCGTCTGCATCAGCGAGTCGTTGAGATTGCCGCGTCCGAAGCCAAGAACAGTGAGGAAGATGCCGTCCTTGCGCCTCTCTTCGATGATGCGCTTCAAATCCTCGTCGCTTGATGGGCCGACATTGAAGTCGCCGTCCGTCGCCAGCATCACCCGATTGACGCCGTCCTTGACGAATGCCTGTTTGGCAAGGTCGTAAGCTGCCTCGATGCCCTCGGCGCCGCCGGTCGAACCTCCAGCTTCCAGCCTGTCGATTGCCGACAGGATCTTTGACTTCTCCATCACGCGCGTCGGCTGAAGCACGGTCCCGGCATTGCCGGCATAGGTGACGATCGAGACTGTATCGTCAGCCTTCAGCCGGTTGACCAGAAGGCGGAAGGCGCTTTTCAGCAGCGGCAGCTTATCCGGCTCGTCCATCGAGCCCGAGACGTCGATCAGGAAGACCAGATTGGCGTGCGGCGCAGTCGCCGGCGCGATGTCATAGCCCTTGATCGCCACATGCATCAATTCCGTGTCGTGGTTCCACGGCGTCGGCATCACCGTCACAGTCGCCTTGAAGGGCTGCTCGGCCTTATCGGGACCCGGCCAGTCATAGGGGAAATAATTGATCATCTCCTCGACGCGGACCGATTGCGGATCGGGCATCGCCCCGCCCGTTAACGACCGGCGGACGAAGGAATAGGATGCGCTGTCGACATCGGCTGAGAAAGTCGAGACCGGATCGGTCGCGACACTCTTGATCGGATTAGCCGCGGCATTGGCAAAGCGCTCGTGGCTGGGATCGAGCTGAAGCTGGACACGTCCATCCGCCGGCGGAGCAGGGGAAGGGGCGACAGCAGCCATCGGTTCGGCTGGCTGCTGTTGGGGGGCGATGCCGGGTGCAATGGAGCGTTTGGCTTCGCCGAGCGTTGTGGCGGAACCCTCCGACTTATTCAGAAGAGTCGACATTTCATCGGCATCGAACTCAGAGGTCTGCGGCGCCTTGGCTTTCGCGGCAGCTTGCTGCTCCTTGTCCTGCAACGCTTCGGCGTTGCCGGCCGCTGACGATCGAGCCAGTTTGTTCTCTTCGGCCGCTGCCTCGGGAAGTTGAGGCGCAGCCGCAACTGGGTCTGCCGGCTTGCCTGCCGGTTCGGCCGGTTTCGACGTCCCATTCTGCGAAAGATTGCCGGCGATCTCAGTCTGGTCGATGATCGGCAATCCGTTTCGGGTCAGCTCGACTACGAGATAACCGGCGGCGGGAATGACAAGCAGCGTCGCAAGCGCTGAACCGGCAAGGAATTTCTTGTTCATGGCTGGGCTCCATATCCAGTTGATGACGGAGCTTTGACGCCAGCCTCTCGCATTTCCTTGGGCTGCCGCCACATTATTTTCTGCGCCGTCGAAGGCCTGCATCGCCGCGGCAAGGGCGCGTACGCGCGCCTCCGGATCGGCTGCCGGCGGGGTGAGGCGGGAGAGCTTTTCAAGTTCCTTGTCCACGGTCATACCTCTTCCTTGCCGAGCATGGCCTTCAACCTTTTGCGCGCCTCATGCACCTGCCAGGACACGGTCGTTTCCGAACAGCCCATGATATCGGCGGCAGCGGAATGGCTAAGGCCTTCGCCATAGACGAGCAGCACGGCGTCGCATTGCCTTTCCGGCAAGGCGCGCACGGCTGCCCATAATTCACTCGATAACTCGTCGTCGTTTGCGGCCGGCGCATCCTGCCGCGGTTCGGCGGCGAATGCGCGAAATGTCTGCTCTTCTCGCGCAAGCTTCCGTCTATGGTCGCGGGCCGCGTTGAGCGTCAGCGTATAGAGCCATGTCCTGAAGCGGCTGGCGCCACGAAAGCCGCGAATGGCTGCGCCGAGTTTGACGCAAACCTCCTGGGCAATATCGTCCGCGTCGGTGGAACTGCCCGACCACCGCCATGCCGCCGCATGGACGAAATCATAGTGGCGCGAAACCAGTTGCCCGAAGGCCTCCCGGTCGCCGCCCTGTGCTCGTTCTATGAGCTCCGCATCCAATGCGCACCTACCCCCAAGCTATCCAGCAAGATGCTATTTCGGAATTGAGACGTTTCTCCGAAGGCTTTCCTTGGGTCGATGACGAAAAAATATCGGATTTTTGAAAAAAAGCCGAAATCTGGAAATGCGGGTTCAAAATAATCGAGTGTCGCGACATTTATGGGTCGCGACCAGACAGATTGCCTCCGTCACCTTGACGCATGATGAGCGCAGAGTCGGCCAGGGACATGGGTCTGCATGTCCCAAATCGAAAGGACCTTCAATGTCCGCTCCATCGCCTGCGCCCACCGAAAAGGGCATCCTGCAGTTTCTTGAGATCTGCGATAGCTTCTATCCCGCGGACGCCGTTGACGCGTCGGCCGAGCAGCAGCGGCATTGGTACGACGCTCTTTGCGCCCGCTTCGACCGACCGTTGCCCCCGGAGATGATCTTTGCGGACGGCATGCTCCAGCGCATACCGATTCGGCGCTACCGCCCACGGAAGATCGTCACGCGGACCATCCTGCTCTATCTGCATGGCGGCGGCTTCGTTGTCGGTTCGCTCGAGAGCCACCATGCCATCTGCGCCGAGATTGCCGATTTTGCCGGCGCGGAACTCGTTTCCGTCGATTACCGGCTGGCCCCGGAATATCGCTGGCCGGCACAGACGGATGACGGCTTTACCGTGTTGAAGCATCTGCTTTCCGCCAACAGCAAGGTCGTGCTGATCGGCGACAGCGCCGGCGGCAATCTTGCGGCGGGCCTTGCATTGCGTGCACGCGACGAGGGCCTGTCCGGCCTCATTGGCCAGGTCCTGATCTACCCCGCGCTCGGCGGGGACCTTACGGCAGGCTCTTACGTCGAGATGGCCGAGGCCCCAGGGCTGACGACGGCGGATGTCGCCTATTATCGCGACATCCTGCAGGCGACGGCAGACAGTGAGATCGCTGAGCCGCTGCAGGCAGCCTCGCTGGCCGGGCTGCCGCCGGCCTTCATCACGGTCGCGCATTTCGATCCTCTCCGCGACGACGGCCGGCACTATGCCGCCCGGCTTACCGCGGAGGGCGTCGAAGTCTGGTTTCGGGAGGAGCCGCAAATGGTGCATGCTTGGCTGCGCGCCCGCCACATCAGCGATGGCGCACGCGATGGTTTCCATGCCGTCTGCGAGGCCGTCCGGCATTTCGCGGCGCCCTGACGATCACATCAGGTCGCGTCGGATCCGCTTTTCCGCAAAGACCTTTTCGAAGATCTGCACGTCGTCCTCGAAAGCGGTGACGACGGCGCTGATGATCCAATCGGTCGCAGTGCAGGCAATCCGCGCCGTTGAGACTGTGCGGACGAACCAGCCGGGGCGGCGCATGTCGCAGGTCCAGGTCGATGTTCCTGTCATCGACAGCGGATCATCCGGTGAAATCGACCAGACTTCCTCGCGCAATTGCCGGGTTGACAGGCCCGTCTGCGGATGTTCGTGGAGCCCGGTATCCTCGTGGATGCGATAATCCGTCCGGTTGGCAGACAGGTCGCGGACGACCTGCCGTTTCGTCGCAGCCGCCGCATGTTCAATATATTTTGGCAGAGGATCGGGATTGGCCGGTTCCTCGATTTCAATCCTGCGATGGTCGCCGAGCACCGGCAGCCCCAGGCCGAGCGATGCCATATCGATCTCTACCCCTTCATCCTCAGGCGGCGGAAGGATCATCGGCCAATAGGCCGTCGAAAGCGAAAGACGGATGCGATGCCCCTTGCGGAAGCGATAACCGCAGGCGTCGAGCGCGAGCCGGATCGACACTGTCTCGCCTGGAATCAGCGGCTTGGGATCGGCATTGCCGTCACGGTGGGTAAGATTGACAACGCCGAAGGCGACACGCGTTGCCGTGCCATCCGGATGGACGTCGACGAGCCGGGCGCAGAGATTCCCACCCGCCGCGCCGGGACGTAGCGCAAGCGTCAGCACCGGCCGGCCGAGATAGTCGCAATCGCCGGCAAGCGGCATCGTATCGAAAACCAATGAGCCGGCATCGTCCGAGCGCTGATCGATCGCCATTTCGGCATCCGGCTTCAGCGTGAAATATTCACCCGATGCCGTCCCGATGTCGAGCCGAGAGCTCACATAGACGGGATGCTCGGGCGCATGCGGGATCGGCATGCCCTCCGTCAACCTGCCGAATTGCTCGACATAGAAGCATTGCATGTGCGGCGGCGTCCAGACATCCTTGGCGATCCAGAAACCCCGATCACTATCGCGGCGGGGCGCAGGGCGGATGGCATCGAGAATATAGGCGCGGGCCTGCGGCAAGCGGTCGATGCCATTGTCCTCGCCACGCAGCCACTTGTTCCACCAGGCGATCGCTTCGCCATGGAAATCCGTGCGGGGTTTCGGCCAGGCGAAGTGCGGGTATTTATGCACCCAAGGGCCGATCAACGCCTTGGCTTTATCGCCCAAGCCCTCGACCGCCATCAGCGGCGTATTGCGGTAGCCATCCGCCCAGCCGGCGATCACCAGCGTCGGGATCTCGACGCTTGAAAAATCCTCTGCGATCGAGCCGTGACGCCAGAAATCGTCGCGCCGTTGGTGGGCCAGCCACTCCTCCATGAAGAAGGGTTCGCCTGCCAGGCGCTCCAACCACATTTCCTTCCAGCGCTCGCCGACCAGCGCCGGATCGGGCGGGCGCGACTGGTAGCCGAGCATCGTCGCCGCCCAGGAGAGCTGGGCGGAGAGATGGCAGCCGTTCTTGTAGTGGATATCGTCATTGTAGCGGTCGACGGTCGAGGCGAGCGAGATGACGGCTTTCAGCGCCGGCGGGCGCAGAGCTGCGACCTGCAGGCTGTTGAACCCGCCCCAGGAGATGCCCATCATGCCGACCGAGCCGTTCGACCATGGCTGGGCGGCAATCCACGCGATCAGCTCGCAGGCATCGGCGAGCTCACGCTCGGTATATTCGCCATCGATGACGCCATCGGATTCTCCCGATCCCCGGATATCGACGCGCACGCCGGCAATGCCTGCGGCCGCAAACACTGGATAGGTCGACTCGTCCCTGAGGCAGGTTCCATCGCGTTTGCGATAGGGCAGGAATTCGAAGACGGCGGGAACGGGATCCTGCTCCGCGCCGTCGGGCATCCAGATGCGCGCGGCAAGCCGTGTTCCATCCTTTAGCGTGATCCATTCATTTTCGATCGTGGCAAAGCCGCGCGAGCCCATGTTCATTCCTTTCAGTGATCGGCCCATTCAATGGCCGGCGCTCTCCATGCGTCGCGTCGCAAGCACACGTTCCAGCCAGCCGATTTCCATTTCCGGCACGGATTTCAAAAGCAGATCGGTGTAGTCGTCGAAGGGCGGTGAAAGCGCTGTCGATTTCGGGCCGAAGCGCACCAGCCTGCCGCGATGCATCACCGCCACGCTGTCGGCGATTGCCCGGACGATCGCGATGTCGTGGGTGATGAAGACATAGGACAGCTGCTCTTCTTCCTGTAGGCGGAGCAGCAGCTTGAGGATACCCTCCGCCACCAGCGGGTCGAGCGCCGAAGTCGGCTCATCGCAGAGGATGAGTTCGGGCTTGGCGGCAAGGGCTCTGGCGATCGCCACGCGCTGCTTCTGTCCACCGGACAGTTCGGCCGGATAGCGATCGATGAAGCCGTTGCTCATCTCGATCTGGTCGAGCAATTCCTTCACCCGGGCGGTTTTCTCAGCACCTCTCAGACCATAATAGAAGGTCAGCGGGCGGCCGATGATGTCACGGACCGTCTGCCGCGGGTTCATCGCCGTATCAGCCATCTGGTAGATCAGCTGAATGCGCCTGAGGTCGTCGTTCGGCCGGCTCTTGAGGTGGGGCATCAGCGGTTTGCCGCCAAAGACGATGCGGCCGCCGCTTGGCGGCAACAGGCCGGTAATGACGCGCGCCAAGGATGATTTGCCCGAACCGGATTCGCCGACGATGGCGAGCGTCTGCCCCTTCGGCACGTGCAGCGAGACATCATGCAGCACCTTGAAGCCGTTGGAATATTCGGCGCTGACATTTTCCACCTTGAGAAGTGCGGCAGACTGGTCGGCGGCCTCCTCGCGATAGGCCTGCCTGACATTGACGAGCGCGCGCGTATACTCTTCCCGCGGCGCCTCGATGATCTGCTGGACGCTGCCATATTCCACCTGCCTGCCGTGGCGCAGCACCATGATGTCGTCGGATATCTGGGCAACGACGGCAAGGTCGTGGGTGATGTAGAGGGCGGCCGTGTGCGTTTCCTCGATGGCATGTTTGATTGCCGCCAGCACGTCGATCTGCGTGGTGACGTCAAGGGCTGTGGTCGGCTCGTCGAAAACGATGAGTTCGGGGTTGGAACAGAGCGCCATCGCCGTCATCGCCCGCTGCAATTGGCCGCCGGAGACCTGATGGGCGAAGCGCTCACCGAAGGTTTCAGGATTGGGCAGGCCCAAGACCCGGAACAGATAAAGCGCCCGTTTGCGCGCCTCCTCCCTGGTCATCAACCCATGTTTGAGCGACGCTTCGATCACCTGATCGCCAAGCCGGTGCGCCGGATTGAAGGCGGCGGCGGCCGATTGCGCGACGTAGCAGACCCGGGCGCCACGAATTTTTCGGATGCCGTTCTTGCCGAGTGGCAGGATATCGGCGCCGTCGAGCCGTACCTCGCCGCCGGTGATTTCGGCGCCACCCCGGCCATAGGCCAGCGCCGCAAGGCCGATCGTCGACTTGCCGGCGCCCGATTCACCGATCAGGCCCAGAACCTTGCCCTTCTGCAGGTCGAAGGAAACGCCGTCGACGATCGTCACCCGCTTGGGCGGTTCGCCGGGGGATAGCTGGTTGCTTCGATCTTCAGATTGCGAACGGAAAGAAGCTCAGGCATCGCCGCGCCCTCCCTTGAGGCTGGATGTACGTTTCAGGAGCCAGTCGACCACGAGGTTGACGCAGACGGCAAGCACGGCGATCGCCGTGCCCGGCACCAGCGCGGCGGAGATGCCGAAGATGATGCCGTCCTTGTTGTCCTTGACCATGCCGCCCCAATCGGCCGCCGGCGGCTGAATGCCGAGGCCGAGGAAGGAAAGCGTCGAGAGGAACAGGATCGAGAAGGCGAAGCGCAGCCCGAACTCGGCAAGCAGAGGCGACAGCGTGTTCGGCAGGATTTCGCGGAAGATGATCCAGAGCCTGCCTTCGCCGCGTAGCTTGGCCGCCTCGACGAATTCCATCACCGCGACATCGAGCGCCACGGCGCGGCCGAGGCGATAAACGCGGGTGGAATCGAGGATCGCCATCACCAGGATCAGGACGATGATGTTCTGCGGCAGGACCGCAAGAACCACCAGCGCAAAGATCAGCGTCGGGATCGACATCATCAGATCGTTGAAGCGCGAGAACACCGTGTCGATGATGCCGCGCGAAACCGCGGCGGTGAAGCTCAGGATGATACCGAGCGAGAAGGAGATGATGGTGGCCGCGGATGAGACCAGCAGTGTCGTGCGCGCGCCGTAGATCAGCCGCGAGAAGATGTCGCGGCCGAGGTTGTCGAGGCCGAAGATATAGTGATCATCCGGCAGTTGCCAGACGTCGCCGACGACCTGCGTCTCGCCATAGGGGGCGAGCCAAGGTGCAAAGAGCGCAAAGATGAAGGCGATGGCGATGCCGGTGATGCCGATCCAGGCGGTGATGGGGATGTCTCTCAATCTCATCGCGGATGCCTCAGCCGGGGATTGGCGACGATCGCGAGGATATCGGCCGTCATATTGAGGAAGATGTAGACCGCCGCGAAGATCAGGCCGCAGGCTTGCACGACCGGCATGTCGCGCACGGTGACCGCATCGACCATATATTGCCCCATGCCGGGATAGACGAAGACCACTTCGACAACGACGACGCCGACGACGAGATAGGCGAGGTTCAGCGCGACGACGTTGATGATCGGCGCCAGCGCATTGGGCGCCGCGTGCTTGACGATCGAGCGGAAGGCGCTGAGGCCTTTCAGCTCGGCGGTCTCCATATAGGCGGAAGACATCACCGAGAGGATGGCGGCCCGCGTCATCCGCATCATGTGGGCGAGCACGACGAGCACCAGGGTGGCCGTCGGTAAGGCGATCGCCTTCAACCGCTCGACGAAGCCCATGCTGTCATAGACCGTCGCCGGAAAGGTGGCGATGCCGAGGTTCACCGCGAAGAAGAGGATGAGCAGATAGCCGATGAAGAATTCCGGCAGCGAGATCGCCGCAAGCGAGATCACATTGATGATCTTGTCCGGCAGCCGGTTGCGGAAATGCACCGAGAACATGCCGAGGCCGACGGCGAGCGGCACTGATATCACCGCGGCGAAACCCGCCAGGAAGAGCGAATTGCCAAGGCGCTTGCCGATCTGCTCGCTCACCGAATTTTTGCTGGCCCAGGATGTGCCGAAGTTCCCTTGAACGGCGTTGCCGAGCCATTCGACGTAGCGCGTCGTGACCGGACGGTTCAGCCCGAGATCCTGACGAATATTGGCGACAGCCTGCGGTGTGGCCGACTGGCCGAGATAGGTGGTGGCAAAATCGCCGGGCAGGGCTTCGAGCCCGCCGAAAATCAGGATGGAAACGGCGAAAAGCAGCACGATGCTGAGCACGAAGCGCTCGAGGATGAGGGCGAGCAGCGGAAAACGCTGCCGGAACCTCAAGCCCGGCAAGATATTGCTCGGGACTGGATTGGTCATGGCGAGGGCCTCTCGTAAAACGTCAGGAGGGACCGCAGGTTTCATCCCGCGGTCCCGGCTTCGTCGGAGATCAAAGGGCGTTGCGCCCCTCAGGCGTCCAGCCAGACGCGGGTTGCGACATAACCGTTCGACATGTCGTTGCCGATGTCGTGGACATAACCCTTCACCTGCTTGGTGGAGGCGTTCACGAAGTCGTTGAACATCGGCAGAATCACCCCGCCTTCGTCGCGCACCATCATCGCCATGGCGCGGTACATGTCCTTGCGCTTGGCTTCATCCAGTTCGGAGCGGGCCTGTAGCAGCAGTTTGTCGAAGTCGGGACGCTTGAACTTGGTGTCGTTCCAATCCGCCGTCGAGAGATAGGCGGTGGAATACATCTGGTCCTGCGTCGGCCGGCCACCCCAGTAGGAGGTCGAGAAGGGCTGGACGTTCCAGACGTTGGTCCAGTAGCCGTCGCCCGGTTCGCGCTTCACCTCGATCTCGATCCCGGCCTTCTTGCAACTTTCCTGATAGAGGACGGCCGCATCGACGCCGCCGGGGAAAGCGACTTCCGAGGTGCGCAAGAGGACCGAGCCGCTATGGCCCGATTTCTTGTAGTGGAAGGCGGCCTTGTCGGGATCGTAAACGCGCTGCTCGATGCCCTCGGGGAATAGCGCATAGGTGCTGTTGATCGGAAAGTCGTTGCCGACCTTGCCGTAACCGCCGAGGATCTTCTGCACCATGGTTTCGCGGTCCATGGCGTATTTGAGGGCCAAGCGCAGGTCGTTATTGTCGAACGGCGCCTTGTCGCAGTGCATGATGAAGACGTAATGGCCGCGGCCGGCGGTCGAGAGGATCTCGACGTTGGGGGCGCGTTTCAAGAGGTTGACCGTCTTCGGGTCGACGCGGTTGATATAGTGCACCTGGCCGGACGACAGGGCCGCGATGCGGGCGGTCGCGTCATTCATGCCGATCACTTCGATCGAATCGACATAACCCCGGTCGCTGCGCCAGTCGTCCTTGTTCTTTTCGAAGGTGGCGCGAACGCCGGCCTCGAAGCTCGTCAGCTTATAGGGACCGGTGCCGATCGAGGCGAGCGGATCGTCGACGCCGCCGTTCGGCTGGATGACCAGATGGTAATCGGACAGCAGCAACGGCATGTCGGCATTGCCTTCGCTCAGCGTCAGCACGAGATTGCCGCCGTCAGCCTTGACCTCCTTGATCGACCCGAGAACACCGAGCGCGCCGGATTCCGACTTTTTATCGGTGTGGCGCTTCAGCGTCGCAACGACGTCGTCGATCGTGAGTTCCTTGCCATCGTGGAACTTGACACCCTTGCGGATCTTGAAGGTCCAGGTCACCGCGTCCTTCGACGGCTCCCAGGATTCGGCGAGCGCCGGTACGGCGGCACCGGTCAGCGGGTCGGATTCGACCAGCATGTCACCCCAGCAGCGGCCGACGCAGAACATGAACTGCGACAGGAATTTCGCCGGATCCTTGGAATCGGTGGCCGCCCCCCCTTCGAGGCCGAGCTTCAGGTGGCCGCCGCGTTTCGGTTCGGCGGCTTCGGCACTCTCGGTGAAGAGCTTGTCGGCGACGGCAAGTGTGATGCCTGCCGCCATGGCGCGTCCCATGAATTCGCGGCGGCTGAGCCCGCCTGCGGTGACGCGGCTTGCGAGAAATTTGGTATAGTCGTTCATTCCCCAGTTCCTTCTTTATTGTGCGTTGACAGAACTTCCGGGCAGATCCGCAGGCGGTTTCCTCTCCGCCTTCGGTGCCCGCATCATGCGGGAAAACATTGCGGTTGCCGCCGCCTCGTTATTGTCCTTTCCAGATAGGGTTTCGCTTCTCGGCGAAGGCCCGCGCGCCTTCCAATTGGTCTTGGCTCGAATAGAGCCTGTCGACCGTTGCAAACTGCCGCTTGGTGACCTTGTTCATGGCAGTCTGGAACGTCGAACCCTCCGCATCGCGCACGATTTCCTTGATGGCCGCATAGACGAGCGGCGGCCCGCTCGCGAGCAGGCGGGCAAGCTCCCAGGCTCTCTCCATCAGCCGCCCGGCTGGCAAGACCTCGTTGACGAAACCCCAGCGATGCGCCTCGTGAACGTCGAGCCAGCGTCCGGTCAAAAGCATGTCCATGGCGATATGGTAGGGAATGCGTTTCGGCAGCTTGATCGAGGCCGCATCGGCAACCGTACCGGAGCGGATTTCCGGCAGCGCGAAGGTCGCATGTTCGGCGGCGATGATCAGGTCGGCTGAGAGCGCGATCTCCAGTCCGCCGCCGCAACAGATGCCGTTGACCGCACAGATGACGGGCTTGTTGAGATCGCGCAGCTCCTGCAGCCCGCCGAAGCCGCCGACGCCATAATCGCCGTCGACCGCATCGCCTGATGCAGCCGCCTTGAGGTCCCAGCCGGCGCAAAAGAACTTCTCGCCCGCGCCCGAGACGATGGCGACACGCAATTCAGAATCGTCGCGGAAATCCCGGAAGATCAATCCCAGGGCACGGCTGGTCGCCAGGTCGATGGCGTTCGCCTTCGGCCGGTCGATGACGACTTCGAGGATGCCGCCGTGATGTCGTACGCGAATTTGGTCGCTCAACCTATGCTACCTCCTCCGCCGTATCAGCGCATCGACTGCTGCAACGCCTTGCCCTTCGGGAAGAACCATCAATGGATTAATGTCCAGTTCCTCCAGCCATGCCGCGTTCGTTACGACAAAATCTGCCGCTGCTGCGATAGCGACGACCGCGGCGTCGAGATCGCCTTTTGGCCGCCCGCGATAGCCATAGATCAATTTTGCAAGTTTGAGACGAGAAATCGCCGCGTAAATCTCGGTTTTCGTCGCGGGAAGCGGAAGAATGACCGAATCCTCAAGCAATTCAACGAGGATTCCTCCCGCTCCGAGCGTGAGCGACAATCCGAAGACAGGGTCGCGGACGGCGCCGACAATGAGCTCGGCGACCGGCGGATCGATCATCTTCTCGACGAGATAACCGGCATTTAGCGGCATGGCCGCCGCCGCGTTCGAAACCGTTTCAACATCCTTAAGGTTGAGCGCGACAGCCCCGGCCTCGGTCTTGTGAGCGATGCCGAGAGCCTTCAGGACGACGGGAAAACCGAGCCGTTCGGCCTGTTCGCCGGCATCGCGGGGAGAAAAAGCCTGCAGCCCCCGGGGAACAGGGAGGCCGCAGGCAGCAAGTTCGGTCTTCGCATCGGCTTCCGTCAGCGTCTCGATCTCGCCGCCCAAGCACGACACGTTGAGCAGCGGCAGGGCAGGTGGTGCTCCCCAAGCTTGGCCGATGCCGGCCGCGACTTCCACAGCGGTGATGGTTTCGTCGATGCCTGAGAAGGCAATGATTCCATTTGCCATCAGTCGATTGGCGATCGGCTCGGGCATATTTTCCGGAAGTGTCGCCAGAATACCGGCCAGCGCGCCGGTGGCGGAGGCGGCAGTGATGACCGCGTCGGCCGTCATCGCCCATTCGGAGGCATCGCAGCGGTCACCGCGCGGGAAGTCGAGGACCACGAGATTGAGGGCATAACCGCCTTCGAACATGGCGCTGAAGGCTTCGGTTTGGCGCGCGAGATCACCCCAGACGAAGGTGTGGTAGTCGAGCGGATTGGAAAGCGTCACCATCTCGCCGAGGACCCGCCGCAGACGCGGTAATTGTTGCGGCCGCAGGGGTGGGAATTCGACATTGCGGCCGACGGCGGCATCGGCCATCAGCGAAGCCTCGCCGCCCGAGCAGCTCATCGACGAGATCGAACGGCTTGCGAGCGGGCCGGCGACATGCAGCAGCTTCAGGATTTCCAACAGCGCCGGCAAGCTCTGGACGCGGCCGAGGCCGAGACGAGCGAGTACGGCGTCTGCCACGGCATCGCTGCCGGCAAGCGAGGCAGTGTGCGACACCGCCGCGCGTTTTGCCTGCTCGGACCTGCCGACCTTCAGCACGACCACCGGCTTCCTCGATCGGCGGGCAGCGGCAGCCAAGTGTTCCAGGGAAGCAAGATCGCCGAAACCTTCGACATGGAGGCCGACCGCCGTGACGCGCGGATCGTCGATCAGCGCGCAGGCGATATCGGCAAGCGATGTCTGCGCCTGATTGCCGGCCGTGACCACATAGGCGATCGGCAGCCCACGGGTCTGCATGGTCAGGTTGATGGCGATATTGGAGGATTGCGTGAGGATCGCCACACCCCGTTCGATCCGCTGCATGCCGTGCTGATCGGGCCACAGCAGCGCGCCGTCGAGACCGTTGATCAGCCCGTAGCAGTTCGGCCCGAGGATCGGCATATCGCCAGCCGCTTCCAGCAGGGCTTGCTGCAGCTCGGCGCCGTCGCCGAGTTCGCCGGTCGCCTCGCTGAAGCCGGAGGCATAACAGACCGCGCCGCCGGCACCGGCCGCAGAAAGGCTGCGCACGATCTCGACGGTCAGCGTCCTGTTGACGCCGACGAAGGCGGCGTCCGGCGCCGACGGCAGATCGGAGACCGAGCGATAGCAGGCCCGTCCAAGCACCTCGTCGAGTTTGGGATGGACGGGCCAGATCTTGCCTGAAAAGCCCATGCGGTCGCACTGCTCGATCACCCTGCGCGCCTCACGGCCGCCGAAGACGGCGATCGTTTGCGGTCTAAGCAGGCGGTCGAGAGGGCTCGCTGTCATCGGCTCATGCTCCCAGAGGCCGAAGCAGGTCGCGGCTGATGATATGCCGCTGGATTTCCGATGTGCCGTCCCAGATGCGCTCGACGCGGGCATCGCGCCAGAAGCGGGCAAGCGGCAGATCGTCCATCAGCCCCATGCCGCCGAAGATCTGGATCGCCTCATCCGTCACCCTCGCCAGCATTTCGGAGGCGTAGAGCTTGGCCGAAGCGATCTGCCGGTCGGCCGACAGGCCGGCATCGAGCCGCCAGGCGGCTGAAAGCGTCAGCCATTCGGCCGCGTCGATCTCGGTGATCATATCGGCGAGCTTGAACGACACGCCCTGATTGGCGCCGATCGGCCTGCCGAACTGTTTGCGCTCGGCGGCATAGGGCAGGGCCATCTCGAAGACACGCCGCGCCCGGCCGACGCAGGTGGCGGCAACCGTCAGCCGCGTGCCGTAAAGCCATTGATTGGCAATATCGAAGCCGCGATGCACCTCGCCCAACACTTGGGCTTCGGGGATGCGGCAATCTGCGAAGTTGAGCGTCGAGTTGTGGTAGCCGCGATGCGAAACGGAATCGTAGCCCTTCAGGATTTCAAACCCCGGCGTGCCGCGGTCCACCAGGAAAGCGGTGATCTTCTTCTTGATGCCCTTCGGCGTTTCCTCTTCGCCCGTCGCGGCAAAGACGATCACGAAATCGGCGACGTCGGCATGGGAGATGAAATGTTTCGTGCCGTTCAAGACGAAATCGCCGCCGTCGCGGCGGGCAGCACACTTCATGCCGCGCATATCAGAGCCGGCGTCCGGCTCGGTGATGGCAAGCGCGTCGATCTTCTCGCCACGCACCGCGGGCAGCAGGTAACGCTCGCGCTGCTCGCCCTCGCAGGCCATCAGAATGCCCGAGGGCCGACCGAAAAAAACCGTCAGCCCGAGCGAGCCGCGCCCGAGCTCGCGCTCGACCAGCGTGAAGGTGACATGGTCGATGCCGGCGCCGCCGACCTCCTCGGGGAAATTGCAGGCGTAGAAGCCGAGATCGACGCATTTGCGCTGGATATCGCGGCCGAGTTCCGGCGGGACGATGCCGGTCCGCTCGACCTCGTTCTCATGCGGATAGATTTCGGTTTCAACGAAGGTGCGGACCGTCTCGACGATCATTTCCTGTTCTTGGCTGAGACCGAAATCCATGTTGATCCTCTAGCGCTTCTGGCCGATGTGGCGGCCGACGCCTTCAGGCAGCGCCAACGCCGCATGGGCGTTCGCGATCGCCTTCGCCTTGTCGAGCAGGGCGGCCGGCGCTGGCACAGCCTTGCCGGCCTTGCTGTCGACGTGCAGCAGCATGTGCTCGGCGGTTGCCAGAGCTTCGTCCGTCGCCGTG
Source organism: Rhizobium sp. NZLR1 (assembly GCF_017357385.1). Taxonomy (NCBI): domain Bacteria; kingdom Pseudomonadati; phylum Pseudomonadota; class Alphaproteobacteria; order Hyphomicrobiales; family Rhizobiaceae; genus Rhizobium; species Rhizobium sp. NZLR1. The sequence goes on along the minus strand of NZ_CP071633.1, from coordinate 229,822 downwards.
TCGTAGAGAGTATGGAAGAGATGCAGCCGCTTTTCGTCGACGGACAGAATCCGGCAGGTCGCATGGATTGCCTGGCCGAGCTTCGCCTCGCCGAGATGACGGATGTGGGTTTCCACCGTGTAATAGCTCTGCCCCGCCTCGACATAAGCGAGATCGACGCCGATGAGGCGCAGCAATGCGTCGGAGGTGTCGCCGAAAACCTGGAGGTAGCGGTGCTCGGTCATATGGCCGTTATAGTCGACCCAGGCGGGGCTGACTTTTGCCTCGATGAGCCGCAGCGGTTTCGATGGGTCGAAAGACGCGGTCGCACCGCCGCCTTCTGCCCAGAGCGATTGCTCGAAATCCTTCAGCAGCTTGCCGGCGCCCCAGCCCTTGCCGCCATCGCCGCCTTTCAGCGCCTGCAGGACGCCGACGAGGTTTTCGTCGCGGATGCGTTCGAGTTCGCGGATCGAGAGACCGGCCGCCTGTTCGTCGGATTGCCGGCCGATCTTTTCGATCAGTGCATCGTCGAGATCGACGACATCGGTGAGCTTGGTCCAGGGCCAGGCAAGGCAGGGACCGAACTGGGCGAGGAAGTGGCGCATCCCGGCCTCGCCGCCGGCGATGCGGTAGGTCTGGAACAGACCCATCTGCGCCCAGCGTAGGCCGAAGGAATAGCGGATGACGTCGTCGAGCGTCTCGACGGTGCAGATATCGTCGTGGATGAGCCACAAGGCCTCGCGCCAGAGTGCTTCGAGCAGCCGGTCGCCGACGAAGGCCTCGATCTCCTTGGCGATATGAACGCCCTTCATGCCGATCGGGACCAGTTTTTCCATCGCCGCATGGATGGTCGCCGCCGAGGTCTTCTCTCCGCCGACGATTTCGACGAGCGGCAGCAGATAGACGGGATTATAAGGGTGAGCGACGAACAGGCGTTCGGGATGCTTCATGTCGCGCTGCAGATCGGTTGGCAGCAGCCCTGACGTGGAAGAGCCGATCAGCGCATCCGGACGCGCTACGGCATCGATCTCGGTCAGCACGCGGCGCTTGAGATCGAGCCTTTCCGGCACACTTTCCTGGATCCAGTCCGCATCTGTGACGGCTTCCTCTAGCGTCTTGGTGAAGCTAAGCCTGCCGCGCGGCGGCAGCGGTGCGCCGGTTAGCATGGCATAGGCTCTTTCGGCATTGGCGATCACCTCGCCGACGATGCGGCCCGCTTCCGGATGCGGGTCGAACACATCAACGTCGATGCCGGCCAGCAGGAAACGGGCGATCCACCCGCCGCCGATGACGCCGCCGCCGATACAAGCCGCCTTGCTGATCCTTGTCATGCCGTCCTCAGCGCTTCGTCAGTTTGAGTTTCTTGCGCACGTCTTCCGGGCCGATGATCCGCGCCCCCATGCCTTCGACCACCTGCACGGCCTTTTCGACGAGCTGCGCATTGGTGGCGAGCTGGCCCTTGCCGACGAAGAGGTTGTCTTCCAGGCCGACGCGCACATTGCCGCCGGCAAGAACCGCTGCCGCCGGGTAGGCCATGGCGTTGCGGCCAATCGAGAAGGCCGAGAAGGTCCAGCTATCGGGCACGTTGTTGACCATCGCCATGAAGGTATTGAGATCGTCGGGCGCGCCCCACGGAATGCCCATGCAGAGCTGGATCAGCACCGGGTCTTCGATGAGGCCTTCCTCGGCAAGCTGTTTGGCGAACCAGAGATGGCCGGTGTCGAAAGCTTCGATCTCCGGCCGCACGCCGAGATCCGTCATCTTCTTCGCCATCGCCCGCAGCATGGCAGGCGTGTTGGTCATGACATAGTCGCCAAGGTTGAAATTCATGGTGCCGCAGTCGAGCGTGCAGATCTCCGGCAGGCATTCGGCGACATGGCTGACGCGCTCGGTGGCCCCTGCCATATCCGTGCCCTTCGGATTGAGGGGAAGGGGGCTTTCGACATCCCCGAAAATCATATCCCCGCCCATGCCGGCGGTGAGATTGAGGACGACGTCGATATCCGCCGAGCGGATGCGGTCGGTGACTTCCCTATAGAGATCGTTGCGGCGGCTGGCGGCCCCCGTTTCAGGATCGCGGACATGGCAGTGAACAACAGCCGCCCCAGCCTTGGCGGCGTCGATCGCGGAGGCGGCGATCTGCTTGGGAGTAATGGGAACATGGCTGGATCTGGAAATCGTATCGCCGGCGCCGGTGACGGCGCAGGTGATGAAAACATCGCGGTTCATCGCAAGAGGCATGTTTTTTTCTCCCCGTCTTACCAACCATTACGCGGCAGGATCGGCGGAGATGCTTTGCATTCTCGGAACTCAACGATACATTATCGGAACAACAGGGAGGTGGCCTTGCTGCAGCGATCGACTGAACGGCTTGATATCGACCTTCTCGTCCTGCCGGATGCGAACCTGATCCTGATCGCGTCTGTCATCGAGCCGCTGCGCGGCGCCAACCGCATCGCCGGCAGTGAACTCTATCGCTGGCGGCTGCTGACGCCGGATGGAGCGCCGGTCCCGACCACCAGCGATATCGCCATCCCGGCCCAGGGGATATTCCAGGCGACGCGGGACGAGGCGCCGCTGTTCGTGCTTGCGAGTTATAATTGGCGCCGCAGCGCGACGCCGGCGCTGAAGATGCAGCTGTCGCAGGCCGCCCGCTACCGTACGACAATCGCCGGCATCGAGTCCGGTACCTGGCTGCTGGCCGAGGCAAGCCTGCTCGACGGCCTGTCGGCAACCGTTCACTGGGAAGACTATGAGGATTTTGCGCTGGCCTATCCTGAGGTGCGGGCCGTCAAGGATCGTTTCGTCATCGACGGCAAGCGGCTGACGACATCGGGATCGCTTCCGACCGTCGATCTGATGCTGGAGGTGATCAGGCAACGGCAAGGCTATTCGCTGGCGCTCGAAGTCAGCCGGCTGTTCCGCTACGAGCATCCGTCTTTCCATGCGGACGAGCCGCTTGCCGCGGCCTCGGCGGGACTGCGCATGCAGGATTCCCGCGTGACGCAGGCGGTGCGGCTGATGGAGGAGCATATCGAGCAGCCATTGGTGCTCGCGCGGCTTGCCCGCAGGGTGGGCATCAGCGCCCGGCATCTGCAGGATCTTTTCCAGCAGAGCATCGGCGCACCGCCGCATGTGCATTATTTGGCGCTACGCCTGAACACAGCGCGCCGCAAGGTGATCGAGACGACAGCCTCCTTCGCCGACATCGCCGCAGCGACCGGCTTCAATTCGGCTTCGGCCTTTGCGAGAAGCTACCGGGCGAGTTTCTCCGAGAGCCCCTCCGAGACGAGGCGCCGACTGCGCCGCCGCATCACACCATCGCCGGCGCCGCCATAGGCTGGAAGGCTTCGCGCACCATTTCGGCAAGCTCCCGTACGGCTTCGCTGGAACGGAAAGTGCTCCGGCGAAGCACGACCTTCGAGGAATCGACCGGCGGAAAACCGTCTTCGGCGGTCAGCTCCCGGCAGCCGAGCGGGATGCTGCTGCGGGAAAGCGTCGTGACGGCAAGGCCCGCGGTCACGGCATTCTTCAGCCCCGAGCCGGTATCGGCGATGAAGGCGATCCGGTAGTTGCGGCCGATCTGCTCCAGCGACCGGAGCGCAAAATCGCGTGACCACGTGGAGTTGCGATAGGTCGCAACGGGCAGCGGATCGATGTCGTGCAGCCGGTGAACCATCGATGTGACCCAGACTGTCGGATCGACGCAGAGGACTTCGCCTTTGTTCTGGTCGCTCCAGTCGAAAACGACGGCGAGATCGAGTTCGTCCCGTTCCAGGGCGGCAAGGTTGCGGACCGTGTAGTCGCAGGACACCGTGACCTCGACCGCAGGATGGCGCACGGCAAAAGCCGCAAGGGCGGCCGGCAGCACCGTCTGGCTGTATTCCTCGGGAATTCCGATGCGCACCGGCCCGTCGAGAGGCTTACTGCGGATCGTCGCGGCGGCCTCGTTCAGGAGATCGATCACCCTGCGGGCATAAGGCACCAGTTGCATGCCCTGGCGAGTGAGCAGCACGCCGCGGGCGCCGCGTTCGAAAAGACTTTCGCCGATCGCCTCCTCGAGCCTCTTGACCTGGGTGCTGACGGCCGATTGCGTCCGCCCGATGCGCTGGGCAGCAACGGAGAAGTTCGACGTCTCGGCGACGACCAGGAAGGTTCTCAACAGGTCGCTTTCGATCGGCTGGTGCATTGCTAGCCATAGAAAAAATCGATGATTGCCATCTCTACTATTCGTTTGTCGAATGTCAATTCTCGGCGCAGAACAGGATCGCGTTCGACTTCCTTCTTTGAGACCATCTGCGTGACCATTGAAAATCCGACCACACGCCTCGCAGGCAGCGAGCACGAGAAGGGTGTGCTTCTCATCGTTGCCGCGACGCTCGCCTGGAGTGCGAGCGGCGTTTACGCGCGGCTCCTGACCACCGACGTATGGACGGCGATCGCCTGGCGGTCGTTGTTCGGCGGCCTGTTTCTGCTGATCCCCTGCCTTTTCCTCGAAGGGGGCATCTCGCGGCGGCAATGGCGTTCCGTTTTCCATCCCTCGGGACTTGCGATGATCGCGTGCCAGACCTTCAGTCAGGGCTGCTTCATCGGGGCGCTCTATATGACCACCGTCGCCAATGTGACGATGATCTATGCTACGACGCCGTTCATCGCAGCCTTGTTCGGCTGGCTCATCCTCAAGGAGAGGGTCGCCAGGCGGACGCTGATTGCCGGCGGCGTCTCGCTCTTCGGCGTTGCGGTCATCGTCGCCTCGTCGATCGGCGGGGGCACCGGCTGGGGCGACCTGCTGGCGCTCGGCATGACCGCGTCGTTTGCGCTTGTTATCATCATTCCGCGTATCAATCCCGGCGTGCCGAGCCTGCCGCCGACTGTCGTCAGCGCTTTTCTGACCCTCGTCATCTTCGCGCCGTTCGGTTCGGTCGGCTCACTCGACCTGCACAACTGGATCGTCCTTGCCGCCTTCGGCGCGACTAACTTCTCCCTCGCGCTGGTGCTATTCCTTGCCGGCGCGAAGCGGATGCCGCCGGCCGAGGCAGCGCTGATCGGCACGATGGAAATCGTGCTGACGCCCTTCTGGGTCTGGCTGCTGTTTTCGGAGCAGCCGCCCGTCGCCACCTATTTCGGCGGGGCGATCATCCTCGGCGCCGTGTTCTGGCACACGGCGATCGACTTCAACCTGGGCCGGTGGTCACGTGACTAGATGTCAGGTGGCCGCAACACGAGACGCCACGCAACAAGGCGTGCCAAAACAATAGGTTGACCATTCACAACCAGCAGACAGCGCGTAGCGCTACTGGCCGCTAGCCAAAGAACGCACGGAGCTGAGCGAAAAAACCGCCTGGACTGCGATCTGCCATCTTTCGCACGCGACGAGCGACTGTCGCCGCGCTGACGCGTTCACCAAAATGGCAGAAGCAGACAACATCGTGCAACTGCTCGTCGCTGAGTTCGAAGAACCGTCTGGCCTCTCCATAGCTGTCATTTTCCATTCCTGCCGCCCGCAGGATGGGATCAGCGAATGCAACAGAGATCGGGGTGTCGTCATCCCGCAAGGCAAACCGATCTGCGATCGGCTGATATTCGGTTTCGTGAAGCGTTCTAAGATACGGTCTGGGGCTGCGTTCGAGACATTCAGCCCAGCGTTCAATGCGTTCGCGCCGCGTTAGTTCAAGGCGCTTACAGGTCGTGCTGACCTTTGCAACTGCTTTCAGTTGCTCCAGTGCATACTGTTCCATTCCGGCCTCCTATCTTCGCAAAAATAGATGGTCCGCTCCCAACAATAGCGTGGCTCAGGTCGAAGCCGATGTCCAATCACGATTGAAAACGTCATCTGCTGCGGGCCGAGGAGATGTGATCACAGCGCGACAGCCAATTAGCCAAATCAGGCTCCAGAGCACAAACTGAGGCTCGACAGTGGGCGACATCATGCTCAAACTATTTGATCAGAGGCCTACGATCAAATTTCTGAAGCGATCCGGAAAACCGCCCTATTCGAGGGGCCAACTTATCCGCTGGAGCGGCATGCCGCCGCGGCTTCGCCGACGTCGTCTTTGAATTGCACCCATGTCGTTTTTTTGGGCGCTGTTTTCCGCCGGGCGTGGTTTTCTTGTGGTATTCAAGGCGCCGCCTTGCAAGCTGGCGACATGAACCATTGAAAGGCCGGTCCGGCCGCTCGGCAGCTGTTATAAGAACTGAATCCGCAAGGAGATCGCCGGAGAGAGTTCCGGAAGGATATCGAGATGGATCGAAGGAGGTTCTGGAGCCCGAAACTGGCGCTTACGCAGCAGATCGGCGATGACGAGCGGAACGACAGGCAAGACCTATCGTGTTTACTCTCTCCCTCCATCCAATCTGTCCATTCGTGAAATTCGAATATCGCCCGATGCGGCGATATCCGGCGCGTTGTGAATACCGGGCTGCAGAGGAGGCAGGCCGAAGGAAAGGTTGCCATCGACTGCATCGGTTGCAGCTCGAGGCATCAACAAGTGGGAGGAATCCATGAGCAAGAATAGAGGCGTCGTTTATTTGCGGCCGGGCAAGGTCGAGGTTCGCGATCTCGACGATCCGAAACTGGAAGCGCCCGATGGCCGCCGCATCGAACACGGCGTCATTCTGAAGGTAATATCGACCAACATTTGCGGCTCCGACCAGCACATGGTCCGTGGCCGTACCACGGCAATGCCGGGTCTGGTCCTCGGCCACGAGATCACCGGCGAGATCATCGAGAAAGGCATCGACGTCGAGATGCTCGACATCGGCGATATCGTCTCGGTACCCTTCAATGTCGCCTGCGGCCGTTGCCGCTGCTGCAAGTCCCAGGATACCGGTGTCTGCCTCACCGTAAACCCGTCCCGCGCCGGTGGCGCTTATGGTTATGTCGACATGGGCGGCTGGATCGGCGGACAGGCGCGCTACGTCACCATCCCCTATGCGGATTTCAACCTGCTGAAAATCCCCGATCGGGACAAGGCGATGGCGAAGATCCGCGATCTCACCATGCTCTCCGATATTCTGCCCACCGGTTTCCATGGCGCAGTGCGCGCCGGTGTCGGGGTCGGCTCGACCGTCTACGTCGCTGGCGCCGGCCCTGTCGGCCTTGCGGCTGCGGCTTCGGCACGCATCCTCGGCGCCGCGGTCGTCATGATCGGTGACTTCAACAAGGATCGTCTGGCGCATGCGGCGAGGGTCGGTTTCGAACCGATCGATCTCTCCAAGAGCGACCGTCTTGGCGACATGATCGCCCAGGTCGTCGGCAGCAACGAGGTGGATAGCGCCATCGATGCGGTCGGCTTCGAGGCACGCGGCCATTCGGGCGGCGAACAGCCTGCGATCGTGCTCAACCAGATGATGGAGATTACCCGAGCCGCAGGCTCGATCGGTATTCCCGGCCTCTACGTCACCGAGGATCCGGGCGCCGTCGACAATGCCGCCAAACACGGCAATCTTGCGCTCCGCTTCGGTCTCGGCTGGGCCAAGGCGCAATCTTTCCACACCGGCCAGACGCCGGTGCTCAAATACAATCGTCAGCTCATGCAGGCGATCCTCCACGACCGGCTGCCCATTGCCGATATCGTCAATGCCAAGGTCATCCCGCTCGACGATGCCGCCGCTGGATATGAGAGCTTCGACCATGGAGCCGCGATGAAATATGTCCTCGATCCGCATGGAGACGTCGCGAAAGCCGCATAGCGGCACGATCGAAGATAGCCCTGATGGGATGGTCGGCCGCAAACCGGCCATCCTTCATTTATCAAGCATTTACTGCGAAACTACTGGATGCTGAACGGGAAATATTTTGCGTTGATCATGTCATAGGTCCCGTCCGCCTTGATGCTCTTCAACGCTTCGTTCAAGCGCGTAAGACGTTCCTTGTCATCCAGGCGCAACGCGATGCCGGCACCTTCACCGAAGTATGTGACGTCGACCAGATCCGGTCCTTTGAACTCGCAGCAGGTTCCAGCCTTCGTATTGGCGATCCAGTCGTAGATGGCGAGTTTGTCTTCCAGAATGATATCGACACTGCCGTCCGACAGCCCCTTGTACAATTCAGGCGAAGACCGAAAGACCTTCTTTTTCATCTCCGGATAGAGATGGTTGGCGTAGGATTCCTGCGCTGTCGACGACGTCACCCCGAGAATCTTGCCGCTGAGGGCGGCGGGGCTGACATCGCTGATCGGCGAATCTTTCCGAGCGATGAACACGGACGGGCTGTTGTAGTATTTTTCAGTGAAAGCAACCTTTTGACGCCGCTCGAGGCTCATCGACATGGATGAGATGATCGCGTCGTATTTATCGGCAACGAGATCGGGAATTATGTCGTCCCACTTCTCGATGATGAACTGGCATTCGAACTTGCCGACCTCGCAAAGGGCGTTGGCAACATCGATGTCGAAGCCTTGAAGCTTGTTGTTTGCATCGACGTAATTAAAGGGCGGAAATGCCCCTTCGACGGCAATCCTCATCGGCGTACGATCTTGCGCGGTCGCCTGGATTGGCGCGGCCGCGATCAATAACATACCCAAGCCCCCCGCAATCAGTGCTCCGCGCAACATAGTCTGAAGGGATATGCGCAGCATCGGGAGCTCCTTGGGGCGTATTCGATCTCGCCCATAATGCGCCGTAGCTTTTAATTCTACGTGAACGCTTCTTTGTTAGCGTCGGCGAATACGCCCGTGTCGTGGTGTCCAGGGGTCTAGGCTTGCAAATCGTTGTTCCTTCCAGCTCCAATACGTTTCAGCAATCCTGGATCGCCTCGGGAAGAATTCTCTTTCTGATCGCCGTCAGCGGCCTTGGAGCGATTGGACTTGTCGTGCTTTCGGCGCTGTGGGCAGGAACCGAGAGTGACGCTGCCGCCCTTGATCGCCAACGCCAGCTTGTAAATGCGCGCCTGCGCGAACAGGTCGATCAGGTCGCGCATGTTATCGGTCAGTTCGGCAATGGCTACCTCACACGTGTTTATCCTGCCGCCCGATCAACCGGAGGCTCCTCAAGCCTCGAGGCAGTACTGACGGCGGCGGCCGGAAGTGCGATCAGCCAGACCGCAATGTCCGCCTTCGGCTACGACCAGGCTTTCGTCGTCGACGAGAAGGCTCAACTGCTCATGCTGGCGGACGCCCAGACGGAAAAGCGTTATCGCTGGATGAAGCCTCTCTTTTTGCCTCTCCTTCAGGATGCCCGCCTTGGGGTGAGACAAGGGACGGTTTCCGAACGAACGCCGTCCTCGATGGAAAGCCGCCTTGCGAACGCAACCCGCTCCAACCGTGCCTTGGCCAATCTGATGCGGCTGGAAGGCCGGCCGACGATCGTCGGCGTCGTCGCCATCAACGAGGCCGACCAGGGACAGCAGCAGCCGACGCGGCAATTCCTGATCGTCGTTCGGTTTATCGATGGTGCGGCGCTGGACGAATTGAGCCGGCAACAAGGTCTCAACGGCGCGCGCTTCGCGCGCACCGCCGATGCGGACGAAAACGAGGTTGCGTTTCAGATCGACGCCACGGCAAACGGCGAACCGATCGGCTTCATCGTCTGGCGGCCCGATCTTCCGGGTTCAAGAGTGATCGGCCGCTTGATGCCGGCGCTTTCGATTGCCGCCCTGGTGATCGCCATCCTGTTCTCGGTCCTGCTGGTGCGCCTGCGAAGCAGTCTCGGCGAATTGAAGAAAAGCGAGCTGCATGCACGGCAGCTTGCCCTGCATGATGTGCTGACCGACCTTCCCAATCGCGCCTTGTTCGCCATCCGGTTCGACGAGTGCCTGGCCGAGACAAAAAATTCGGCCGAGCGCTCGGCAGTTGCGCTTCTCGACCTCGACCGCTTCAAAGCCGTGAACGACACGTTCGGCCATGCGGCCGGCGATGAACTCATCAGGATGGCTGCGGAGCGGATCCGCTCCATACTGCGTCCAGGCGACACGCTTGCCCGGCTCGGAGGGGACGAATTTGCCCTGCTTCTCCGGGACATCAAAGACCATGATCAAGTTTTGCCGGCAATCTGCGAAGCGATCGTTGCCGAACTTGGCAAGCCCTTCCCGCTTTTGCGAGGCGAGGCGGTCGCCCGCGTCGGCGGCTCGATCGGCGTAACCGTTGTTCCGGATGCCGGCCGGAATGCCGACGACATCATGCGCTACGCCGACGTCGCGCTTTACGAGGCCAAGATGGGCGGGAGAGGTCAATGGCGCGTCTATTCGCCGTCCATGGACGGCGGCAGGAATGCGCGCGACATTCTCAAAAACGAATTGCGCGAAGTTCTGGCTAAAAGCATGGCCTCATCCGGCGACGGTCCACGCTCAGATCCGGCTGCAAACAGGCCGGATTTCGGATCGCTCGAGGTCTATTACCAAACCGTGCATCGTGCCGAGGGCGGATACTCGGCGTCGGGCGCGGAAGCTCTGGTGCGCTGGCGTCACAGTCAGCGTGGACTGTTGACGCCTGCCAGCTTCATCCCTGTCGCCGAGGAGGGTGGTCTCATCGACGCTCTCGGTTTCTGGGTATTGCGCGAAGCCTGCCGAGCCGCCTGCAAATGGCCTGAAGATACGTTCGTTGCCGTCAATGTATCTCCCGCCCAGTTAAGAAGACCGAATTTTGCCGAGGAAGTCTTCGCCGTGCTTCAGGAGAGCGGGCTGCCGCCATCCCGGCTCGAACTCGAGCTCACCGAATCCTCGCTCATCGAGGATAACTCGGACGTCTATTCGGTGCTGAAGTCGCTGCGCAGTCGGGGTATTCAGATTTCGCTCGACGATTTCGGGACCGGATTTTCATGCCTCAGCCACCTGATGCGCTTCGATATCGACCGCATCAAGATCGATCGTTCCTTCGTCTCGCTGCTCGGCACAAAAGCCAACGGGGCAGCTATCATTGGCGCTATCGTCGCGCTCAGCCGCAACCTCGGGATCTCGACGACGGCGGAAGGGGTTGAAACCGAATATCAACGCGACTTTCTGGCCGCCCTCGGCTGCACCGACCTCCAAGGCTACTTCTTCTCCAAACCAGTTCCTCTTCGTGAACTCGATTGTTTCCGGGAACCTGAAAGCACCACTCGATTACTGACGATCGCTCCGGGCGCCGTTGCCTGAAAGGCTTCTGCTCTTCCGCTGGTTAGAGGAACTTTCGCCCAGCGCGGCGGTTGACGCCTGAAAACCGAATGGAGGATGTGATGGGCGAGGTCGGGGAGTGGCGGCATCTTTGTGTCGACATGCAGCGGATGTTTGCCGAGGACACGCCGTGGCACGTTCCCTGGATGGCACGGGTCTCTCCCCAGATCGAAGAGCTGGCCGGGCGGCACCCTTCCCGAACGATCTTTACCCGTTTCGTACCACCCGCACATGCCGACGACATGACGGGAAAATGGAGGGATTATTACCAGAAATGGTGGATGATGACGGGCGAACATCTTCCCCGCAGCTTCATCGATCTCGCCTCATCGCTGGCGTCGCTGGTTCCGCCGGCAAGGCACTTCGACAAACGCACCTATTCCCCTTGGATCGACGGGCGTCTTCATCCGATCCTTCAGTCGGAGCGGGTCGATACCCTCGTCATCACCGGCGGTGAAACGGACGTCTGCGTGCTTGCCACGACACTCGGCGCCATCGATCTCGCCTATCGAGTCATCGTGCTGAAGGATGCCGTCTGCAGTGGCGCCGACGATACGCATGACGCCTCACTGGAACTCCTGCACGATCGGTTTTCCGTGCAGCTTGAACTCATGGAGACCGAGGAGTTTTTGAGAGGCGTTGCTTAAAAGCGCGTCGCACCCAGCGTCACGCCGCTTGCCTGATGGAAATCGCCCCAGTGGGTGAGACCGCTTCAATTAGCTCGACGCTGCTGTCGTTGCCATGCAGCGGCGAAGAACGGAATCATGCGATTTCCTCTTCGAGTATCTTCACCGGCCGGTCCCACTGGATCAGCACGACACAGCCGGTATCGCTCCAGACCGAATGCTCGCTGCCGGGTGCATTGACGATATAACTGCCGCTGATGTAATCGCCCGTCTCGTCGGATTGAACACCATCGAGCACCAGGATGGTCTCGAGCCCCTCGTGGAGATGGCGGGGAACGGAGGCGCCGGGCTCATATTTCAACAGCGCCACGCCCGGCTGGTCGCCCTCGAAGGGGCGGATCCAGTGAATGGTGACATTCTCGCGGAAAGGGCCGAATTCCACTTCCTTCCAGCCGCCCGATGTCAGCAGTTCGCGGGTCGTTTCAGGCATTGGCAATGCTTTCCAGAATGTCGTCGACATGGGCGGTCCAGCCGACGATAGCGCCCTGGGCGCGGATCATGGCGATGGCTGCGGCTTTGAATTCGGGGAAATAGCTTTCCGTCGCCTCCTCGGCGAGCAGGCATTCATAGCCGCGGTCGTTTGCTTCGCGCATGGTCGTCTGCACGCAGACTTCGGTGGTGACGCCGGCAAAGACGAGCTGACTGATGCCCTTCTGCTGCAACATGGCGCCAAGCTCGGTAGCGTAGAAGGCGCCCTTGCCGGGTTTTTCGATGATGATTTCCCCCTTCACAGGAGCAAGTTCCGGAAGAATCGCCGTGCCGGGTTCGCCTGAGATCAGGATGCGGCCCATCAGGCCTTCGTCGCCGATCCTGAGCGAAGGATTGCCGCGGTCGCGTTTCGCCGGCGGCAGGTCGGACAGGTCCGGCCGGTGGCACTCCATCGTATGGATCACAGGCAGGCCGGCATTGCGGAAGCCCTGGATCAGGCGTTTGACATCAGGCACGATGCGGGTGATGCGGCTGACATCGTTACCAAGGCTTGCACCGAAGCCGCCGGCTTCGGCGAAATCGCGCTGCATGTCGATGACGATAAGGGCGAGTTCATCGTGCCTCACCGGAAAGGCGAAAGGTTCGGCTTTAATCCCCACCATCAGTGATGCCCCGCCATGTGGGCGCCGATCACGCCGATATCGGCCGAACGCGCCGGTGTCTCGTAAACCAGCCTGCCTTCCGAAATGACCATGATGCGATCGGACATTTCGAGCAGTTCGTCGAGGTCTTCGGAGAGCAGCAGCACGGCAGCACCCAAATTGCGCGCCTTCATGATGCGGGCGCGGATTTCGGCAACGGCCGAGAAATCGAGGCCGAAACACGGGTTGGAGACGATGAGCAGATCGACGTCGCCGGTCAGCTCGCGGGCGAGCACCGCCCGCTGCACGTTGCCGCCTGAAAGCGCTGCAATCGGCGAGGAGGAAGAGGCGGTCCTGACCTTGAAGTCGGAGATCAGCGCCGACGCACGCTTCTTCATGCTGGCCCTGTTCAACCAGATCGCGTCCTTGCCGTCCGGCTTCAAGTCGAAGGTGCGGAACGCAAGGTTCTCGCTCACCGTCATCTTCGGCGCGCAGGCATTCTGCAACGGCTCCTCGGGGATGAAACGCACCCTGTTCTTGCGGGTCTCGTCGCGGGTTGCGCCGTAAGCCTCGCCATTGACCATGACCTGGCCGCTATCGGTCGGGCGCTGGCCGGCGAGGATTTCCGTCAGTTCCTTCTGGCCATTGCCCGATATGCCGGCGATGCCGACGATCTCGCCGGAGCGCACCGTAAGCTCGTCGATTTCGATCGTTTTCAGGCCGGAACGATCCGGGGCTTTCACCCGGCTTACGGACAGCACCGGCCTTGCCGCTTCCGCCACCGGCAGGCGGCTGTCGAGTTCGGCGAGCTTGACGTCGCCGATCATCATCGCCGCCATATCTGATGTGGAGAGCTCACCGACCTTGCCGGCGCCGACCAGTTTGCCGCGCCGCAGGATCGAGACGGCATCGGCGAATTTCGTCACTTCGTGGAATTTGTGAGAAATCATCAGCACGGTGAGTTCGCCGCGCTCGGTCATCCCGCGCACGATGCCGAGCATCTCGTCTGCCTCCGCCGGCGTCAGCACCGAGGTCGGCTCGTCGAGAACGAGGAAGGAGCGGCCGAGATAAAGCTGCTTGACGATTTCGAGCTTCTGTTTTTCGCCGGCGGCAAGCTGGCTCACCGGCCTGTCCAGCGGAATCTTGAACGGCATGCGCTCCATGAAACCCGCCAGATCCTTGCGTTCCCCCGCCCAGTTGATCACGGCGGGTACTTCGGCACGGCTGATGACCAGGTTTTCCGCGCCGGTCAGAGAGGGAACCAGTGTGAAATGCTGGTAGACCATGCCGAGCCCGTAGGCCGCGGCATCCTTGGGTGAGCCGATCGCTACCTCGCGGCCGTCGACCGACAGCGAGCCTGACGTGGCGTGATAGAAGCCCATGATGCATTTGACAAGCGTCGACTTGCCGGCGCCGTTTTCGCCGAGAAGCGCGTGAAAAGAGCCGGCCGGAACGGCGATCGAGACGTTGTCGAGCGCGGTAAAGCTGCCGAAGCGCATGGTCATGCCGAGCGTATCGATACCGATCGCCTTGCCGGCCTTGGGAAGGGGCGTGTCGCGAACGGTGCTCATGACAGCTGGCTCACAAAGGTTTCGGAATTGGAGACCGAGCCGAAGACGCCGCCCTGCATCTTCACCATCTTGATGGCGGCGAGGTGGTTTCCATAGTCCGTCGCCCCACAGCAGTCCTCCAGCAGCAGGCATTCGTAGCCGCGGTCGTTCGCCTCGCGCATCGTCGTCGAGACGCAGACATCGGTGGTGATTCCCGTGAGGATGATGTTCTCGATGCGCTTCTGGTTGAGGATGAGCTCAAGATCGGTGGCGCAGAACGAACCCTTGCCGGGCTTGTCGATGATTGTCTCGCCTTCGGTCGGGTAGAGTTCGGGGATGATGTCCCAGCCGGGTTCGCCACGCGTCAGGATGCGGCCGCAGGGGCCGGGATCCCCTATGCCGGCGCCGATCCGCCGCGAGCGCCAGCGTTTGTTGGCCGGCAGATCGGCGAGGTCGGGGCGATGGCCCTCGCGCGTATGGATGATGTGGTAGCCCTTGGCCCGCATGGCGGCAAGCACGCGTTTGATGGGTTCGATCGGCGCCTGCACCAGCGACAGGTCGTAGCCCATGTGGTCGACATAGCCGCCTTTGCCACAGAAATCCGTCTGCATGTCGATGATGATGAGGGCGGTGTTATCAGGCCTGAGAGCGCCGTTATAGGGCCACGGATACGGATCGGCGTCGATAAAACGCCCTTTGGTTTCGACCATCGCGTCCATCATTCTCTCTCCTATTCCGCGGCAGATTTGTTGAGACCGCCAAGTCCGTTCATCACAAGGCTCCGTTATTTCGTCAGCGACAGCGCGCCCGGCGCACCGGCGAGCGAGCGGGTGGGCGAGGAGGTGGCAATCAGGATGATGAGGGTGAGGACATAAGGGGCAGCGTAGAAGAGGTAGTAGCCTTGTGTGACGCCGACCGATTGCAGCGCCGGGCCGAGCGCGCCGGCACCGCCGAAAAGCAGGGCGGCGAGGAAGCAGCCGATTGGGTTCCAGCGCGCGAAGATCACTAGGGCCACGGCCATCAGGCCCTGACCCGACGAGATGCCTTCGTTCCACGAGCCCGGATAATAGAGCGAAAGGTAGGCGCCGCCGATCGCCGCCAGCGAGCCGCCCGCGGCCGTCGCCAGCAGGCGAACCCGGTCAGGGTCGATGCCCATGGCCCGGGCCGCGTCGGTGCTATCGCCGACGACGCGCAGGATCAGACCGATGCGGGTGTTCTTGAAGGCCCAGAACAGGAAGAGAGCAAGTGCGGCGCCGATGAAGAACAGCACGTTGATATTGAGCGCCGCCTGTAGCTGCGGCATGCTCGACCAGCCTCCGAGCGCGATCGAGGGCAGTTTCGGCGCCACGGGTTGAATGAAGGATTTGCCGAGGAAGAACGCCATGCCGAGACCGAACTGCATCATCGCAATGCCGATGGCGATGTCATTGACCTTGGGGAATTTGCAGATCCAGCCGTGGATGACGCCGAAGATCGCGCCGGCCATCATCGCGGCCACCACGCCGAGGGTCGGTGAGCCAGTCATGACGGCCACCGCATAAGCCGTCATGGCGCCGAAGACCAGCGTGCCTTCCAGGCCGAGATTGATGCGGCCGGAGCGTTCGGTGATCGTCTCGCCGAGGCTAACGAAGATGAACGGGGTGGAAACGCGGATGGCGCCTGCAAAGATCGCCAGCGGCACGCCCCAGATGCCGATGCCTGTCTCTTCCATCAGAGGCTCCTTTTCCAGAGATCGGGATTGAAGATCTTAAAGCGGCCGTAGAATGTCTCGCAGAAAAGAATAACGATGAAGAGCGTTCCCTGCAGCACCAGAACGGTCGCATCCGGCAGGCCCATGCGCCGCTGGATGAGGCCGCCCGAGGCTTCGATGCCGCCGAGCAGGATCGCCACTGGAATGATCGCCAGCGGATTGTGCCTGGCGAGGAAGGCGACGAGGATGCCGGTATAACCGTAGCCCGCCGCAAGCGAAGCATTGGCACTTCCCTGCACCGCCGCCACTTCGATCATGCCCGCCAGACCGGCAAAGCTGCCGGCAAGTGCGGTAAATCCCGCGATCAGCTTGCCGACCGGCAGCCCCTGGATCTGGGCGGCTCGCACGTTGCCGCCGGCGATGCGGGCGGCAAAACCGTAGCTCGTCGCCTCGATCACGATCCACGAGACCATGCAGGCGAGGATGCCGATGACAAGACCCCAATGCACGTCCATGCCGGGTATATTGCCGAGCATGTATTCCGCCGGCAGCGGCCTGGTCGACGGCTTGTTGAGGCTTGCCGGATCGCGGAGCACCCCTTCGACGAACTGGTTCATCAGGGCAATGGCGATATAGGAGAGCAGCAGCGACGATATGGTTTCGTTGACGCCGCGGTAGTGGCGCAGGAACCCGGCGAGGCCGATCCAGATGCCGCCGACCACCATGGCCGCCATCGCCATCAGAACGAGGGTGAGGAAGACCGGCGCGGTGCCGGCGAGCGGCAGAGCCATGGCTGCGGCAGCAACGCCGCCCAACACAACCGCTCCTTCCCCGCCGATGATGACGAGGCCGAGACGGGCGGGCAGGGCGACGCAGAGTGCCGTCAGGAGAAGGGGTGCGGCACGGCTTAGGCTGTTTTGCACCGAAAACCAGCTGCCGAAGCCGCCGGTGTACATCAGTTGGAAGAGGGTGGCCGGCGACTTGCCGACCGCCAGGATGAAGAGGGAGAAAAGCGCAAGACCGATCAGGATGGCCGCGAGGCCGATGACGATCGGCTCGGCTCGCCGCGCGGTCCATTCGAGGACCGGGCGCAGTGAAGCCGGTTTTCCCGCGATCGATATTGCAGGATTGGCCTCGATGGTCATGGCGCTTCTCCCTTCGCGGTTTACGATGTGGACCCGACGACGCCCTCGACCAGATAATTCATGCTTTCGAGCTCGATCGCGTCTTCAGCGTAGCTCTTGTCTGCAGCCACGGCGGTGTCGCCCTTGTTGTCCTTCAACGGTCCCTTGAAAACCGAGAAGCCGCCCTTCATCATGTCCGCCTGCGTGGCTTCGAAGGCCTTGCGGCCCTCTGCGGACACGCCGGGGCCGAGCGCGCTCATCTTGACGAAGCCGTCCTTCAGGCCGCCGCGCACGAAATTGCCGAGCTTTTCGCCGGCCTGCGCCTTCTTGACGAAGTCGCCATAGACGTTGCCCCAGGCCCATTCGGCGCCCGTGAGGTACTTTTCGGGAGCGAGCGGGCTCTGGTTGGCGTGATAGCCGCAGACGAAGGCGCCGCGGCCCGCGGCCGTCTCGACAACCACTTTCGGGCTATCGACGTGGCAGGTGATGACGTCGGCGCCTTGGTCGACCAAGGCGTTGGTGGCTTCGGCCTCCTTGACGGCGAGCGACCACTCGCCGGTGAAGATTACCTGGCAGGTGATAGCAGGGTCGACTGCGCGCGCGCCGAGCAGGAAGGCGTTGATGTTCTGCAGAACCTGCGGGATCGGCTTGGCGGCGACAAAGCCGATCTTCTTGCTCTTCGTCGCATGGCCGGCGGCGATGCCGTTCAGATACTGGCCCTGGAAGATATAGCCGAAATAGGAGCCCGTATTGGCCGGGTGCTTGCCTTCCTGCCAGAGGCCGCCGCAATGGCGGAACTGAACGTCGGGATGTTTAGCGGCCATGGCCAGCATGTGTGGGTCGAAATAGCCGAAGGAGGTCGGAAACAGCAGGGTCGCACCGTCGAGATTGATCATCGACTCCATGGTCTTCTGAACATCGACGGTCTCCGGAACGTTCTCTTCTTCGACCAGCGTCACGCCCGGCAGCGCCTTGACCACGGCGGCGCCTTCCGCATGCGCCTGGTTGTAGCCGTAGTCGTCCTTGGGGCCGACATAGATGAAGCCGATGGTCAGCGCGGTTTGGGCCGCTGCGGAGGAGCCGATCAGGCCCGGTATGGCGCTGGCCAGCGCTCCGGCAGCGGAAGCCTGCAGGAAATTGCGGCGGTTCATGGAAAGGAGTTTGGTCATTGGAATGCTCCTTGCGGCGCTGGGCCGGTTTGCGAAACAGGACAGTAAAGTGCATGCAATGCTCATGCCAGAACCCAATTTATTGTTTTTTATATATTATTTTTGGAGTAGCAGCCTGTATTGTTTAAAGTGCATGCAGATTGACCGCAGTAACGCATAAAAAATAATCATGAACTGTTTTTTGCTCAATCTAGGTGCGCAGTCAGCGAGTCGACAAGCTGTTGCGGACTGTGCCTTGCATCGGAAAGTGAAAATCTAACAATATCTTCGCCACGTAGTTTGACTTATGGCGTGCTGAGCGGCATCTGTATGCAGAGTGTTGACGTGAGCAGATTCGTATCGTGAAGCAGGCCAAACGCAGAGAAATCATCCGCACCGGAACCACCGTCGAACAGATGGTGAGGGCGATCTCCGACATGATCGTCACAGGCGAAATCCTGCCGGGCGGAAAGCTGGACGAGGTGTCGCTCGCGGTTCGTTTCGACGTTTCGCGCACACCGGTCAGAGAAGCCTTGCGTGAGCTCAGCGCCATGGGATTGGTTGCGCGCGAACCAAACCGCAGTGCCGTCGTTACCAATGTCACCGAGGCTTATCTGCATTCGATGTTCGAGGCGATGGCGGAACTCGAAGCGATCTGTGCCAGGCTCTCGGCCGAGCGTATGACGGTCGATGAGCGGCGGGCGCTGGAACTGGATCATCGGGGATCGGTGAAGCTCGTGCATGCCGGCGCGGAAGAGGAATATTCGGCTCACAACACCGAATTTCACACCCGGCTTTATCGCGGCGCGCATAACGATCATGTCTTCGAGATGGTGACTCAGACGCGGGCGCGGCTCGCGGCTTTTCGGCGGGCGCAGTTCCGTCTGCCCGGACGTCTGGCGAAATCCTATGAAGAGCACGGCCGGATCGTGACCGCAATCATGCGCGCGGACGCAGCCGCCGCGGGGCAGGCGGCATATTCCCACGTGGAAATTGTCAGCGATGCCAGCGCGGTATTTGCAACGGCCGAGGAGTAAGCAGGCTGCGACCGGTCAATCACGCCGTTGTTTCCGGTCTCTACTCCGCGACTTCGATGAAGCGGTGGCGTTCGTAAAGGAACTTCAGCACGGCCTCCCGGCATTTGAGATATGTCCGGTCGGAGGCGAGTTCGATGCGATTGCGGGGACGAGACATGGTCACATCGAGCACTTCGCCGATGCGGGCCGCCGGGCCGTTGGTCATCATCACGATGCGGTCGGAGAGCAGCACCGCCTCATCGACGTCATGGGTGATCATCACCATCGTGTTGCCGAGCCGGGCGTGGATTTCCATCACTGCGTCCTGAAGATGGGCGCGGGTCAGCGCATCCAGCGCACCGAAAGGCTCGTCGAGCAGCAAGATCTTCGGCTCCATCGAAAGCGCGCGGGCAATGCCGACGCGCTGTTTCATGCCACCGGAAATTTCCGAAGGCCGCTTATCCCTCGCATGCGCCATTTGCACAAGGTCGAGGTTGGCCATGACCCAGTCATGCCGCTCGGCCTTGGTCTTCGTTCGGTTGAAGAGCTTGGAGACGGCCAGATTGACGTTCTCGTAAACCGTCAGCCAAGGCAGCAGGGAGTGGTTCTGGAAAACGACGGCGCGTTCGGGACCGGGTCCGTTGACCTCACGATTTTCGAGGAGCACGGCGCCGGCGGAAACCGGGGTCAGGCCGGCAATGAGGTTGAGCAGAGTGGATTTGCCACAGCCCGAATGGCCGATGATCGAGACGAATTCGCCCGCGGAGATCGTCAGGTTGATGTCTTTCAAAACCTCGGCGCGCACGCCGCTGCGATCGAAATGTTTGTCGATATGATCGAGCTTCAGATAGGCATTCATCGGGACGTTCCTTAGTTGGCGGTGGCGCCGCGCGTGATGAGTTTGCCGAGCGCAGCCACCAGCTTGTCGAGTGCGAAGCCGACGATACCGATATAGGCGAGCGCGACGATGATGTCCGGCAGGCGCGACGAATTCCATGCGTCCCAGATGAAGAAACCGATGCCGACGCCGCCGGTCAGCATTTCGGCCGCGACGATGGCGAGCCAGGAGAGGCCGACTCCGATCCTCAGGCCGGTGAAGATGTAGGGGGCCGCCGATGGCAGCATGATCTTCCAGAAAAACTCGAACTGATTGAGCCGCAGCACCTCGGCAACGTTGCGGTAGTCCTGCGGGATATTACGTACGCCGACGGCGGTGTTGATAATCACCGGCCAGATCGAGGTGATGAAGATGACGAAAATCGCGGAAGGGTTGGAATCCTGGAAGGCTGCGAGCGATAGCGGCAACCAGGCGAGCGGCGGAACCGTTCGCAACACCTGGAAGATCGGATCGAGACCGCGCATTGCCCAGACCGATTGGCCGATGATCGCTCCGACGATAACGCCGGTGACGGAGGCCAAGCCAAAACCATAGAGCACGCGTTGCAGCGAAACGAGCACGCGCCAGCCAAGCCCGATATCCTGGGAGCCGTTGTTGAAGAACGGATAGGCGATCAGGTCGTAGCTCTCCTGCCAGACCCGATGCGGCGAGGGCAAGGACGCATCCGGCGATGAACAGAGCGCCTGCCAGAAGAGCAGGATGAGTGCCAGCACCACGGCTGGCGGAACGACGTTGCGAAACGTGGCGGTTGCCGCATGACGAAAATCGATCCGTGATCTTTGCTTGCCGGATAATGGCAGAATTTTTGCCGCCGGCTTGGCAGAGACGGCAGTGGAGGGATTTGCTTTATTTGCCAGGGCGGACATCGACGCGCTCCTCACATGAACGAAAGGCCGGCGCGCCCGTGGCGCGCCGGAGGCGGGGTTAGGAGACAACCTTGATCGAAAGGCTGTCGAGATAGGCGGAAGGATTTTCAGGGTCGAAGATCTTGCCGTCGAAGAAGGTCTCCTTGCCACGGGAAGACGAGGCGGGAATATCGGCCGCCGCGACACCGAGATCCTTGGCGGCCTCGCGCCAGATATCTTCACGGTTCACCTGGTTGACCAGCGCCTTGATGTCGGTACTCGCCGGCAGATTTCCCCAGCGGATGTTTTCCGTCATGAACCAGGTATCGTGGCTCTTGAACGGATAGGAGGCGCCGTCTTTCCAGAACTTCATGTAGAGGTCGGTGGCCTTGACCTCGCGGCCGTTGCCATAATTGATGTCTCCCTTGAGGCGGCCGAGCACGTCCTTCGTCGGAACGTTGAACCATTGGCGCTTGCCGAGAATGTCCGCCATCTCCGCCTTGTTATCCATGCTCTCGCACCACTGCTGGGCCTCCATGACAGCCATCAGCAAGGCCTTGGCCGCATTGGGATTCTTTTCGATCCATTCGGCGCGGAGCCCCAGCGCCTTTTCGGGATGACCCTTCCAGAGCTCGCCGGTGGTAGCCGCGGTGAAGCCGATGCCTTGGTTGACGAGCTGCTCGTTCCACGGTTCGCCCACACAGAAGACGTCCATGTTGCCGACCTTCATATTGGCAACCATCTGCGGCGGCGGCACGACGATGGTCGAAACGTCCTTGTTTGGATCGATGCCGCCGGCGGCGAGCCAATAGCGTATCCAGAGGTCGTGTGTGCCGCCCGGGAAGGTCATGGCGGCCTTGATCTCCTTGCCTTCTGCCTTCTTTTTCTCGAACGCGGCCTTCAGCTTCGAGGCATCGAGCTGCACGCCGGTTTCGGCATATTCCTTGGCGACGGAAATGCCCTGGCTGTCGAGGTTGAGGCGGGCGAGGATCGCCATCGGCACCGGCTTATTGTTCTGCGTCACCTTGCCGGTATGCATGAGATAGGGCAGCGGCGAGAGGATATGGGCACCGTCGATACCGTTTGCTGCGCCGCCCAGCACGAGATTGTCGCGGGTCGCGCCCCAGGATGCCTGTTTGGCCACATCCGTTTCCGGAAGGCCATGCTTGTCGAAAAAGCCCTTCTCTCTAGCGATGATCAGCGGCGCGGAATCCGTGAGAGCGATAAAGCCGAGCTTGACGCCTTTCACTTCAGGGCCTGCTCCGGCTGCGAAGGCGCCGGACGGAAAGGCAGTTTTGACGGCGCCGATGAGGGCAGCCGCTGCGGTCGTCTTGAGCATGCTGCGGCGGGTTATGCCTATTGTCGAAATCCCAGTCTTCAAATTCGTTGTCATGCGCAGGTTCCCTCTGCTGGCTGAATTTGGACACAAAAAAACGCCGCTGGAAATTGCGTCCAGGGGATGGGAGCATCCCGGAGAGCAAAGACCTTGCGACGTCGGTGTCTGATGTAGGCGCTTATGCCGCGCCTATCCGCACCGGTCGCCGTTGACCGGTGCGTCTCAGGACTTGCAAGCAGCGTGCCAATTTCAAGAAGAGTTGGTAACGGCATGAAGCAAAAGGAGAAATGCGAAGAATTGATAAATGCCTATTTTTTGGGCTTTGTTATTTTCTGCTTCCGTTTTGTGCGATTACTGCTGTGGCCGCAGCCATGGGAGCGCTCTATTTGTGCAGTGCACGCAATATGGAAGTCGCGATGACGAGGACGGGGGAATGGATTCTGCCCGCCCTATTCGTCGGTATTGCCACTGGCAAAGCTCAAGAGGGGAGGGTCAATGCGAGGTGATTGCCTCGCCGTCACCTCATTTCATTGCAGCAAAGATACGAGGCCGTAGAACGCTGCGGATATTGCCGCAGCCGCCGGCATCGTTACGATCCAGGCTATCACGATGTTGCCGGCCAATCCCCAGCGCACGGCTGAAACACGACGAGCCGCGCCCACTCCAACGATTGCTCCAGTGATGGTATGCGTCGTCGAAACGGGAATACCGAGCCACGTCGCTCCGAAGAGTGTCAACGCTCCGCCCGTCTCTGCGCAGAAACCTTGCATGGGGTTGAGCCGAGTGATCTTCGACCCCATGGTATGAACGATCCGCCATCCGCCAAAGAGCGTACCGAGAGCCATTGCCGACTGGCAGGAAATGACCACCCAGAAAGGCACGTAGAATGTCGGGCCAAGATATCCTTGGCTGAACAAGAGTACCGCAATGATGCCCATCGTCTTCTGCGCATCGTTCCCGCCGTGGCCAAGCGAGTAGAGCGAAGCGGACACAAATTGCATGACGCGAAATGTCCGATCCACCGCAAACGGCGTTTGCCGGACGAATAACCAGGAGACGGCGAGCACCAGCACGAGGGCGAGCAGGAAGCCGATGGCTGGCGAAAGGAAAATGGCACCGACGGTCTTTAGGAGGCCGTTCCAGACGATCGAACTGAAACCCACCTTTGCCAGGCCGGCCCCCACCAGCCCACCGACAAGCGCATGCGACGAACTGGACGGAATCCCGAAAATCCAGGTGAGAATATTCCAAATGATAGCGCCCATCAGTGCGGCGAAGATCACTTGAGGCGAAACGATCGCAGGATCGATGATGCCGGTTCCCAGCGTTTCGGCCACATGCAGACCGAAGAACAGGAATGCGATGAAATTGAAGAACGCCGCCCAGGCGACCGCATATTGTGGCCGCAGGACGCGGGTCGAGACGATCGTGGCGATCGAATTGGCCGCATCATGCAGACCGTTGAGAAAGTCGAAGAACAGGGCGACAACGACCAGGCCGACGAACAGCGGCAAAGCGAGGGAGGCATCCATCAGACGTTCTCGATGAGAATGCCGCTGATCTCGTTGGCGACATCCTCGAAGCGGTCGACGACTTTCTCCAGCTCTCCGTAGATTTCGCTTCCGATCATGTAGGCCATCGCATTGCCGCTGGCGCCATAACGCACAAACAGCTCCTTCAAGCCCTGGTCGTGGAGCTCATCGGAACGTCCCTCCACTCGGGTGACCTCCTCCGCGATGGCTGCGAGACGTTGCGCATTGGCTCCCAATTTGTCGAGGAGGGGTATCGCTTCGGCGACAAGGTTTGCCGCCTTGACGATTTCACTGCCCATCTGCTGCATGAGCGGATCGAAGCAGGATTGCTCGAACAAGCGGATCGTCTTGACAGTTTTGTGCATCATGTCGATCGCATCATCCATCGACTGAATAAGGTCTTTGATGTCCCCCCGGTCGAAGGGCGTGATGAAGCTTCGCCGAACGGCAAGAAGAACCTCACGCGTGACGTCGTCGGCCTCGTTTTCCAATGTGACGATACGTTCACAGTTTTTCTGAACGTCATTGCCCTTCAGGAGTTGATCGAGGGCGTGCGCCGCGGCAACGACGGTCTTCGAATGCTTGGAAAACATTTCAAAGAATCTGTCTTCCCGTGGCATCAGCTTGCGAAAAATGCTCATCATGCCTGCGAACCTTCCTCGTGCGGCCGACTGTCATAAATGTGTCATAAACACGCTCAGGCAATTGAAGCAACAAGCAAATCGGCTACTCCATCGCTATGACGCCTAGCAAAAAAGGCAGGAAGCCTAGACTGGACAAAACCCAGCCACTACTGCGGCAGCTCGCTGCTGTTCCTGAAACGCTGTTCGCCGGCGCATTCCGCCAACAATATGGCGCTATTTGCTTCCGCCATTGCAATGCCGGATCCGAGGTCGAAATCCTGGTGATCACATCGCGCGAGAGCGCACGCTGGGTCATCCCGAAAGGGTGGCCGATGAAGGGGAAAAAGCCTTTCGAAGCAGCAGCAATCGAAGCATGGGAGGAGGCAGGCGTGCGCGGGCTGGTGAAGAAGAAGCCGGTCGGACGCTATACCTATCTCAAAGAATTCGACAATGGCGATGTGGCCCCCTGTATCGTCGACATGTTTCAGATTGAGGTCACGGAAATCAGCGGCGATTTCAAGGAGCGGGATCAGCGTATTCTCGAATGGGTCAGCCCGGATGAAGCGGCACGACGCGTTCGCGAGATCGAACTCAAGTCGCTGCTCGTCCAATTTGAAGTGCGCAGTCGCAAGAAACGCGATCGCGGCTGACCGCTGACACCTTTCCGCACGATGCTCTATCGCTCGAATGGTTCGCCCAGTGAAGCGACGCCGTTCAGTTTCAGCAGGCGGCGGTCGGCGGAGATGATGCCGAGCACGATGATCGTGACGAGATAAGGCAGGCTCGAGAGCAATTGCGAGGGAACGTCCAGCCCGCTTGCCTGGGCTGCAAGCCCCATCAGCGAGACCGCACCGAAGAGGCAGGCGCCGAGGAAGATGCGACCGGTGAGCCAGGTCCCGAAGACGACCAGAGCGACGGCGATCCAGCCGCGTCCGGCGATCATTCCGTCGGCCCAAAGTGGTGTGTAGACGACCGCCGCGTAGGCGCCGGCGAAGCCGGCCATCGCGCCGCCGAAGGCGATGGCGAGGATACGGACCGATATGACCGAATAGCCGATAGCGTGGGCGGCCTTCGGGTTCTCGCCAACGGCCCGGACGATGAGACCAAGCTTGGTGTAGGCAAGTATGGCCCAGAGAGCGAGGGTCGCGGCGAGCGAAATCCACACGACGATGTCCTGGACGAAAAGACCGCCGATGACCGGGAGTTCCGACAGCCCTGGAAGAGCAAGCTTTGAAAGACCTTTGACCGTCAGGCTTTCATAGGTCTTGCCGAAAAGCGCCGAGAGGCCCTGGCCAAGGATGCCGATGGCAAGGCCGGCGGCCACCTGGTTTGCCCGGAACCCGAGCGTGACGAAGGCAAAAAGCAGGGAAAGGGCAGCGCTGCCGAGCCCTGCGGCGATGAAGCCGAGAAAATGTCCGCCGCCATGATAAACGACGATGAAGGCGAGCACGGCGCCAAGCGCCATCAATCCCTCGACCCCGAGGTTGAGGACACCGGCGCGCTCGGCCACCAGTTCGCCGAGTGCTGCCAGAAGAAACGGTGTCGCGGCAGCAAGCATGCCGGCAAGAATGAACTCGATGGCGTTCATGGCAGGCTCCGCTGGGCGGTGCGGCGCCATTCAAGACGGTAGCGCACGAAGGCGACGGCGATCAGGTAGGCGAGCAGCAGACTGCCCTGGAAGACACGGACGGCGGCGATCGGCAGGCCGGCCGAGACCATGGCATTGTCGCCGCCGATATAGATGACCGCCATGACCAGCGCCGAGACCACGATGCCGATTGGATGCAGGCCGCCGAGATAGGCGACGATGATGGCCGCATAACCATAGCCGCTCGCGACCGAACGCTGCAGCTGGCCGAGCGGACCGGCAACTTCGGCGGCGCCGGCAAGGCCGGCAGCAAAACCGCCGATCAGCAGCGAAAGCCAGATCGCCCAACCTTCCCTGAAGCCGGCGTAGCCGGCAGCCCTCGGCGCCAGGCCGCCGACCTGCAGCTTATAGCCGATGAAGCTCTTCTGCATGAAGACCCAGGCCGCAACCGACAAAACGAGGGTGATGAGGAAGGAGACGTTGACACGAGTACCGGCAATCAGGGTCGGCACCATCGCATCGTACTGGAACATCACCGACTGCGGGAAATTGAAGCCGTTCGGATCCTTCCAGGGGCCGAGCAGCAGATAGTTCAACAGTTGCGCGGCAACGAGGCTCAGCATCAGCGAAACGAGGATCTCGTTGGCGTTGAGGCGTACGCGCCAGAAGGCGGTAAGAGAAGCCCAGAGTGCGCCGCCGATGGCGCCGAGCAGCAGCATCGCCGGCCAGATCCACTGGCCCGTCGCCTGGGGAAACCAGACCGGAATGGCGGAGGCGAAGATCGCCCCAAGGATAAACTGGCCTTCGGCGCCGATATTGAAAACCTTGGCGCGAAAGCCGATTGCCAGCCCCTGGGCGATGAGGAGGAGGGGCCCAGCCTTTAAGAGCACTTCCGAAAATGAAGCCCAGGAGAGGAAGGGCTCGAAAAGCATCGCATAGACGACCGCGACGGGGTCGCGGCCCATCAAGACATAAAGGCAAAGATTAAGTGCGATCGCCCCCCCGAGCGCGATGACGGGTGCGCAGAGGGCCGCAGCCAGCGAGGCACGCTCCCGGCGGACCAGGGTGGGAACGGAAGCGGGTAACCAAGCGCTCATCACTGGACTTTCTCGGGCGAGGTATGTGCCCCGATCATGTATCGGCCGATCTCCTCGGGCTTCGTGTCCCGCGTTGCGAGCGGCGGGCTGAGCCGGCCGTGATGCAGCACCTGGATGGAATCGCAGAGCTCGAACAGTTCTTCCAGTTCCTCGGAAATGACGAGGATCGCCATGCCCTGATTGCGCAATGCGACCAGGCGGCTGCGGATGGCGGATGCAGCGCCGACATCGACGCCCCAGGTCGGCTGCGCCACGAAAAGCAATTTCGGAGACAGCATGATTTCGCGGCCAACGATGAACTTCTGCAGGTTGCCGCCGGACAGGGTGCCGGCTTCCGCATCCGGACCGGGTGTGCGGACATCATACTGACGGATACAATCCTTGGTGAATGTCATCGCTCGTGCCCTTTCGATGAGACCACGCCGTAAAAGCTTGAGTGGATGGGCCGTCAGCAAGCTGTTGAGGACGAGCGACATTTCCGGCACGGCGCCGCGTCCGAGCCGGTCTTCCGGAACGAAGGCAAATCCGAGCTGCCGCCGCGCGGCGGCATCGAGCCTGCCGACATCCATTCCCATCATGTAGATCCGGTCGCGTTGTTCGCGCCCCAGCATGGTCTCGCCC
Organism: Rhizobium sp. NZLR1; assembly: GCF_017357385.1. Classification (NCBI taxonomy): domain Bacteria; kingdom Pseudomonadati; phylum Pseudomonadota; class Alphaproteobacteria; order Hyphomicrobiales; family Rhizobiaceae; genus Rhizobium; species Rhizobium sp. NZLR1. The sequence continues at coordinate 201,930 of NZ_CP071633.1, read as the reverse complement.
GAAATCAGCGCGGCAAGCTCACTTTGGCCGTTGCCCGAAATACCGGCGATCCCAAGGATTTCGCCGGAACGCACTTCGAGACTGAGGCCGGAGAGCGGCACCGCAAAGGGATCGTCGGGCTGGTGGTCCAAACCGATGATCTCCAGCCGCTTTTCCCCGCCAGACAGCGGCAGCGCCGAGATGGGTGCCGGCATATCGCGGCCGATCATCATCCGGGCAAGGTCATGGGCGTCGTGATCGCGCGGGTCGATATCTCCGGTCACGCGTCCGCTCCGCAGAATCGTCGCGCGGTCACAGATCGCCCGAATTTCTTCGAGCTTGTGGGAAATCAGCAGGATGGAAACGCCGCCGTCGCGCAGCCGACGCAGGGTGTCGAAGAGTTTCTCCACCAGTTGCGGCGGCAGGACGGAGGTGGGCTCGTCAAGGATCAGCAGCTTCGGATTGGTCATCAGGCTTCGGATGATCTCCACCCGTTGCCGCTCGCCGACCGACAGCGCATGCACATGGGCAAGCGGATCGACTTCGAGGCCGAACTCCCGTCCAAGCGTCCGGATACGTTCCTTGAGATCAGCTTTGCGACCCGGCACCACCAGCTGAATATTCTCGATGACCGTCAATGTCTCGAACAGCGAAAAGTGCTGGAAGACCATGCCGATACCCTTGCGCCTCGCCTCCCCGGGGGAGGCGAGGCGCAAGGGTGTTCCTTCCCAGACGACATCTCCGTCGTCCGGCTGCTCGACACCGTAAATCAGCTTCATCAGCGTCGATTTTCCCGCCCCGTTTTCTCCGAGGATCGCATGGATCGATTGCGGAGCCACGTCCAGATCGATTGCCTGATTGGCATGGATCTGGCCGTAGCTTTTCGAAATGCCACGCAGCGACAGGAGCGGGGTGGTCATGAATTATTTCGGCAGCGGCGTCGAGACGCCCTTGACGTGCCAATTCATGGCTATGATCTCAGGGTCGGCCATGGTTGCGCCCGAGGCGGCACCTTCGCTGCCGTCGGCCTTGGTGATCGGCCCGGTGAAGGGCGAGAAGCTGCCGTCGGCGATCTTTGCCTCGACCTCTTTGATCTTGGTCATTACGTCGGCCGGAATATCTGGGTTCCAGTCGACCACTTCGACGACCTTGTCGGCGACGCCGAGGAACGTATTGGCCCCCTTGAACGTACCGGCGAGATGGGCATCGACCGAAGCCTTGAAGAAGGGCGACCAGTCCGTCGAGATGCAGCCGAGATAGGTTTTCGGCGCATACTTCTTCATCGACGAATTGAGGTTGAAGGCGTAGACGCCGGCGTCCTCACAGGCAGAGATGACGGATGGCGTGTCCTGTGCATTGGAGAAGATCACGTCGCACTTCTGCGCGATCAGCGCCTTGGCTGCCTCCTGCTCCTTGGCCGGGTCGAACCAGGAATTGACCCAGACGACGGAGACTTCGATATCCGGCTTCACCGCCTGGGCGCCGAGCGTAAAGGCGTTGATCGAGGTAATGAGCTCGGGAATGGCAAAGGCCGAGACGGAGCCGAGCTTGCCGGTCTTGGAAAGCGCCGCCGCGGCCATGCCGAGCAGATAGGTGCCCTGGAAATATTTGGCGGCGAACGGCGAGAAATTCGGAGCAACCTGGAAGCCGGAGGCATGCAGGACCGTCACGCTCGGATCACGGCGGGCGATCTGCAGGGCGCCGTTCTGATAGCCGAAGGAGCCGGCAATCAGGAACTTATTTCCGTCGGCGACGGTCTTGGTCATGATGCGGTCGGCGTCCGGGCCTTCGGCTATATTCTCAAGCACCGTGACCTTCACCTTGTCGCCGTAAGCGGCCTTGATCGGCTCGAGACCGGCGGCAAGGGCGTGCCCCCAGCCTACGTCGCCGATCGGCGAAGGGACGACGAGGGTGATGCCGAGCGGCTGGTCGGCGGCGAAGGCAAGACGGCGGCCGAGCGCGCCGGCAAGGCCGGTGGCGGCAGCGGCCGTCATCAGGTTTCTGCGGGTCAATTTGGTCATGTTCACGGGTTCCCTTTTTTGGTTTTTAGAATTTCACGGCTGCGAGTGCAGCCTCGGCGTCGGCAGAAAGCTTGGCCTCGTCGAGACCGGGGAATTCCCCCTTCTGCCAGACGATGCGGCCATTGATCATCGTCATGTCGGTCGCCATGCCGATGCCGACGCGGGCAATCAGGCTCAACGGATCGTGCCGCGTACCGACATAATCCATGCGGCGCGTGTCAATCGCAAACAGGTCGGCTGCCATGCCGGGCGCCAGCCGGCCGATGTCGCGCCTGCCGAGCAGGCTCGCACCGCCTGTCGTGCCGTAGCCGAGGAAATCGACGGGCGGCGGCACGGGATGGGCGCGGCTGGAGGAGACCAGGCACTGCAGCATATAGGCGGAGTGCAGGCAGTGCATCAGGTTGGAATTGTCGTTGGAGGCGGCCCCGTCGCAACCAAGGCCGATGCGCAGGCCGAAGGCGGCCATGGCGGGAATGTCGGTGACTTCAGCGCCGACCAGATAGACCGGCTCCGGGCAGTGCGCCACGCCGGTGCGGCTCGCCGCCATCTTCCTGAGTTCGTCGTGGCTCAACTCCCAGCAATGGGCATAGAAGGTGTCCGGCCCGGCAAAGCCGACTTCTTCCAGATAATCGACCGTGCGCATGCCATGGCGAGCATGAATGACCGGGCTTTCGCCCTCGCCGACATGGGTGTGCATCATGACGCCGCGATCACGCGCCAGCGCCACCGATTCCGCAAAGGTCTCGCGATAGCAATTCACCGGCTGGCAGGGCGCCACCACGACCTGGCGCATGCTGAAGGGGTTGGCATCGTGGTAAGTGTCGATCAGCCGGGCGCAGTCGGCGATGAATTCATCGGTCGTTTCCAGCATCTCGTCGGGAATGGTCGAGCCCTCCGACTTCGGCAGGGTATTGCCGCCGCGGCCGGCGTGGAAGCGCATGCCGAACAGTTCGGCTGCTTCGAACTGGCGGTCGATCAGCCGCTTCCCGGCGTGCCGCGGGAAATTGTATTGATGGTCAAAAGCCGTGGTACAGCCATGTTTGATCATCTCGGCCATCGCCGTGACGGAGGAGTGGTAAAAACACTCCTCGTTGAGCTGCGAAAAGATCGGGTAGATCCAGTCCAGCCACTCGATGACCGAAAGCTTCGTCCAGTCGAGATCGGCGCGATTGCGCACGAAGCATTGGAAAAAATGATGATGGGTGTTGACGAGGCCGGGATAGACGAACCAGCCGGCAGCATCCTGAACAGTCGTGCCGGCGAAAAGCGCGTCCGCCGCCAGATTTTCGCCGATCGCCACAATCGCCGAACCGTCGGTCAGGAGATCGACATGGCGACGGACGACCGGCCCCTTGCCCTCGTCGACGATCACGGCCGCGCAGTTCTTCAGGAGATAGCCGGTCATGTCACGCCTCGCCCGGTTCTTCGATATGAGGTTCGGGCTTCAATTCGTGCAGCCGGTGAATACCCGGCATTTCGATAAACTTGTCGAGGGCTCGCAGCGCCCGCGACCAGAGCCGGATGGCGGGATAAGCATCCAGCGTCACGCCCCCATCGGGCGCCAGCGCCACATAGGGAAAGCAGGCGATGTCGGCAATTGTCGGCCGGTCGGCGGCAAGAAAGCGCACGCCGCGAAGACCCTGCTCGACGAGCCCGGCCTCGAGCTCGCGAAGTGCGGCGATACCCTGGGCCTGCAGCGCGCCGATATCGCCCGGCCGCAGCAGCATCTCATGAAGTCGCGCGCCGCCGAGGCTTGCCGTCAGCCGGCCGGAGAACGACAGCCATTGCTGCACCTGGGCCGCTTCCCGCGCCGCGCCATTACCAAGCCATTCGGGTGCTGCCTTGGCGGCGAGATAGACGAGAATCGCCGACGACTCGGTCAGGATCAGATCACCATCCTCCAGGATCGGAATGGAGCCTGCCGGATTGAGGGTGAGAAGCTCGGGGCCGCGATGCTCGGCGCCGGGATGGAAATCCACCGGACGAAGTTCCAGCTTCACGCCGGTCAGCGCCGCCATCAGGCGCACCTTGTAGCAGCTGGGGGAAAGAATGTAGTCGTAGAGCCTCATTGCGCCACCAGCTGTGCGCCGTAAGTATAATTGTGACGCTTGAGCCAACGCCGGTAAGCGATCGATGTCAGATCGGCCCGCGTCGGGATTTCCATACCGGGATCAAGCGGCAGGAGCCGCGGGATCTGGTTTTCGAGGATCGAACGGTCTTGCAGGAAGATCGTCTGCTGGAAGTGGATGAGGTCGGTCATCGCAGTTTCGTCGTCGAAGAGCGCCATCCACGGCCAGACGTCGCACAGGTCCTCGGCCAGCGGCTGCACGAAGAGCGTGATGACATCCCATTCGCTCGGGCGCGGCGGGCAGGTCTTGTAGAGCACGGAACAGGTCGGTGCCGGCACGCGGTACATATACTCCGTGGTGATCCCGCCGCTTGCCGACTTGGAGGCCTGCGGCTGGTAAAACTTCACCTGCGTTGCCCAGACTTCGTCTTCCTCCTCGCGGATCTCGACCTTGTAGTTCTGAACCTCCGTGTGCGGCTCTGCACCGAGAATGTCGGTGTGGACGAAGGGGAAATGGGCAATGTCGAGGAAGTTCTCGACGGCGCGCAGGGGCGAGCAGCGTACCCGCACCACGCCGACGTCGACGAAACGGCGGCCGGGCTGGTCGGCCTCGGGGATCGGGAAAATATCCTTCTTCGGCTCGCCGAGGGAAGACCAAACATGGCCGTAACGTACGCGCACCGGCAGAACACGGCCGTCGCCGGCCGTTACCCGCGCATTGCCATCGGCGTCGCTCGCCACTTCGATCGGCTCGCCCATCAACGCCGTCCTGCGACCGGGGCTCTCAAGCTGACTGAAAAGCCCGACCGGATACCATTCGTCGATCATCGCCTGCATCCTCACCGCGCGATCTCCTTTTTCTGAAGACCTTCAGCCCGGCGGCGCAGGCCTTCGGCGGCCCGCGAAGCGCCGATGGCGACGGCGGGGCCGACGTCACCCTTCAGCAGCACATGGATCAGCGTCTGCCCATCTTCCTGAGCGGATAATAGCAGACAGAAGCTGCCCGTGGATGCGTCGATCTCGATAAGACCGTCAGGGTTCGCCTTCACGCCGGCTGCCGCCTCGATCGCGGCAGTGCCGGCAAACGCCGTCAGCGAGCGCAGGGGCATGAGGCCGTCAAGCCTCGGCGGCTTCGAAGTGGGCGTGCCGACCGCCACCCAGATCACGCTGCCCGCTTCCTCGACGTCATGGGTGGCGACACGGATGGTTTCCGGCGGCGCCAGCCCCGGATGGGCGGGAATGCGCAGACAGTTTCCGGCCTGACCATAGCTCCAGCCGTGATAGATGCAGGAAAGTGCCTCGCCGCGCACGAAGCCATGGGACAAACGCATGCCGCGGTGCGGACAGCGATCCGCCGATGCCGATATACGCCCCAAAGCGCTGCGCCAGAGGGCTATCGATCCAGATGCCGTCCGGGCCGGCATGACGGTTGCGGCCGGCAGATCTCGGGAAAGGGCGACTGGCGTCCAAAAGCCGGTCGTATCGGATGGCATGACTAGACTTCCTGAACCATACTATGTTTTGTAGAGCACGCTCCACCTTGGCCTCAAGGCAGTTGCGCTCAAGGCCTCACGTTTGCATAGTTATTTCGCATTGGCAATATTGATTAAATAATATGCACATCGCAAAAAACCGCATTTGGTGTCAGGCCGTTTCTCCGATGATCGCCGTGCGTTCTATGCTCTCGACCCATACGTCGATTGGCCCCAGCGAGCACCCCACCTCCATCATGTCGATCAAATCCTCCGGTCCTGAAAGCTCGAGTTCAATCCGCATCGAACTTGTATGAGATATGCTGTGCGAGAGCCCGAGCTTGGCGGCATGGCGCCGGATCCAGGGGACAAAGGACGCAGCCTCGAGATCACCGACAATCGTCATCCGCTCCTGAACGTGGCTTGTATCTTGTCCCATGCTCGCCCTTGCTTTTCCTGCACCATAGCGCCTGGATGAACTTGCCAAAGGGTCATCATCGAATCGAGGATACGCCGTCGGAGTTTGCTCTGCAAAAGGCCGGTGACCCTCCACGATGCTCAGCTTGCACCGTGGTGAGCCGACAGGTCGATGACGCCGCCTCGACGGCAAGCCCATAGCCATGACGGCCGTTTCTCGAAAAGAACAGAAATCGTGGATGGGCTATGCTTGTCTTGGGCCTTGTTTTGGCCTCAGGCGATGCCGCCGAGGCAGACATATTTGATTTCGGTGAATTCCTCGATGCCGTATTTCGAGCCTTCGCGGCCGAGGCCGGAGAGCTTGACGCCGCCGAAGGGGGCTTCGGCCGTCGAGATCAGCCCGGTATTGACGCCGACCATGCCGTATTCCAGCGCTTCGGCGACCCGGAAGACCCGGGCGAGATCCTTGGCGTAGAAATAGGAGGCGAGACCGAACTCGGTGTCGTTGGCCTGGGCGATCACATCGCCTTCGTCCTTGAAGCGGAAGAGTGGAGCCACCGGTCCGAACGTCTCTTCCTTCGCCACAGCCATGCCAGCGGCGACGTCGGCCAGCACCGTCGCCTCATAGAAGCGCCCGCCGAGCCGATGGCGATGCCCGCCGGCAATGACCCGGCCGCCCTTGGAAAGCGCATCGGCGACATGCTCTTCGACCTTGGCAAGTGCTGCCTCGTCGATCAGCGGGCCGAGATTGATGCCCTCGTCGAAGCCGTTGCCGGTCTTCAGCGCTCCGACGGCCTTCGACAACTTCTCGGCAAAGGCGTCATAGACACCCTCCTGCACATAGAGGCGGTTGGCGCAGACGCAGGTCTGGCCGTTGTTGCGGAACTTGGCGATCAAAGCACCTTCCACGGCCGCATCGAGATCGGCATCGTCGAAGACGATGAAGGGGGCGTTGCCGCCGAGTTCCAGCCCAAGCTTCTTGATGGTCGCGGCGCTCTGCCTGTAAAGCTCGGTGCCGACTTCGGTCGAGCCGGTGAAGGTCAGCTTGCGTACGACGGGGCTTGCGGTCATCTCGCCACCGATGGCGCGCGCCGAGCCGGTCAAGACGCTGAACAGGCCTTTGGGGAAGCCGGCGCGCTCGGCAAGGATGGCAATGGCAATTGCCGAAAAGGGCGTCTGCGAGGCCGGCTTCAACACCATGGCGCAGCCGGCGGCAAAGGCCGGCCCCGCCTTGCGGGTGATCATCGCATTCGGGAAATTCCACGGGGTGATGGCGGCAACGACGCCGATCGGCTGCTTCATCACCAGAATGCGCTTGTCCTTCTGATGGCCGGGAACGATGTCGCCGTAGACACGCCGCGCCTCCTCGGCAAACCATTCGATGAAACTCGCGCCATAGGCGATCTCGCCCTTGGCTTCAGCAAGCGGCTTGCCCTGTTCTGATGTCAGGATGCGGCCGAGATCGTCCTGATTGTCCATCATCAGCTGGAACCAGCGCCGCAGGATCACCGACCGTTCTTTGGCGGTGCGGGCTGCCCATTCCTTCTGCGCAATCTCGGCTGCGGCAATCGCCGCCTTGGTTTCCGCAGCCCCCAGATTGGGAACGCGGCCGATGATCTCGCCGGTCGCGGGATTATCCACGGCGATCGCATTGTCCCCGGCCTCGATCCAATCGCCGCCGACCAATGCGGCCTGCCGAAACAAAGTTGCGTCCTTCAATTCCATGACTGTCTCCTCAGATAGACCATTTCTGTTTCTTCGAGTCGCGGGGATGCTCTATCTCTTTTCGTGTTTGTGCAATCCACCACACAATTTTGCGGGAATGCGCTCGACACCTCAGGCACGCGATCGCCGACAACTGCCCATCCGGCTGCGGCGACCGACCGGGGTCGAGCCACGGGTCTCGACCCGTCCTTCGAACCCCCGTAAACGGGCGAATGCCGCGGCCTCTCCGTCACCAGGGTCTTGTAGGGCACGTCCCTTCTGCCCGTCAGTACGGGGGAGAAGGTAATCCATCAGCGTAAAATTAGATTTCGCCAGTCCATTACACTAGCTTAGCGCATGGCCGGCCAAACCATAAACCGCCGGTTCGCCGCTCTGCCTATTTAAGAAATTACGCCCCTTGGACATGGTCGTAACGGTATCGGAGACGGCGAGCCGGCTCTGTTGAAGGAACTCGGCGAACAGGCCTTTCTCTCGGGTATCAACACGTGCGAACCCGCCTGCCAAATCCTTGAGATGCACGGCGGCAAGATTGATCGCGTCCTGATCATTGCTTGCCACGATCGGACCAATCACATGGCCACGCCCGAACTCGCGGCACATGGAATAGCCGACGATTTCGTCGCCTCGCCGGAGTGTGCAAATGGACGCCCCCTCAGCAAGCAAAGCGATCAACTTGCCGCGATCGGTGCCGAAGGCTCGCGTATCGAGAGCGTTGATCTCCTCGATTTTGTCGCTGGACAGTTCGCTCAACTGCCCATTCAGCTCCGGCAGGGGAGGAAGCTTCGGCCCAACATCTCCCTGGTATTGATAGACAATCGCTTCCTTGGTGAAATCGAGCGAAACATAAAGTCTGTAAGCTGCATGGGTCGAATTCAAGCTCAGATTGCGGTCGCCGCACTGCTCGAACACTTGGTCCATGAGCCATCGCCCGGTCCCTTGCGCCTGCGTGCGAGGCGAGGTGATCACCAGACCGATCGTGGCGAAATCATCGCCATGCGGAAACCACATCGCACTTCCGAAGACGCGTCCTATGCCATCGACCGCAACGATGCCAAGCCCAGCGCGCCGCAGGAGATCCCAGTCTTTGGGCCGGTGCGGCCAGCCGACGCCGATCGACAGCGCGTGAAGCAGGCTGACATCGACACTGTTTATATCCTGCGCGATCAATTCGAATGATTTCAGGCGCACTGATTTTTGCATTTTCGGATATCCGCTCCGTTCGCCGGATCACCAAGCTCCACTGGAGGTAGACAGTGTCTTTGATCATGCGCCGATTGCAACCAAGTCACAATATTGCACACCAAGGCCGGCAGGATTGGCTTGTTCATCGCAACAATTCGAAATCTTCAGCTGAACCGAAGCCCTACTCAGCAGGTAAAACGCATCCCTGCGCTTAGGCTTAGTAACATCTAGACCACTCTGAAGGCAACTTGGTCACTCCCATGGACGTCAAAGAAATTCTCGCAAGGTTGATCGCATTTCCCTCCGTTGTCGGCACGCCGAATGGCGCGATTGCCGACTGGATACGTAACTATTGCCGGAAGGCGGGAGCCGATGTGACGGTCCATCTCGGCCCGGAAGGTGACCGGTACAACCTTTTCGCGACTGTCGGACCGCGCGAAGGCCAGGGTTACATTCTGTCCGGGCACATGGATGTCGTGCCGGCCGGCGAACGGGAATGGAGTTCGGATCCTTTCGTTCTGCGCGCCGAGGAAGGCAGACTTTACGGACGTGGCACCAGCGACATGAAAGGCTTTCTCGCCTGCGCCTTGGCCGCATTGCCGAAGCTTGCCGCCATGAACCTGCGACGGCCAATTCACCTTGCCTTCTCCTATGACGAGGAGGCAGGCAGCCGCGGCGTACCGCATCTCATCGCCGAGCTGCCAAACCTGTGCAATGCACCGTTGGGGGCGATCATCGGCGAGCCGAGCCGGATGCAGGCCGTTCGGGCGCACAAAGGCAAGGCGGCTGTCCGCCTCGAGGTGATCGGGCGCTCGGGTCATTCCTCACGCCCTAATCTGGGGCTTAACGCCATTCATGCCATGGCCAATCTGATCACCGAGATTGCGGAATACGGCAAGTCCCTGACGAACGGGCCCTTCCACCATGATTTCGCGCCTCCCTACTCGTCATTGCAGGTTGGCGTCATTACTGGCGGCCAGGCGGTCAATATCATTCCGGATCGCTGCACCGCCGATATCGAGGTCCGCGCTGTGCCGGGTATCTCCCCGTCATCTCTGCTGGAGCCGGTAAGGGCCAGGCTTGCGGCTCTCAAAGACCAGGGCTTCGAGGTGGGCTGGCACGAGCTGAGCGCTTACCCGGGACTTGCGCTCCCTGAAGGCAGCGACCTCGCAACGCTGCTGATGAAATTGACGGGGCAGGAGCCGCTTGCCGCCGTAAGCTATGGCACGGAGGCCGGGCTCTACCAGCAGGCTGGCATCGATTCCATCATCTGCGGTCCTGGGGATATTGGTCGCGCACACCGGCCTGACGAATACATCGAAGTTGGCGAGCTCGCGGCATGCCAGACGATGATCGAGGAACTCGGCACCCATCTTGCCGAAGGCTGAAAGAAGGCGATTTTCATGGCGTTTCTCTTCAACTCCGATGCCACACGCGGTGCGGTTTTCCAGGAGATTTTTGCGCGCGAACTGCCGGATCTGGAGTTCGTCGGGCAGGGCCAGCCGGTGGATCCGCAAAGGGTGCGGTATCTTCTGACATGGACGATCCCAGGCGATATCTCGCGTTACCGCAATTTGGAAGTTTTGTTTTGTATCGGCGCCGGCGTCGATCAGCTCAAACAGGGCAGCCTACCGGACCATGTAGCGGTCGTCCGCATGGTCGAGGACGGCATTATCCGGATGATGGAAGAATACGTCACTCTCGGCGTCCTGACGCTCCACCGGGAGATGCTCGCTTACCGGGAGCTGCAGCGACAGTCTGTCTGGCAGACGCTCGCCGCGCCGCAGGCCGCTCGGCGCCGAATAGGCTTTCTGGGCCTCGGCATTCTGGCGCAGGCGGCGATCGAACGCTTGAAGCCCTTCCAATTTCCGCTCGCAGGATGGAGCCGAAGCGAGAAGCAAATCGACGGCGTTACCTGCCACTATGGCACGGATGGACTGGCCGCCTTTTTGGCGAAGACCGACATCCTGGTCTGTCTGCTGCCGCTGACCGACGAGACGCGCGGCATCCTCAATGCCGAGCTCTTCGCACAGCTGCCGGCCGGCGCACGGCTGTTGCATGTGGGCCGCGGGCCGCACCTTGACCACGCGGCTTTGATCGAGGCTCTCGATAGCGGCCGTCTTGCCGCGGCGATGCTCGATGTCACCGATCCCGAGCCGCTGCCGGCAGAACATCCACTCTGGCAACATCCGAAAGTAGCGATTACGCCGCACACCGCCTCCGTCACGCAACCGGAAACGGCGGCGCAATCGGTCACTGAAAATATTCGGCGCCACCGCGCCGGCGAAAAGCTGATCGGCCTGGTCGATCGGACACGCGGTTATTAAACGAGGAAAATGACATGTCGTTTCTGTTGACCATCGATACCGATCCAAACTTCGCCCCAAAACAGGCCGTGCCGGACGCAGAACGGCTGATTTCAGGCAATCCCACCTACAAGACCTGGGCGCAAGATGCCTCAAAAGGCGAGAAGGTGCTGACCGGCATTTGGGAAGCGACGCCCGGCGAGCACCATTCCATCAAGGGCACGGTCTACGAGTTTTGCCACATCATTTCCGGTGTCGTTGAAATCGACGAAAAAGACGGCGAGACGAAGACTTATCGCGCCGGCGACAGCTTTGTGATGAAGCCCGGTTTTGTCGGCGTCTGGCGTACCATCGAGACCGTGCGCAAGATCTACGTCTGCGTTTACGACTGAGCGACTGCCAACGGCGCTCGCCCGAAAGATGGGCGCGCCTGCCGCATAGAAGCACCGAAGGCCGGCAGAAGGGTAAGCCTCAACATTCGGCGTTCTATCCGCAGACGAGGCCGCTGATCCGGTTAAATCTCCAGGCCTTCGACGATGGCGAAGATCTTCTTGAGGTTGCCGTGGATCGATAGGCGGTTGATCGTCCCGCGACCGACGAAGATCGCGTCTCCCGCCTCGACTGACGTTTTCGTACCGTCTCCATCGGTCACATCAGCCTGCCCCTCCAGGATATACATCAATTCATGGACGGGATGAGGGCGCGACAGCCGGACGTGCGGCGTCGTCGCCCAGACACCTGTTCGAAAGCCGACCGCCTCGTCGGAAAATGCCCTGAAGTGACTGCACTGAGGTGTGTCCCCCTCCACGAACTGCGCCGGAGGCGGCGGGGAGGGGGCAAGTGCAACCTGCCTATCGATCGCCACGACGCCTTGCGTGCTCAATGTTGGCGCGATCGTCGCACAGAAGATCCAGCGGGTGCCTTTTTCCGCTTCCGCTGTGACGTCCTTGCCCCGGCCGATGACCACGCTGTCGCCGGATGTGAGATCAAACGTTGAGCCGCCCGAATGCAGGACAAGTCGCCCTGCCACGACAACCAGGGATTCCGTATGGGGAAAACTGGCGATGGAGGCTTTTCCGTTCCAATGCACTGATCCAGCGGAAACCCCGCTGGAAGCGCTCCAGACGATATCGCGGCCGGCTCCGAATATGTCGTCTGGCCCTAAGGTGCGTCGCTGGCCCTCCGGAGCATATCCGCTTTTCGCCTCGAAGAGGAGGATGGTCTTACCGGTCATCGTCTGACTCCCAATTTGGTGCGACATTCATAGGTCTGGTGCTGGTGCCGATTGGGCCGCAAGCCGATTTACCGGGCCAGGCCAGGCTCGTTCCCAGTCCTTTGGAGTCGGCCCGATGCAGCACCACTTCGGCAACAGCTGAGCATCATTGGGCATGATCTACTCCTGGAAGCACCTCGGGACCGAATTCTGCGTAGATCCTAATCTGTGGCTTCAAGGGGTGGGCTGCGGAGTTGGCGCATAAACAGAATATCCTGTGGTTTGCTGCCCCCAACACAGGCAATTGTTGCGAAACAAGGCCGCCTGCGCCGCACCTCTCCAGCGCAAGCAGGCATATACTTCATACTTCGGATCAGACGAGCATAAGGGCATGCGCCAATGAAATTTGCTTCCTACTGGCATGACACCTCAATCCCATTCGCCGGATGCATCGTCGACCCCGTCTCGGGAGATTTCGAGGTTGCAGTGATCGGTGCTGGCTTCACGGGGCTCAACGCCGCGCGCACACTGGCGCAATCCGGTGTGAAGGTCGCTCTGTTGGAAGCCGAGCACGTCGGGTATGGTGCCTCCGGCCGCAATGGCGGGCACCTCAACAGCGGTCATTTCGCAAGCTTCAGCGCCGCCAAGCAGCATCTTGGAGAAGACCGGGCGCGCCGCTTGTGGCGAGCCTATGATGACTCGATCGACATGATCGAACGGATCATCGAGGAAGAAAAGATCGCCTGCGATTTCCGCAGGGGCGGCAAGCTCAAGCTTGCCTCCAAGCCCTCTCATGTCGGCAAGCTGCAGGCGATGTCAGACGAAATCCGTCGCGAGGTCGACCCGTCAGCCGAATGGCTCACGCGTGAGGACCTCCGTAAGGAGGTGCTATCGGATGCCTTCCATGGCGGGATTCTCTATCCGAAATCCGCCATGATGCACATGGGACGCTACGCCAACGGCGTGGCGCAGGCGGCCCGCCGCCATGGTGCCGCGATCTGGGAGCGAAACCCGGTCACCGGCCGCGAACGCGTGCCGAATGGATGGCGGCTAACCACACCGACCGGCTCGCTTACCGCGCGCCAGGTCATCCTGGCGACCGATGCCTATACGCCAAGCGTCTTTAACTATTTCCGCCGGAGGCTCATGCCGATCGCTTCCTTCATCATTGCGACGCGCCCGCTCACGCCGCAGGAGGTCGCCGCGACGGTTCCGGGCAACCGCAACTTCACCAACTCGCTCAACATCGCCAACTATTTCCGCCTGACGCCCGACAACCGCATGCTGTTCGGGGGGAGGGCAAGATTTTCGACTGTGTCGAACCAGAAAACCGACGTCAGCTCTGGCCAGCTTCTGCGCCAGCAGATGCTCGGCATGTTTCCGCAGCTTGCCGACGTCGAGATCGACTATTGCTGGGGCGGCCTCGTCGGTTGCACGCAAGACCGTTATCCCCGCGCGGGCAGCGCCGAGGGTGTGATTTACAGCATGGGCTATTCCGGCCACGGAGCCCAGTTGTCGACCTTCATGGGTAACGCCCTGGCGAATATGGCGATGGGGCGCAAAGACGCCAATCCACTCGACGGCTTCGCCTGGCCCGCCGTTCCGATGCATACCGGGAATCCGTGGTTCCTGCCGATCGTCGGCACCTATTACCGCATGAAGGACCTGCTGCCCTGACCGATCCTGGCGCCGCCCCGGTCGCGGCTAGACGGCCTCACCTGGGGACGGCCGACGACGTCATGGACGGCCACCCCTGGTCCCTGCCGATCCTCCGCGCAATTGCCGCATGAAGGACCTTGTAAGATGATCACGCCTCTCGAACACCTGTCCCGCAACGGTCGTCTGGACAAGTTCTTCATCGACGGTCGATGGCTCGAACCCAAGGGCACCGCCAAGGGCGTCGTGGTCAACCCTGCCACGGAAGAGGTGGTGACCCACTTTGCGCTCGGAAACGCCGAGGATGTCGATGCGGCTGTTTCCGCCGCCCGACGGGCCTTCGCCACCTGGAGCCGCACCAAACCGGAATACCGCGCGGGCCTGCTTGAGCGCCTGCAGGCGCTGCTCGAAGCCCGTAGCGAACTGTTTGCGCAGTGCCTGAGCCTCGAAATGGGCGCGGCGATCGGATATTCGCGCACCGCGCAGGTGCCGCTGGCGGTCGCCCATGTCAAGGTCGCTCGCGAGGTCCTGGAAGCCTTCCCCTTCGTCAAGCAGCGCGGCCACACCGCCATCACCCACGAACCGATCGGTGTCTGCGCACTGATCACGCCATGGAACTGGCCGCTCTACCAGATCACTGCCAAAGTTTCGCCGGCACTCGCCGCAGGCTGTACTGTCGTGCTGAAGCCCAGCGAGCTTTCTCCCCTCAACGCGCTGCTGTTTGCTGAGGCGATCGAGGACGCCGGCTTCCCCTCCGGCGTCTTCAACCTCATCAATGGTGACGGCCCGTCCGTCGGTTCGGTCCTCGCGTCGCATCCCGATGTCGACATGATTTCCATTACCGGCTCAACCCGCGCCGGTATCGCGGTGGCTCAGGCTGCCGCGCCGACTGTCAAGCGCGTCGCGCAGGAGCTTGGCGGCAAGTCACCGAACGTGGTCCTGCCGGACGCCGATCTCGATCGAGCCGTTTCCTTAGGCATAGCGGCTGCTTTCCGCAATCTCGGCCAATCATGCAGCGCGCCGACGCGGATGATCGTACCGTGCACGCGGCTCTCCGAGATCGAGTCGCTTGCCAAGAGGGCCGCAGATGAGATCGTCGTCGGTGATCCCCGTTCAAACGCCACCACGCACGGTGCGATCGCCAACCGCGCCCAGTTCGATCGGATCCAGACCATGATCGGCGTCGGAATTGCGGAAGGCGCTACGCTCGTTGCCGGCGGAGAGGGTCGCCCAGCCGGTCTGAATGCCGGGTTCTACGTTAAACCGACGGTTTTCTCGGACGTGCGCACAGACATGCGCATCGCCCAGGAGGAAATCTTCGGCCCGGTCCTCTGCCTTATTCCCTACGACACGGTGGACGAAGCCATCGCCATCGCCAACCATACCGTCTACGGCCTGGCTGCGCATGTGCAGGGCAAGAATATAGACATCGTCAAGGACGTCGCCTCACAGATCCGCTGCGGACAAGTGCATCTCAACTATCCGGCCTGGGATCCACACGCGCCTTTTGGCGGCTTCAAACAATCTGGAAATGGACGCGAATTCGGCATTGAGGGCATGCTCGAATACCTCGAAGTCAAATCCATCCTCGGATACTTCTAGGGCATCCGTCAACGCTGGCCGATGGCTCCTTCTGCACGTCCTCCCGACCTTTGAAGGCCATCAGCCGAAGCGTCAAGGCAACAACCGAATCTGACTGTCGCCTCGCGCAAAACGTTATTTTCCACCGCTCTGGCACCCGCAGTCGATGCATGCTGCTTGCCCTGTTTCGCTAAGCTCAGCCCGGGAACACGTCGAGGGCTGCGATGGCGGCACGGGACGAAATTCATCCATCACGGTGGCTCTTGCAGCCGACGACCAATGGTCCGAGAGGAAACGATATGCTTGAGTTGAAAGACAAAGACCTTTTTCAGCAGGCCGGCCTGATCGACGGGATCTGGTCGAGGGCAGCGTCGGGCAAAACGGTGAGCGTCGCCAATCCGGCCACCCAGGCAAGCCTTGGCACTGTCCCGGATATGGGAACCGCCGAGACCCGCGCGGCGATCGGCGCAGCCCAGGCCGCTTTCACCCTATGGAAGAAGAGGACGCATGCCGAGCGTGCGGTTCTGCTCGAGCGTTGGTATGCGCTGATGATCGAAAATCTCCAGGATCTTGCGCTGCTCATCACGCTCGAGCAGGGCAAGCCTCTCGATGAATCTCGCGCCGAGGTCCGTTACGGTGCCTCCTTCGTCAAATGGTTTGCCGAAGAAGCCCGCCGCATCGGCGGCCACACCATTCCCTCGCCAACACCGGATCGCCGCATCATCGTCCTCAAGGAAGCGGTCGGCGTCTGCGCGATCGTCACCCCGTGGAATTTTCCGATCGCGATGATCACCCGAAAGGTGGCGCCCGCCTTGGCGGCCGGCTGCACGGTTGTCATCAAGCCTTCGGAATTCACCCCCTATTCGGCGCTCGCCATGGGTATCCTTGCCGAGCGCGCCGGCATTCCGGCAGGGGTGATCAATATCGTCACCGGCATGCCGACTGAGATCGGCAACGAGTTCATGGCAAACGCGACGGTGCGGAAAATCTCCTTCACCGGCTCGACCCGGATCGGCTCGCTTCTGATGCGCGGCGCCGCCGACAGCGTCAAGCGGCTCTCCCTCGAACTCGGCGGCAATGCGCCGTTCATCGTCTTCGATGATGCCGATCTCGATCTCGCGGTCGAAGGCGCAATCCTGTCCAAGTTCCGCAACGGCGGCCAGACCTGCGTCTGCGCCAACCGCATCTTGGTACAGGCCGGCGTGTATGATGCCTTTGCCGAGAAACTCGGCGCCAGCGTCAACGCCATGAAGGTCGGCCCCGGTACGGAGCCGGGCAATGTCATCGGCCCGATGATCAACGCTGCGGCGATCGAGAAGATCAACCGCCATGTCGACGACGCTCTGGCCAAAGGCGCCAAGATCGCCGCACGGGGCAGCACGGTGGCGGAAGGCAGGCAATACGCCGCGCCGATGGTGCTGACGGAGGCGACAACCGACATGCTGCTTGCCAGCGAAGAGACCTTCGGCCCGGTTGCACCGCTCTTCCGCTTCGAGACGGAAGACGAAGCGATCACAATCGCCAACGGCACACCCTTCGGCCTTGCCGCCTACTTCTACACCGAAAACCTGAAGCGCTCCTGGCGCGTCGGCGAGGCGCTCGAATTCGGCATGATCGGGCTCAACACCGGCGCGATCTCGACCGAAGTCGCCCCTTTCGGCGGCGTCAAGCAGTCTGGCCTCGGCCGGGAGGGAGCCCAGGTTGGCATCGAGGAATATCTCGAAATGAAGAGCTTCCACATTGGTGGGCTGAGCTGAGCCCGAAACGATCATGAGGTGAGAACCAGCAGCAATGTGGCGCACGCGGGAGCGCCACATTTTTACTTCACGGCGGGCGAACGGATACGGATTAGGCACCGGCCGGGCGGTCGACAATCGACCTTGCCAGTACCGGCAACACGACTTCATGACGTTACCGCAACGAATTGCCTTGGCGGCCTGCGAGCCCGGCCGATACTTAAAAACAAGCGCGGGCGGAAAAGCCGCCCGCGCTTTCCTTCGTTGGCTTTAGAGACCGAAAACACCGGGGAGGCCGGAGATGTCGGCGATCTCGACGTAACCATAGAACGGGTTGGCGGGCTCGTGGCCGCGGTTCACCCACACCTTGTTCTTGATGCCGATATCGTTAGCCGACATATGATCGTAACGGAACGAGGAGGAGCAATGGACGACATCTTCGGGGTCGCAGCAGAGCATGTCGAACAGGTATTCAAAGGCCTGCAGGCGCGGCTTGTAGGCCTGCGCCTGTTCGGCCGTGTAGACCGCATGGAAGGGCGCACCGAGCTTTTCGACGTTCGACATGATCTGCGAATTCATCGCGTTCGACAGGATCACCAGCGGGATCTCCTTGGCAACCTTCGCAAGACCCGCCGGCACATCCGCATGCGGCCCCCAAGTCGGCACCCGCTCATAGACCGTGCGGGCATCTTCGTCGTTGAACTTGACGCCGTTGCGCTTGCAACTGCGCTCGATCGAATTGTGAACGACCTCGGCATAGGGTTTCCAGTCGCCCAGGACCTCGTCGAGGCGATAGGCGGCGAAATTCCGGATGAACTCGGCCATGCGGGGTTCATCGAGCTGGTCGCGGTAAAGGTCGTGTGCCGCTTCCGCCATCTGGAAGTTGGTCAGCGTACCGTAGCAGTCGAAGGTGATGTATTTCGGACGCGACAGGGTCATGGGCATATCCTTTGGAGAGTGGACCGGGGCATTTGAACCCATGATAGACGCGGCCCGCCCCTCGGCTCGCCTGAATGTGGCGGCTAACGAAGCAGATTATTTCGTATCGAAAGGTGGCTTTGGCAGATGGTTGCGGACCCCCGCCGGCTGGCGGGCGCGGCAGGGCGGCGGACGATTGACTACGTCACCCATGCTATATCCCACTGTTTCACCGGCTCGTTGCGGCGAGTGCAGCGAATTTTGCGCGAGATCCGCCCCGTGGAGCCTACATGCCAGCATAAGATGCGGCGGGCGACAAAGGGAAAACGATAAGATACCGCTCAGAGCGTAGCCTTCAGACGATTAGCCAACCCGCACTCCTTCACACTTCCACCCAGGAAATGAAGGAAGTGTCATGCAGACAAGCCAGATCGATTTCGCCGCTTTCGGCACCGAACACCTGGGTGCCGCTCTCAACCTGTCGCGGCAGGCAGGCTGGCCCCATCGCCCTGAGGATTGGCAGATGGCGCTTGCCTTGAGCGAAGGCGTTGTGGCGATCGAGAACGACCGGGTGGTCGGCACCGTGCTCATGACCCCCTACAAGCAAGAGTGCGCCACGATCAACATGGTCATCGTCGATGAAGCCATGCGCGGCCGCGGGCTTGGCCGCAGGCTGATGGATGCCGCAATAGAGCTTGCCGGCAAACGCCCGCTCCGGCTTGTTGCGACCGCCGACGGCCTTCCGCTCTATGAGAAGCTCGGCTTCCGCCAGACCGGCCGCATTCTGCAGCACCAAGGCATCGCAGCAGAACTCGCCGCGCCGATGGCGACGTCAGCCGCCGCCATTGCCGATTCTCCCGCGATCACCGAACTCGATCGACAGGCCTTCGGCGCCGATCGCGCCGATCTGATCGCATATCTCGCCAAGGTCGGGGAATTTGCCGTCGTCCGCCGTAGCGGAGGCGTCACCGGTTTTGCGGTCATCCGCACCTTCGGCCGGGGCGAGGTCATCGGCCCCGTCGTTGCCGGGAACCTGGAGGACGCCAAAGCGCTCGTCGCTCATTTCATCGCCCGGCGGCCCGGCGTGTTTCTCAGGGTCGATACCACCGACATGGGCGAAGCCCTGTCCGACTGGCTGGTCGAACAGGGCTTCGCCCATGTCGGTGGCGGCATCGCCATGATGAAGCCATCGATTCCAGACGCCGATTCCGTCGCCACCATCTTCGCCCTCGCCAACCAGGCGCTCGGCTGATCCGGAGAGTATGATGTACAGCAATTCCCTTGTCGAACTCGACCGCGCCCATCTCGTGCATCCGGTCGCCTCCTACCGCAATCATGAAAAGCTCGGCGTGCGTGTGCTCGCTTCCGCCAAAGGCGCGACGGTGACCGATGCTTCCGGCAAGCAGCTGGTCGACGGCTTTGCCGGCCTGTGGTGCGTCAATGCCGGTTACGGCCATGAATCGATCGTCGAGGCAGCAACGCGGCAGATGCGCGACCTGCCCTATGCGACAACCTATTTCGGTCTCGGCTCGGAACCGGCGATCCGGCTTGCCGCGGCATTGGCCGAACGGGCTCCAGGCGACCTCAACCATGTCTACTTCACCCTGGGCGGATCCGATGCCGTCGACAGCACGATCCGTTTCATCCGCTATTACTGGATCGCCCGCGGGCAGCCGCAGCGCGACCAGTTCATCTCCCTTGAGCAAGGTTATCACGGTTCTTCGACTGTCGGGGCAGGGCTGACGGCACTTCCACTGTTCCACGCCGGCTTCGGCATTCCCTTCGACTGGCAGCATAAAATTCCCTCCCACTACGCCTATCGCAACCCCGTCGGCCAGGACCCGCAGGCGATCATCAACTCCTCCCTCGCAGCCCTGCGTCGCAAGGTCGAAGAGATCGGTCCCGAACGCGTCGCCGCCTTTTATGCCGAACCCATCCAGGGTTCGGGCGGCGTGCTGGTGCCACCGAAGGGCTGGATCAAGGCGATGCGCGCGCTTTGCAGCGAGCTCGGCATCCTCTTTGTCGCCGACGAAGTGATCACCGCTTTCGGCCGCACCGGCCCACTCTTTGCATGCGAGGAGGACGAGATCGTTCCGGACTTCATCACCACGGCAAAGGGTCTGACCTCCGGCTATGTGCCGATGGGGGCGGTCTTCATGGCCGACCACGTCTACCAAACCATTGCGGATGGCGCTGGTGGCGCGGCCGTCGGTCACGGCTATACCTATTCGGCCCACCCCGTCAGCGCCGCCGTCGGCCTCGAAGTGCTGAACCTTTATGAAACCGGTCTCCTGGCGAACGGCCGGAAGGCCGGCGCAAGGCTGATGCAGGGGCTTGAAGGCCTCAAGGACCATCCGCTCGTCGGCGATGTGCGCGGCCGCGGCATGCTCGCCGCCATCGAACTGGTGATCGACAAGGAGAAGAAGACGCCGTTGCCGGCAGCCGCCGATCCGGCGCGCCGGATCTTCGACCGCGCCTGGGAAAACGGCCTGGTCATCCGTGCCTTTGGCAACGGCGTCCTCGGTTATGCGCCGCCGCTCTGTTGCACCGACGCCGACATCGACGCGATCATCGAGCGCACGCGCAAAACCTTGGACGACACCCTGGCTGACCCCGATGTACGCGCGGCCCTGAAGGGCTGAGCGGGCAGGCAGCCGTTTCCGTGATCCCTGCGATAAAACGAAACATATGGCAAAGGCCGATGCCATGTGAGCATCCGGCCCTTGTCACCCCCGCGGCCGCGCACCCTTGACGGGGTCGACCACCAAACTAGAGCCTTTCCTGGTCAGATTGAATCATTCTGTTGGCTCAAACGGAGTCGGATGCTCGACCGGCCGGCGCGCGTCGTAGCTCAGCTCTACGGCCAAGCCGGCCGGTCGAGCAGGCGGCCCGTTTCAGCCAACCCGAAGGGCCGGGCATCTTTCCGCCAGGATCAGAGGCGATCGGCTCGGACGTACCAAAGGGTATGCCCGTCGCCAATCGCCTCTGCCCTGTCGAAAACCTGCTCCGGCAGAATGCTTCAAGCTGACCAGGAAAGGCTCTAGAGCGGAAATAGGCTCGTCAATGGCATGTGCGCCTTGACGATCGGCGATTTCAGAACGACGAAGCTGAAATACTTGTCGATGCCGATCTCCATGTCGGAGAGCCGCTCCATGATCGTCTGGTACTCGCCGATCCCGGCCGTCACGAATTTCAACAGATAATCGTAGCCGCCGGAGACCAGATGACATTCGATCACCTGGTCGATCTTCTCGACCGTCGTCAAAAACCGGGCGAAATCGATCTGCCGGTGGTTCTTCAGGGTGATCTCGGTGAAAACGGTCAACGTCTGTCCGAGCTTGGCGACATTGATCTGTGCGGAGTAGCCCTCGATATATCCTTCCGACTGCAGCTTCTTCACCCGCATCAGGCAGGGGCTCGGCGACAGGTTGACGAGCTCGGCGAGCTCGACATTGGTGACGCGGCCATTCTTCTGCAATTCATGCAGAATTTTTATATCGATCCGGTCGAGTTTCATCGCTCCACTCCGCCTGTCGAACCTGCTAACGCCGCAGCATATTGTGCCGCCACTTTCCCAACACTAACACATTGGAGGTTCGAGTCGATCGCGTTTCGGGGGCTCGGGGAGGGACGAACGGGATGCGGCTTGGCCTAAGACAGCATTTTATGCTGCCCCTGACCGGAGACGCAACGATGTGTGACACCCCGCGGCCGTGTTCTAGATATTGGAGGAATGGATCGCGTCGCAGACGGCCTCCGTGACCTCTTTGGTCGTGGCGGTGCCGCCGAGGTCGGGGGTGAGGATGCCCGCGCCGGTGACCGCTTCGACGGCGCGCATGAGACGAGCCGCGGCCTCCTGCTCGCCGAGATGGTCGAGCATCTGCGCGGCGGTCCAGAAGCTCGCGATAGGATTGGCGATGCCCTTGCCGGTGATGTCGAAGGCCGAGCCATGGATCGGTTCGAACATCGAGGGAAAACGCCGCTGCGGATCGATATTCGCAGTGGGGGCGACACCGATGCTGCCGGCCAGCGCACCGGCGAGGTCGGAGAGGATGTCGGCATGCAGGTTGGTCGCGACGATCGTGTCGAGGCTCTGCGGCTTCAGCGTCATCCGCACCGTCATGGCGTCGACCAGCATCTTGTCCCAGCTGACGTCAGGAAACTCTGCAGCCACCTCAGCAGCGATCTCGTCCCACATGACCATGCCGTGGCGTTGGGCATTCGACTTGGTCACGACCGTCAGCAACTTGCGCGGCCGCGCCTGCGCCAGTTTGAAGGCGTAGCGCATGATGCGGGTGACGCCGACGCGCGTGAAGATGGCGACCTCGGTCCCGACTTCCTCGGGCAGGCCGCGATGGGCGCGGCCGCCATGGCCGGAGTATTCGCCTTCGGAATTCTCGCGGACAATCACCCAGTCAAGATCGCCCACACCGCAGTTGCGCAGCGGAGGGGTAATGCCCGGAAGGATCCTGGTCGGCCGGACATTGGCATATTGGTCGAAGCCTTGGCAGATCGGCAGTCTGAGCCCCCAGAGGGTGATGTGGTCGGGAACATCCGGCGCGCCGACGGCACCGAAATAGATCGCGTCGAATTTTTTCAGCCGCTCAAGTCCGTCGGACGGCATCATCACGCCGTGCTTCTTGTAGTAGTTGGAACCCCAGTCGAAATTTTCGATGGCGAACCTCACGTCGCCGAGACGTTTTTCCAGACTTGCAAGCACCGTGCACCCGGCAGCAATGACCTCAGGTCCGATCCCGTCGGCGGGGATGGCTGCGATTGAGTATTCACGCATCGATTTTCTCCCGTAACATCTTCCGCAGGTCTTATCCGCTGATGCCTGCGCGCTCCTGTTTGCGGCAGCCGGCCTGCACCGTGATATCACCCAGGTCGCCGATGAAAAGCAAACCATCGTCAGCATGGTTGCGGCCGGCCTCGGCCTCGCCGTCGTCCCACGATGGACATCCTCTCTTGCCTCTGCCGGGGTTCTCTTTCTGCCGGTGCAAGAGGAAGCCGGGCGACCGACGCCGAAACTGCCGCTGGCGGTGGCCTGGATGAAGGCAGCCCGTGATCCGCAGAGAGATGCGCTGCTCGATCTCCTGAGGCCCAACCGCGAAAGATATTCGGCATCGGCCTGAGCATGTTCATTCGCGATCGCGCCATCGCCGAATGCCGTTAAAAAGGCTCGCGGGCTAGCGGGCAATTCACGCCGATGATCTCGGCACAAGACGCCCAGGCAGAATAATCGTTTCGGCTTCGCGCTTGCCCGTGATCATTGCGACCATGGTGTCAATCATCTCATCGGCAGGCTGCTCGTAAGACGTCAGTTGATAAGCGGGAGCGGCGCTGAGCTCGATATTGTCGAAGCCGACGATCGCCAGGTCATGTGGAACGCGAAGCGCGAATTCGCTGCGGACCACATCCATTGCTCCGAGCGCCAGAATGTCGTTCTCGCACATCAGCACATCGATGCGCGAGGAGGGGGAGGTGGCGTTCAGATAGGCGCGCGCCACCTTAGCCCCGGCCTCGGCGCTGTAGCGCTCTGCAGTCAGCTCGACGACGCCTTCGACGCCCTTCCGCTGCCAGAATTTCAAATAGTGATGTCGTCGGCCGAGCGCGGTCGACAGGGTCTGTCCTCCCGTCATGAAGCCCGGACGGCGATACCCCCTCTCGAACAGGTAATTCACAATTTCGCCGAGAGCGAGTTCGGCATTGCAGGCGACGGCGGGAACGCCGGGGATTTGGCTATCGCGCGCAAGGACGAACATCGGCGGAAAACCGGGGCCAAGCCGTTGACTACCCAGCGTTTCCTCACGAAAGGCGGTTCCGAACAGAATGACGGCGTCGAACTGGCGCTGATCGGCGTTGATCAACGCATGAATGTGATCGAAATGGCGATTGATATTGATCAGGACGGTCAGCAGACCCTCCGCCTGCAAACGCTCGGTCAGCATCTCCAGAACGGGGAGCTTATGTGGGTTGGCGAAGTCGTCGACGAAGACGGCGACCTGATGCGTGATGTTCGTCGCAAGGCTGCGGGCAAGCAGGTTGGGTGAGTAATTCAGAGCCTCTGCCGCCCGAAGCACTTTCTGTCGGCTGGCATCTGTAATCGACGCACCGGAAGTGAAGGCGCGGATGACCGTCCATTTCGATACGCCAGCGGCTTCCGCCACCTCTTTTGCTGTCGCCCGCTTGCGCATTTGCCGCCTCCTTGATTGGAATGAATATTCCACAAAAAAATAAAAATGGAATGGATGCTTGATTTTTGTCGAGGATAAAGTAATTTTGCTCCGCTTGCTACCGGGTGCAAATGGAGTTGCAACCGGTAGCATTGGGAAGATCCACCCGGTGGATCGTTTTGGGAGGGTAAAATGAAATTTGGTCTGAAATCACTTTTCGCAGGCGCCGCCTTTGCGGCCGCGATCATCGGGTCTTCGGCACTTGCCACTGCCGCCGACATTCGCATCGTTGCCGTCACTCACGGTCAGGCCAACGACCCATTCTGGTCCGTCGTCAAGAACGGCGTGAGCGCGGGGGCCAAGGACATGGGTGCCAGTGTCGAATATCGTGCTCCGGAAACTTTCGACATGGTGTCGATGGCGCAGCTTATCGATGCTGCCGTCAATCAGAAACCCGATGGGCTGATCGTCTCCATTCCAGACGCCTCGGCGCTCGGTCCTTCCATTAAGAAAGCCGTCGCTGCCGGGATCCCGGTCATCTCAATCAATTCCGGCTCCGATGTTTCGAAAGAGTTGGGAGCGCTTCTGCATGTCGGTCAGGACGAATATACCGCCGGCAAAGCCGCCGGCGCAAAGCTCCACGATCTCGGCGGCAAGGAAGGCCTGTGCGTGAACCAGGAAGTCGGCAATGTTTCGCTCGATCTGCGTTGCAAGGGCTTTGCCGATGGTTTCGGCGGCAAAGTCACGGTGCTTCCTGTCAGCAACGATCCGGCCGATGTTCGGGCGAAGGTCAAGGCAGCGCTGAGTTCCAACTCGACCGTCGATACCGTTATGGCGCTCGGCGCCAGCACAGCTGGTGAGCCGGCCTTGGCAGCCGTCGAAGATGTCGGCATGACCGGCAAGATCAAGGTGGCAACCTTCGACCTTTCGGCTGATTTTCTGAAGGCGGTGGCAGACGGCAAGGCCGCTTTCGCGATCGATCAGCAGCAATTCCTTCAGGGTTATATGCCTGTCGTGTTTCTGGCCAATTACGCCAAATACGGGCTCATCCCAGGTGGCAACGTCCCCTCCGGTCCGAACCTGATCACCAAAGAAAAGGCCGCTCAGGTAGTCGATCTTTCCGCTAAGGGGATCCGCTGACCGAGATTGCCGAAAGGCATCCTCCCGAAGTTCCTCCCCGTTATCGGGGAGGGGCTTTGGTTTGATGGAACGCGCTGCGAGGCAGCGCAGATGAAGCGCTAAATTACATTCACAGGGAGGAATCATGGCTTCGCTTGAGCAGAAAGCGGCGGTCGCGCCGAAAGCCGATGAGCGTATCAAGCAGGTGGGCTTTCTGACGCAACTGATGCGTCGGCCCGAGCTTGGAGCCGTGGCCGGCCTGGTGCTCGTCATCGTATTTTTCTTTCTCACCGCAGACCCCACAATGTTTTCGCTTTCGGGCGTAATGACGATCATGGCGCCGGCTTCCCAATTGGGGATCCTCGCCATCGCGGCCGCACTTCTAATGATCGGCGGCGAGTTCGATCTCTCGATCGGTTCTATGGTCGCGTTCGCTGGACTGGTCTTTGGTGTCATCCTGACCAACTTCGGTCAGCCATTGTCGGTCGCCATCGTGATGACGATGCTTTTCGCCGCCTTCATGGGCGCGATCAACGGACAGATCGTGATCCATACGCGTCTGCCATCATTTATCGTGACGCTGGCGTTCCTCTTTATTCTCCGCGGTCTGACGCTCGTCGGCCTGAAATGGGCAACCGGTGGCTCGACACAGCTCCGCGGCATCAGCGACCATGTCAAAGACAGCCCGCTGCTTGGAATTTTCTCCGGCGAAGCCCTGAAGGGCGCCTTCCTATGGTTCGCGGATCATGATCTGATCGACAAGTTCCCCAATGGCGTGCCGAAGGTCACGGGCGTTCCGGTTTCCGTCTTGTGGTTCGCAGCCCTTGCCCTGCTGGCGACCTGGGTCTTATTGCGTACGCGCACCGGCAACTGGGTCTTTGCGGCCGGCGGCGATCCCAATGCGGCGAGGAACTCGGGTGTCCCGGTCCACAGGGTTAAAACCGGCCTCTTTGCGCTGACGGCATGTGCGGCGGCACTCGTTGCGATCATCACCGTACTCGATGCTGGTTCCACCGACGCCAGGCGCGGATTTCAGAAGGAATTCGAAGCCATCATCGCAGCCGTTATCGGCGGGTGTTTGCTCACCGGCGGCTACGGCTCGGCGATCGGCGCCTTCTTCGGTGCGATTATCTTCGGCTCGGTTTCGATCGGTCTGACCTATACCAAGTTCGACTCCGACTGGTTTCAGGTGTTCCTGGGCTCAATGCTGTTGCTGGCCGTGCTCTTCAACAATTTCATTCGCCGCAAGGTTACTGGGGAGCGCTGATCATGGTTGACGTCAACATCCGAACTCCGGTCATCGAAGTGGCCGATATCGTCAAGCACTACGGTTCGGTGATCGCATTGAACGGCGTGTCAATGCAGGTCTCAGCCGGGGAGGTGCTTTGTCTTCTGGGAGACAATGGCGCGGGCAAATCCACGCTGATCAAGACGCTATCCGGCGTTGTCCGCCCGAGTGGCGGCGAGTTCCGGGTGGAGGGAAAGCCGGTCGATTTCAGAAGCCCCAGGGATGCACTCGATGCCGGGATCGCGACCGTCTACCAGGATCTTGCGATGATCCCCCTGATGTCGATCACCCGCAATTTCTTCATGGGGCGGGAACCTCGTAGAGGCGTCTTCCCATTCCGCCACATCGACTTCGATCACTGCAATGATGTCACGCGCGAGGAAATGCGCAAGATCGGCATCGATATCCGCGATCCCAACCAGGCCGTCGGCACGCTTTCCGGCGGTGAACGCCAGTGCGTGGCCATCGCACGAGCCGTCTATTTCGGCGCCAAGATCCTCATCCTGGACGAACCGACCTCGGCGCTCGGTGTGGCTCAGACCTCAATGGTGTTGAAATACATCCATCAGGTCCGGCAGAAAGGATTGGGCGTTATCTTCATTACCCACAATGTCCGCCACGCCTATGCGGTGGCCGACCGTTTCACCATCCTCAACCGCGGTCAAACGCTTGGCACATACGCAAAGGCGGACATCGCCATGGACGAACTCCAGAACCTGATGGCCGGTGGCAAGGAGCTGCAGCAGTTGTCCGAGGAACTCGGCGGTACGATCTAGACCGCGGTCACACCACAAGCGGTTCGACCGTTGCAAAAAAGCAATCGCCTCTCATTCACGCAATAACGATGGAACACGATCATGAACGATCGATCACGAGATGACTTGCCAACGTTTACACTCGCCGCCTGCGCGGAAATGCTCTGGCGCGACAAGGCGATCGAGTGGCGGGCCTCCCGCCTTAAGGAAATGGGCTTTGGCGTTGGTCTATGGAATTGGCCGGATCACGATCTGAGCAAGTTGGAAGCAACCGGCGCGACTTTCACAATTATGAACGGCTATCTCTCCGGCCGTCTGACCGACGACGAAGGTGCCGCCGAACTTCTCAAGACGGCACGCGAAACGGCGCAGATCGGTAAGCGGCTCGGCGTGCAAAGGCTCAATCTGCACGGCACAGGCCTGGGAGATGGAGGCCTGCCGGTCCAGCCGGTCGAAGTCGTGACCGGCGCCATGTGGTTGAAGGCGCGCGACACCCTCTGCCGTGTCGTCGACATGGCCGAAGAAGAAGGCGTCACCTTCACGCTCGAGAACCTCAACCTGCCGGTCGATCATCCGGGCGTGCCATTCGGGCGCGCCGAAGACACGCTGGCGCTTGTCTCGAGCGTCAATCATCCGCGGCTCCGCCTTAATCTCGATCTCTACCATGCCCAGATTGGCGAGGGAAACCTGATCGAGCTTTGCCGCAAATGCCTGCCTTGGATCGGCGAAATCCAGGTGGCCGATGTGCCCGGCCGCTGCGAGCCAGGGACTGGCGAGGTCAATTATAAGATGATCGCACGCACGCTCAAGGACATGGGCTATCGCGGCGCCATCGGTATGGAGGCCTGGGCGTCCGGCGACGATGAGGCGGCGCTCGACCGCTTCCGCGATGCCTTCACGGTTTGAACGATCCGACAGTTAACGCTTACAGATAACGGAGAAATATCGATGATCAGGTTTGGAGTGATCGGCGCCGGCCGGATAGGCAAGGTACATGCCGCCACCATCGCGGCGAACCCGAAGGCAAAGCTCGTTTATGTGGCCGATGCTTTCAGGGCCACGGCAGAGGCGCTTGCTGCCCAGACGGGCGCCGAGGTCGCTGACGCGGAGGATATCATCAAGTCTCCAGCGATGGATGCGATCCTCATAGCAACGCCGACGCCCAGTCATGCCGATCTCATCGAGGCGGCCTCGAAGGCCGGCAAGGCGATCCTCTGCGAAAAGCCGGTATCCTTGTCGGTCGAACGCATCAATGCCTGCCTCGACGTTGTCGAGAAGAACAATTCCACGCTGATGATCGGCTTCAATCGCCGCTTCGATCCCAATTTTGCCAGTGTGGAGGCGCGGCTGCGTCGCGGCGATGTCGGCGACATCGAAATCGTCACCATCACCAGCCGTGATCCCGCCCCGCCGCCAGCCGAATACGTCAAATCCTCCGGCGGCTTGTTCCGCGACATGATGATCCACGACTTCGATATGGCCCGCTTCCTCATGGGCGAGGAATTCGTCGTGGTAAACGCGCTTGGATCGTCTCTCGTCGACAAGGCGATCGGGGCCGAAGGTGATGTGGATACTGCCGCCGTGCAGATGCAGACGGCGTCGGGTCGTATCGCTGTCATCACCAATTCGCGCCGGGCAACCTATGGCTACGATCAACGCATCGAAGTCCATGGCGCTGCCGGCATGCTTGCGGCGCGGAATATCCAGGCAACCAGTGTGGAGCTTTCCAACGCAAGCGGTGTCAGCGGCGATCCCGTCCAATATTTCTTCCTTGAGCGCTACGCGCAGGCCTACGCCAACGAGATCAATGCCTTCATCGACGCAATCGACAATGGCCATCGGTCGCCGCGGCCGAGCGGGTTTGACGGATTGCAAGCTCAGAAACTCGCGGAAGCCGCAACCAAAAGCTGGCAGACCGGCAAACCGGTGACGGTCGATTGATGGAAGGGAACGGGTGCGAACCAATAGTGCTTCACGCGTTATCGGTTCGCACCCGACGCACCGGCTAACCTTTGCAGATCGTCGGATGCTACGCATGACCGGCAGATCCTAGATAGCGACCTTCAGGAGGCAGAAGCCAATGAAGCAGGCTAACGTTGGTCCTCCTCAGACATTGGAGGAGTTGAAATCGCTGATCGCGAGGCGTCAGATTGTCTTTCCCGATCGACTTGAGCAGGTTGCCAGACAAATCATTGAACGACCGGAGATGGTCGCTTTCGAAAGCGCGGCAGCGATCGCGCGCAGTTGCAAGGTATCTCAGACAACCGTTTTGCGCTTGGCTCAGCACTGCGGACTGCAGACATTCGCCGAATTGCGGTCGATGATGAGAAATCATGTTCGGAAGGCTGCCATCACTCACAGGTGACTCGGAGATCGAAAACTTGCGCGACTATCCCGGGCTGGGTTGATCAATAGAAGCCGCCAATCGCCGTTCGTTGCGAAGTTGAGAGCGATCGGCATGCAGAACGGCAACTTTAAAAGAGTGGGACGTTGAGATGGATGACAATGGTATACCATTGTAATCAAACGGCATATTGTTGTTCCATAATACAGATTACGCCACTTTCTTTGTAGGAAGGTGGGTTCGAGTTTAAAGTGCGACAGTTGGGCCAGCTAGAGATGCGACAGTCTCGCCTCTCGACGTGCTGGTCAATTGGCGGTGTCGCGCCGCTAATCGGCTTTGACAAAGGTTCCCTCCCTCCGGTTGCGCGTCCCTTCTTAATCGCTGCAAGTTTGCAGTCGCAGCGACGGTCCGCGCACCAATTCCCTTGCAGCGTGTAGTTTGTTGCTTGACTCAAAGTGGAGTAGAAAGTTTATTTGGGGCGTTCGGGTCGCTGCCCGACATCCTTTCCACGCTCATCTTCAGGGAGGCGAGCCATGGCAAATCACAAACCAACCGTGCCCAGCATGTCCATCCACGACTACTCCCCAACGGAAGCCGTCGAAGGCAACCTGCTCGAAAGCGCTTCGGACGCAGATGGCGATCTGCTTCAAGTTCAGTTCGTCAACGGCATGAGAATCCCCAGCAAAGCCGGTGAGCCGGGATATCTTACGGTAGCGGGCGAGCACGGAACGCTGACGATTTGGAGCAACGGCAGCTACGCTTACAACGTCAACGACCCGGCAAGCCTCGAGCCTGGTGGCGTATTTTCGGAGAATTTTTCATTCAAGACCTCCGATGGAAAAGGCGGTACTGACGTCAGCAACCTCCACATCGCCGTCAACGTCCCGCCGCAGGGGATGTATTCTATCGATTTTGAAAACGCCCCCAGGGAATATCCCGGGCAGTCCGATATCGCCTCGGGCTATGCAGGCTTCAAGTTTGGCGACAAACTTGACGGCAATCTCTGGGCGGTCGCCGAAGCGAACGGCAACGAGTACGTCGTCAGCAATCCCTACAATCCCTTTTTCAATCACGCTGACGGCAAGCTCTTCACGATAGAGGGCGTCGACGTCGCGACCAATTTCGACCCTGGTTACGAAGGGGTCGACGCCCTTGTAACCTTTGAGGGCTATATCGGTGGCAACAAGGTGAGCGAGATGGCCGTTACGGTTTATGGAGACACGATTGCCGACGGCCAGCATATCTCATTGGAAGCCCTCGGAGCAGTCGACTTCGTCCGCTTTGATATTCATCCTGACGTAGAGCCTACAGGCTTTCCGCAGCTCGCGTTTGACAACTTCACAGTTCTGGTCTGACCATGAACAGAGAGGCGGCTTCGCGCGATCCGCACCAACAGGCGTTCGCTTGGCAATAACCACTCATCATCGCCTGCTCCTCGTCAAATATGCAAAGCGCTTCCAAAGCTTTCAGCGCCGCCTCCATGACTGCTTCACTGCGGGTCGGATGGGCGTGGATGGTGCCGGCAATATCTTCCAGGCGCGCACCCATTTCGATCGCCAGCGCAAAGGCCGCCGAGAGTTCGGAGACCCCTGCTCCCACCGCCTGCAGGCCGAGAACGAGATTGGTGTCGGCGCGGGCGACGACGCGCACGAAGCCCTCCTCCGACAGCATGGTCATCGCCCGTCCGTTGGCGCTGAACGGAAACTGGCCGGTGCGGATTTCATAGCCCTGCGCCTGCGCCTCCGCCGGCGAGAGGCCGGCGCTGACAATCTCCGGATCGGTAAAGCAGATGGCGGGAACGCATCGCTTGTCCCAGGCACGCTTCTTGCCGGCGATGTGATCCCGGCCACCATCTCCGCTTGCGAGGAAGCTATGTCGATGCCAGGTCACCGCAGCTGCAGTTGCTCTCGGATGGGCGGCAAAGCCAAGGTGAGGAGCATGGCGAAAACCATGACGACGCCGTAAGGCACCTTCCGACTTGCCCGGATTTCCTCGATGCGCATGAAAAAGGCGAGATGTGCGACGCGCAGCGGCACAGGCAGCCGCAGAATCAGGAGCGTCACGATGCCGAGGACGAGGAGCAAAAGCGAAAACGGCAGCATTCCGTGCCATCCGACAAAAAGGCCGATCGGCATGAAAAGCTTGGCGTCTCCTGCTCCAAACAGCCGGAACGCCCAGAGCACCACCCCAAGCATAAACATCAGCAGACCGGCCCCTACATCGCCGCCGATTCCGCTCGACGCAAACAGCGTAGCGCCGACATCCTCGGAGCCAAGCATCACGGCCACCGCGCGCAGCGCATAAAGTGTCACGAGTGCAAGCACGAGCGTGTTGGGGATCTTCCATGTGCGGAAATCGGTCCAGGCGGCGTAGAGAAAAATAAATACTGAGAGCGAACTAATAAAGTCGGATGCCTGCAGCATAGTACTTAACCTTTTGGGCTATGATAATCTACAACGTGAGTTTGTGTTTCACTGCATGCTGGAAAATTACTCTCGTTTTACGACCAGCTATTACTTTTTAGTCTTAACTATAAGTATAGTTCCAATTTCGTCAAAGTATAAAACGATTGACTAAATTAGAATTAACAGATTATTAATATTCCCAGTCGCAGGGGCGGTCTCGACGACAAGGCAGCCGGGGGATTACGGCGCACAACTTATCTGGAGGAAATTCTCGATGAAAGCATTTGTAAATAGCGTACGCGCTTTCGCGCGGGAAGAAGATGGCGTCGCACTCACTGAATACCTCATTCTGCTTGCCCTGCTGGTTGGCGGCGTGATCACGGCGGTGACGTTGGCCGGCACCAATCTGGCTGCCGTTTGGACGGGATGGGCCGGGTGGTTCACCACCAATCTGACCGTCCCGGCTGCCTGATTGGCGTTCGAAGAAGCGAGGGGTTTTTGTTAACCCCTCTCTCCTAAATTAGCATCAATGGATGGATGTATTCCGTCCAGTGTAGCGAGTAACCGCGATGCGTTCTTCAACCATTTTTAGTTTGGTTATTGCATTTGTGCTGGCGGCAGTCGCAGTTTTCGGCATGCGCGAGTATCTCTCTGATCAGAAGGCCCGGCTGCTGGCGATGAACGGCACGACGGCCGAGGAAAGGACACTTGTCGTCGCCGCCAAGGCAATGCGCTTCGGCGACCGAATCCGGTCCGAAAATCTCAAGGCCATTCCGTGGCCCTCAAACGAAACACCTACAGGCTCGTTCGTCAGCATCGAGGCGGTCGTTGGCAACGATGCCCAGCCGCATTATGCCATGGCGGCGATTGACCCTGGCGAGCCGGTGCTATCCTCGAAAATCACGGGTACCGGCGAACGCGCCACACTGTCGGCGGTGCTCGACCAGGGCATGAAAGCGGTTTCCATCCGCGTCAACGACGTGCTCGGCGTGGCCGGCTTCGTAAGGCCCTCCGATCGCGTCGACGTGCTTCTGACCCGGGTCGTGCGCGGGCCGGCAGGCAACGATCAGACCTTCGTTGACGTGCTGCTGCAAGGCGTCAAGGTGCTAGCGGTGGACCAGACGGCCGACGAGCGCAAGGACGAGCCATCCGTCGTCAAAACCGTCACCTTCGAGGTCACGACCGATGAGGCGCAGCGTCTTACCCTCGGCTCCAGTATCGGCACGCTCTCGCTGGCGCTTCGCAATGTTGCCTCTTCCTCTATCGAACAAACCCGGCCGATCACCGTTGCCGACCTCGGTGGCGGGCCGATGGCGACGGAGCTAGGTAAGGATTTGGAAAATATCAAGTTGCCAGAACCTGAAAAACAAGTGCAGATTGTGGAGCAAAAGGTCGAGCCGGTGTTGGCGGTCGAGCCGAAGTGGGTGACAGTGGGGGTCTGGAACACGACGAAGCGCGAGGAGCACAGAGTCGGCCTGGTCCAGTGATATTTAGGCGGCATGCCGCAGGTGCGGTTAGCCGAATGAGGGGGCTAAAGCAGGCATGGCGAACGGCAAGAGAAGAATCGCAAGGACGAAAAGCCTTGCGGCACTGGCGGCAGTGTTTTCGGCCTGTGTGTGTTTAGTGCCCGGATTTGTCCGCTGCGCCAGCGCACAGGAAAAGTTTGTCACGCTGGGCAAATCGGTCCAGCATGTGACGTTACCTCCGAATGAGACGCTGACGCTCAATACCGGCCAGCCCTTCGGCGATCTCGTCATCGGCAGCGCCGATATGATCGACGTGGTGCCGCTTTCCGACCGGTCGCTGTTCATCCGCGGCAAGAAGACCGGCGCCACCAATATCTCGGTCTATGGCGACGACAAGTCGCTTCTCGGCGTCATCGACATCCGCGTCGCCAGCGATTTCAGCGAAGTCGCCGCCGCCATTCGCTCTGCCGCGCCTTCGGCCCAGGTCAGGGTGGTCAACTCCAACGACCGCATTCGCCTGACAGGCATGGTCCGTGACGGCATCGAATTGCAGCGGGTGATGGAAATCGCCCAGTCCTATTCCGACCAGCCGGTGCTCAATCAGTTGCGCGTCAGTGACAGCCAGCAGGTGATGCTGGAGGTCCGTATCATTGAAGCCTCACGCCAGACGGGTCGTGACCTCGGGATCGGGTGGTCCGGGCGCGGCAACAACGGCATCGGCAAGGCAACGACCAGCCAGGGTATCGGCGTGAACGATGACGGTAGCCTGGCCCGTACCCTCGTTGACCCCAAGGGTGCGGCAACGGGTATGCTGCCCTTCGGCCAGTTGATCGCCAAAGTGCTGGAAATCTCGGGCGGCCGCATCGACGTGGTCATCAACGCGCTCGAGCAGAAGGGATTGGTGCGTCGCCTGGCTCAGCCGAACCTCATCGCAATGAGCGGCTCGACCGCCAGCTTCCATGCCGGCGGTGAAGTGCCGATCCTAAAGACGACGAACAACGGCACGACGGTGGCCACCGAGACGGACTATCGCCCCTTCGGTGTGCGGCTGACCTTCAAGCCGGTGGTTCTTGACGACGGCGTCATCAATTTGGAGATCGAGCCTGAGGTTTCCGAGCTTGATCCATCGATCAACGTCAACGGCAATCCGGGATTCATCTCGCGCGCTGCCAGCACCACGGTAGCGCTTCGCGACGGCCAGAGCTTTGCCATGGCGGGCCTGCTGCAGTCGATCAATGCCAAGGACATCCAGCAGTTGCCGGGCCTCGGGAAGATACCGATCCTCGGCGCACTGTTCCGTTCGACGAGTTTCCAGAAGAAGGAATCCGACCTCGTTATCGTCGTCACCCCGCACATTGTGCGACCGGCCCGCCCGGGTGAGGACCTCTACAGTCCGCTCGATCAGACGCGTTCGTCTAACGACGTCGAGCTTTTCGCACTCGGCGTCTTGGAAGTCGACAAGGACATGCTCCGACGCTTTCGCAATGGCGTAGGTGTGACCGGGCCTTACGGCCATCGTCTCGACCTGAACCAGGGAGGCCAAGTTGTTCTTACAAAACGCTAAGCGCGTCCTTCTCATCCTTGCCGCCACCGGCCTCGCTTCCGGCTGCGCCGACTACATGAACCATCGCGACACGATCACCTTCGGGGCGGGGAACGCCATGGAAGCAAACAAAGCCATCCACACCGAGGACCCCTTCCCGCCGGAAGCCCAGCGAACCCGGATCGCAAGCGACGGCAAGGTGATCCGCAGGGTGGTCACTCAGTACCAGAACGGCGGCGCGGGCGTTATTCAGCCGTCGCCGGCCATGGGGGCTGATGGGACGTCGAATGGGGCGACCGTCAGCCAGTAGATATTTGAAGGGCATGAACGGCGGCAGCGCCGGAAGGGAAAATGCACAAGACAGGGTGGTCACGGCGATAGCGCCGTGATGGGGGTGTGCCAATGCTGAGTAGGGTTGTCAGACGGTTCTGGAACGATCATCGCGGCTATGTCATCGCCTTGACGCTCATCGCCATGCCAATGCTTCTCGGTTTTTCGCTGCTGGTCATCGATGTCGGCCGCAGCGGTAACCTGCATACCGATCTCCAGAACGCGGTCGATGCGATGGCGTTGGCCGGAGCCCGCGAGCTCGATGGCCGCGATGATGCCATTTCGAGGGCGCAGACCGCGATCGAGAAAATCGCCAATGACGCGGCTTTTTCCGGGGGCGGGACCGGCATGTCGCTTGGCTCGCATATTACTGTGGCCTATGACGCCGGAAACGATGCCGGGAGCACGGTTGAAGTGCTTTTTCTGAAGAGCATCCCGGCCAACGACGATACGCCCATCCCGTCTTCGATGGAAACCACAGCGGCCAGCGAAGCTTCCTATGCCTGGGTCATCGCCAAGCCGCAGGCGATGCAGACGATCTTTCCGATCCCGGTTGGCTTCACCCGCAATACGATCAACATCGCTGCCGACGCCGTGGCGGTCTACCACGCCAGCGCCTGCGACGTCACGCCGATCTTTATCTGCAATCCGTTCGAGCCGGCGGGGAACACGAGCGAAAGCGCCAGCGACGTTGCAGCGGCGGCCTTGCACACCAATTTTGCGGCCGGCAATCTCTACGGGCGACAGATCGAGCTTCACAGCACCTCGGCGTCCAGTCCCGGTCCCGGCAATTTCGGGTTCCTCCGGACCCCCTTGGGCAACGGTGCGTCTGTGCTGGCGGAGGCTCTTGCCACCGGCAATCCCGGTACCTGCTATACACAGGACAGCCTCGATACGGAGACCGGCGCAAAGGCGGGGCCCGTCGAGGACGGCGTGAATACGCGCTTCGGCTATTACTCCTCATCGTTCAACAAGACGAACGGTGACTATCGTTACCGACCTGCCCCAAACATACGCTCGGCTCAGACAATCACCGGTAAGGCAAAGAAGGGTTGCGATACCTACAATCCAGTCATGGTCGGAGCCGTTGTCGGCGATGCGACCAAGGCTCTGCCGCTAGGCTACGGAGCGGCCATGACCTCGCTTTCCGGCGGCAAGATCAGCAGCGGCAACAATTGGAAATACACGACATACTGGAACGTCGCGCAGGGAACGACAGCGCCCTCGGTGGGCACGATCCTCAGCAACTACTCCAGTTATCCCGCGCAGGCGACCGGAACACCAGGCCAACCCTCCGCTTACGATGTTTATCGTTACGAGCTTGCAAGCCCGTCTCTCATCAACCATGCCTCGGCGAATGGTGAGACCGGAACACCGGCAACTGGCGGACAGTGCTATAGCGGCCCGGATCTTTCGAACTATACGGCGGCCGAGTATGGTGATCGCCGCGAGATCTTCTCGGCTATCGTCAATTGTGGCTATGAAGCCTCGGTCGGCCATTTAAACGGTCACAAGGCCACGCGCGCCGTGGCTTTCGCGCGCATGTTCCTGACCAAGCCGGCGATAAAGGATGCCGGCGAACGATACCTTTCCCTGGAGATGATCGATATCACCGGCAAAGGTGGTCGCGGTACGCTGGACGAATTCCTGCGGGAAGAAGCGGAGCTTGTCAGATGATGGCGCTCCGCAATTTTATCTGGCATCGGCTTTGTCTCGGCTTCTGGCGGCGGGAGGAAGGCGCGGTGCTGGCCGAAGCGCTGCTCGCAATCCCCTTTGTGACGCTCTTTGCGGCCGGGGTCCTGGAGTTTGGCAGCATCTTCTGGGAGCGTATGCAGATCGACGCTGGCTTGCGCGATGCGGGGCGCTACCTTTCGCGATGCCGACCGGTGTCGGGAACCTACGTTCCGACATGCAATCAGTCGACTGCGAAGACGATCGCCTTTTACGGAACGCAGACACCCACGGCAGACGCCAAGCCCCGTGTACCCGGCTGGAACGACCCTGCCGACATCACCATCACTGCACCCGATGCGGACGGGAACATCACCGTTTCCACTGCTCATCTCTACCAGACATCGCCCGTGTTCGGCTTTCTGGGAATCGGAGCCATCACTATCAATTCCTTCCATGAGGAAAGATACATCGGATGGTGACCTTTCGGGCAATCAAGTCGTTCTGGCAGGATAGCAGTGGTGTCAGCCTTGTCGAAGCATTGCTTACCTTTCCGATCGTCATGCTGGTATTCGCCGCCTTCATCGAGTTCGGCTATGCCATGTCGCAGTGGAATCAGACGGTCAAGGCACTGCAATATGGTGCCCGTTTGGCGGCGGTATCCGATCCGTTGACAACGAATTTCAATGCCACCTTCCCGATCGAAGCTGCCGATCCACTCAACAACGGCAAAGCGGCGCCGAACAATGCAACGATATCCTCGACCTGCGGACCGGCTCTTGCGAACTGCACGGCTGCATTGAACCGAATTGTCCTGGGAAGCGACGGCGTTTGCCAAGCGGGAACCGATCCTCACCCCGGCATTTGCGACCTCAACTGGCGCATCCAGCCGCAGAATCTGATGGTCACCTACCAGCGATCGGGGCTCGGCTATTGGGGCCGCCCGGACGGGCCCGTGCTGACGATGCGGCTGGAGGTGCGCAACATCACCTTCGATCTGCCGATCCTCGGCGGGTTGTTAGGACTTAACGACATCACCATCCCGGCCCATCCGGTGACGATCACGACGGAAGATCTAAAGACCTGTTCAACCTGCTGACTTCTTATCACGCGTAGGAAAGCGAAATGACAGCTCACATGAACATTGCTGCATCCACCAAGATCCTGGTCCTCTCCGACGACGCGGCTGCAGCGAGCTTCATGCTCGATACGTTCGGGTCGCTTTCGCGTTATGATGTCCGCCATCTGGCACTGAAGGCGCTCGGTGAAAAGGGCCGGTTCGATCCGACGCAATTTAACCTGATCGTTCTCGACGTCGACAACGGTGAATTGCTGCACCATCCGGAGCTCTCCGCGTTTCGCACCAGCTATCGGGACATCCCGCTCGTTGTCGTTTCCGAAGATTTGCCGGACGACATGCTGCGGCTGCTCTTCCGCCTGAACGGCAACGACTGGCTGAAGAAACCACTCGAGCGGCGCGCACTCATCGACATGATTTCGACCCATGCGCCAGGCACTGGGGCGAGCGACAGCCGGGTGCATGCCGTGGTCTCAGCCGTCGGTGGTGCCGGCGCCAGCATGATTGCTTCATCGCTCGCGCATGTGCTGGCCCAGCCGACCAAGAATTCCAATCCCCGGGTTGACTTGTTCGACACGGATTTTTGCGCCGGGACGCTTGGCTATTATCTTAACCTTGTCAACGACTACGACTTGAAACCGGTCATCGCCAATCCTTCCCGGGTCGATCTGGAATTCATCGATTTGGTCAGAAAGCGTCATTCGGGTGGCTTTTCACTGCTGTCCTTCAAGCAGCCATCAGTCCTTCTGGCGCCGAAGGGCGGTGAACTCGTGCTGCGTATGCTCGACGTGGCCGCCTTCGAGAGCGACCACACGATAATCGACATTCCCTATTATGACACGCCGTGGAAATATGATGTGCTCACATCGGTCAACAGCATCTGCATCGTCACCGAAATGACGGTCCCCGCGCTTTCTCAAGCCAAGGATTTGTTTGCCAATCTGGTACGGCTGCGAGGCAGTTCGGCGCAGATATTCATCGTCATCAACAAATACCGCGCCAAGCTTTTCGGCCTCGGCGTGCGCCGACAACAAACGGAGAAGATATTCAAGGATATCCCAACGCATGTCATTGCGGATGACTGGGATACCTTGAGCGAGGCGGCCAACCGCGGCGTGCTGCCATTTCAAGTGAATTCCCGGGCGCGCTTCTGCACCGCGGTCGGCAAACTCGGAGCACTGGTGCGATGAAGGCGATCGACAGTGGGCGCATGAGGTCCTGCGCCGCCCATGTCGGCCTTGTGGTTTTGGCAATTCTGGCCGTTGCCGGGGATGCCGCGGCAGCCGGGCTTGTGCCACGAAGCCTTGGGCCGACGACAAGCGCCGTGGTGGCGATCGAAAAGAACTATGCGGCTGGGACAATCGTCATCGTCACCGCGAACCGTACGCTGGATCTCGTCATCTCCGATGGACGCGCGATCCGTTACAAAATCGGAGTGGGACGAGACGGATTTCGTTGGAGCGGGACCGTCAAGGTTGGACGCAAGGCTGAGTGGCCTGACTGGCGCCCGCCTGCCGAGATGAAGGCGCGCGCAGCCGGACTTCCGGACATGGTGCCTGCCGGGCCGCTTAATCCATTGGGCGCTCGCGGGATCTATCTCTACAAGGACAGGACCGACACGCTCTACCGCATTCATGGAACGAATGAGCAGTCGACGGTCGGCGGTTTCGCATCATCGGGCTGTTTTCGCATGAGCAATGCCGACGTCATCGATCTCTATGAGAGGGTGAAAGTCGGTTCCACGGTCATTGTTAAATAGTTCAGGGGTGGGAAGCATGGCGAACGGCATCATGGGGCGTTTCTACAAGCAGCGGGAGCCGGAAAGCCGGGAACATCTGGAGGCGGCCGAACTGTCTTTAGCCGCCGCAGTTCAGAATACGCCTGCCCAACCGGCCTCTGGCAGCGCCACGGCGAGTGGCGAAGAGGCTTCGCTCGGGCCGGACATGGTTTCCGAGCGGGTCAATCTGCACCGCTACCTGCTCGATCGTATCAACCTCGGGATCCTCGACACGCTCGACAACGAGGAGATCGCCACCGAGATCCGGCCGTTGGTCAAGGACTATATCCGGAGTAACAACTTTCCGCTGAATGCCAAGGAAATCAATGATCTGATCCGCGATATCACCCACGAGATGCTCGGGCTAGGACCGATCGAGCCGTTGCTGGCCGACGACACAATCGCAGATATTCTCATCAACGGCTACAACAGCGTCTATGTCGAGCGGAGCGGCAAGCTCGAGAGCACCGCCGTGCGGTTCAAAGACGAGGACCATCTACTTCGGGTGATCAACAAGATCGTCTCGGCAGTCGGCCGTCGCGTCGACGAGTCAACGCCGATGGTTGACGCCCGCCTCAAGGATGGCTCGCGTGTCAACGTCGCCATCAGGCCGATCTCGGTCGATGGTCCGCTCGTTTCCATTCGCAAATTCACCCGCAAGCCGCTGACAATGGAGCGCCTCGTGCAATATGGTGCCATGGCCGATGCGATGCGCATCCTTCTTAGCGCCGCGGTCAAGGGCAAAGTGTCCATGGTCATTTCAGGCGGCACCGGTTCTGGCAAGACCACTTTGCTCAACGCTCTCTCGTCGCAGATTTCTCCAAAGGAGCGCCTGATCACCATCGAGGATGCGGCCGAGCTTCAACTGCAGCAGCCACATGTCGGGCGTTTGGAAACTCGACCGCCGACGCTCGACGGACGCAACGAGATCCGCCAGCGCGAACTCTTGAAAAATGCCCTACGCATGCGTCCCGACCGCATTATCGTCGGCGAAGTACGCGGCGACGAGGCGTTCGACATGCTGCAGGCGATGAATACCGGTCATGAGGGGTCGATGACGACCATTCACGCCAATACGCCCCGCGACGCTGTCGGTCGGCTTGAGCAGATGGTCGGCATGGCGGGGATGCCGATGTCGCAGTTGAGCATTCGCTCGCAGATCTCGTCCGCCATCACCATCATCGTGCAGGTCCAGCGCCTGAGCGACGGCAGTCGCAAGATTGTCTCGATTTCCGAGATCACCGGCATGGAGGGCGAAGTCCTGCAGATGCAGGAGATTATGAAATTCAAGAAACTCGGCACCGATGAAGGCGGGCGGATCCATGGAGAATTCCGCGCCACCGGCATTCGGCCGCGGTTCGTCGAGGAATTTGCCGAACTCGGGATCGAGATCCCCGGGACGATTTTTGATCCCGGTAAACCGCTGCAAACGGGACCTGTTCAATGAGCCTGACTCTGCTTTACGCGGCCGTTTTCACCGCGGCCCTTGTTGCTGTCGAAGCGATAATGCGCGGCTACTTCAAGACATCCGAACGCCACCGCGCTGTAAACCATCGGCTGAGCTTGCTCGAGGTCAGCGATGATCATCGTAAGACCTATAGCGACATGCTCAAGGAGCGCGGTGTCGGCGGCAGTTGGCGGCAAACCCCCATGATGCAGCGGCTGCTGCAGTTCTACGCCCAGTCGGGAATTAAGTTCGATGCAAGGCGATTTGCTCTCTTCACAATCGCGGGCGCACTCTTGACGTGGCTGGTCGTTCAGTTCCTCGTGCCGAGCACTCTGCTTAGAGTGCCGGTCTTTCTCCTGATTTGCCTCCTCATCCCCGCACTCGTCGTCTGGCGCGCTCGGGCGCGCCGCATGAAGAAATTCGAACTGAAGCTTCCTGAAGCGCTCGATGTCGCCAATCGCAGCTTGGCCGCCGGCCACCCGCTGCCGGCGGCGATTGCTTTGGTGGCACGCGAGATGCCTGATCCGATCGGCACCGAATTCGGCCTCCTCTCGGATGAACTCACCTACGGCGTTACACTGGACGACGCCCTTGTGAACTTGACGGACCGGGTCGGCGTCGAGGATCTGAACCTGCTTGCGATATCGTTGAGCGTACAGGCGGGAACCGGCGGCAATCTGGTGGAGATCTTGCAGAACCTTTCGAAGACGCTGCGAGACCGGACAATGCTCAGGGCAAAGGTCAGGGCGATTTCCTCGGAAGGACGCATCACGGCGATCTTCATGTCGGTCTATCCGTTTCTGCTCTACGCGATGATCAAGGCGTTGTCGCCGACCTACTTCGATCCTGTCTGGGATAGCGGCCACGGAACCACCGTGGTGAGCGTTTTGCTGGCCGTCATGGCCATCGGGAATGTCATTCTCTACAAGATGGTCAACTTCGAGTACTGAGGCGGTCATGTCGAGTGAGTATGGAATCTACCTCATCGTCTTCTTTGCAGTGCTGATCTTCTCTGCAGCAGCATCGGAGTTGTTTTTTCGGCAGCGCGAGGTCTCGGTTCGGGTGTCGAAGAGCTCGGCGGCGGCCGGCGAGGAGGTCCACCTTGGCGATACGACGATTGCCGATCTCGGCGAGGCGGAAAACCGCCTGATCCGTCGCTATTTCGAAATTACGCGACGTGACACCAATGTGAACTCCACCCAGAACCGGCTGATTCGAGCGGGGTATTTCGCTGCCGGCGCC
Source organism: Rhizobium sp. NZLR1 (assembly GCF_017357385.1). Lineage (NCBI taxonomy): Bacteria > Pseudomonadati > Pseudomonadota > Alphaproteobacteria > Hyphomicrobiales > Rhizobiaceae > Rhizobium > Rhizobium sp. NZLR1. The sequence continues at coordinate 159,015 of NZ_CP071633.1, read as the reverse complement.
GTAACCACCTTCCAGGTGGTTCGCGCGGTCGTCTGTATCAGCGTGCTCGTCGCGGCGGTCTGGGCCGCAAACCGGGTCGCGCCGGACATGTCGCATATCGCGACCCTGATCATTGCCATGTTTGCTGCGGGTGCGACCTTTATTCTCGTCAACATCTATATCGACCGGCGTGGCGCCGCCAAAGAGAGGGAGTACCGCCGCCTCTTTCCCGATTTTATGGATATGCTGATCGTCTGCCTCGATGCGGGGATGAGCATCGAGGCGGCGGCGAACCGTGTTGCCCGAGAATTCGTTAGCAAGCAGCAGGACTTCGGCCTGCATCTCTCGATCATGATGCTGGAAGTGCGGGGCGGCCGGCGATTGCGCGAGTCGCTCGCCAACCTTGCCACCCGCCTAAGGATTGACGAGGCCCGGTCCCTTTCCGTTCTGTTCCGCCAATCGGAGGAACTCGGGACGAGCGTAACGCAGACGCTCCGGGTCTACAGCAAGGAAATGCGCGACGTCCGCATTGTTCGCGCGGAGGAAAAGGCAAACGCCCTGCCGGTCAAGATGCTGCTGCCGCTCGGCGCGTTCCTTTTTCCGGTAAGCCTCGTCATCGTTCTCGTTCCCATTGTTATCCGTGTCGTCAGTCTTCTCGTCAGCATGAAACCCGGCGGTTGAGCCAAGCGAGGTCGTATGCAGTATTCGCTCGAACAGAATCGTAACGATGCCATCATTTCCCTCGACCCGCGAATGCCGATCGCACCGGCAAGCATAGAACAAGCCGGACTGGATTCGTCGTTCCTGCTTCGGCTGGCGTCAAAATGTGCGGCCGAGCAGGATACAATCACGGCATCTCATCTGGCTGCGCGCATGAAACTGCCGAAGGTGATCGTCAACATCCTTATCAAGGAACTCGTGAAACTTGCATACCTCGAGGCTCGCGGCCTGGCTGGTGAGGATGTGAGATCCGATATTCGATATGCGCTTTCAATGAAGGGGTTCGAATATGCCCACGCGGCCTCGCGTCAATGCCAGTATATCGGGCCCGCGCCGGTGTCGCTGGACGCGTTCTGCCGACAAGTGGGTTTGCAGTCCATCCATCACGAGCGCGTGACACCGGAGCGGCTGACCGAGAGCCTTGATGGGCTGGTGCTCGCAGACGCCTTGGTCGAAAAACTCGGGCCGGCCCTGAACTCCGGTCGCTCTATCCTGCTTTACGGACCCGCCGGAAACGGAAAGACAAGCATCGCCGAGCGGACGTCGCAGCTGTTTCGCCAAACAATATGGGTGCCTTATGCCATCGAGGTCGGCGGCCATGTCATCAGTTTCTATGACGAGGCAGTACATCACCCATTGTCGGAGTCTGACGCAGAATCCTATCCGAAAGGGGATCAACGATGGATCGAATGCCGCCGTCCGGTGATCAAGACGGGCGGGGAATTAACCCTCGATCAGCTCGATCTCACCTTCAACGACGGACCGAATGTCTATGAAGCGCCCATACACTTGAAGGCGTCCGGCGGCGTTTTCATCATCGACGACTTCGGGCGCCAGCAAGTGGCGCCGCAGGCGCTCATCAATCGCTGGATCGTGCCGCTCGAGCGCGGATATGACTTCCTGACGCTGCATACCGGCAAGAAGTTCAGGGTTCCCTTTGACGAGCTGGTCGTATTTTCGACGAATATCGCACCGAGGGACCTTTCCGACGAAGCGGGCTTGCGGCGCCTCAAGTATAAGATCTTTGTGAACACTCCGTCGCGCGACGAATATATCAGAATTTTCAGATCGTATGCCAGCGGCAGTGGATTGGTTGTCTGTGATCCGGACCTGAACCTGTTCTACGATCGCAAGTACAATGGCAATGTACTAGCGTCTTGCTATCATCCGAAATATCTTTTGGATTTCGTCGATTCCTACTGCGAATTCAACGGTGTAGAAAGAATCGCGTCGCTCGATATGCTCGAACGGGCGTGGGAAGGTGTATTCACGTCTGGATGATTGCGGACTTCGCGCTAAGCACGGAGTCCTGAATCTATCCAATTAACGACTTACGGGGAGTGAAACGAATGACCAGCATCCCGAATATCGACGGCGAAGTAGGCGGCGCGAGACCAAGCAATATGCGAGTAATTGAGCAGAGAGGCTCAAAAAGCCCGCTCCTCGTCGGTCTTGTCCTAATGCTCTTGCCTATGAGTGCTGGCGTTCTCATCTATACTGCCAAAAACTCAGCGGATGTTCGCGAGAGCCGCGAGACCATGGCCGCGCTTAAAAGGTCCATCGATGGCCTGAGAGGACAAATGGAAAAGCAGTCGGGCAATATCGCAAGCAATGCCAAGGCCGACGAACTCGCCGTTATCCGCCAGGAGATGGATAGCCTCCAAAAGGCGATTCTTTCGATGAATGAACGGATGGGTAACGTCACAAGCGGTACACGCATGGGTTCAGCTTTGGTCCTGAGCGCGCCCGGCAAGGAACCAGCACAATTTTTCGCACCATCGCGCGGTGCCCTGCCAGCGGAAACTCAAAATAGCAGTCTTGCGTCCATCGAAGCCGGGGGCATTGCTGTCAGTGACCTGCCGCGTTACGAACGAACACTCTCGCCGGAAGGCCAGCTCATACTTCGGAAGGCACGATAACAACGACCTCAGCGAAATCTCCAAGGCAATCGCTGGACGCGGCAAGGGGCGCGGCCCGATGCTCGCAATGCGGCAAGGGCGCTAATCTCGACCCAGACGATCGCTGAAGGAACCTATCCCCGCTGAGCGAAATTCGCGCTATTCTTCATCAATTCGAGATTACGGGCAGTGACTTCGTTTCCGGGATCAAGCTCATAGGCTTTCAGGAAATACCCTCTGGCAACGCGCAAGTCACCGCGTAAAAGGTGAGAATATCCGATATTGTTGTAGTAGACCGGGGTGTTGCCGATCATTCGCGAGAGTTGCTGGTAGGCGCGGTCGGACGTATCAAAGCGGGCAACCATGTCGGCCGAGGCTGCTAAGCCCAGCCAAGCGGCCGGATCTTCCGGAAAAACGTCAACCGCTCGCTTGTAGATGGCGTAAGATTTTCCGTAGTTCTTTTCCTGAAACTGCAGTTTTCCGGTGGTTATCAACTCGTCGTTCTTATAGAAGGCGACGGCTGAATCATCCTCGAGGGTCTTTGCACTATCGCCAAAAGCAGCGAGACCATCAACGCTGGATGACTGGCAACCGGCTAAAATTGCTCCGGTCGCTATCAAAAACGCAATGCATTTAGTCCCAGCTCTGATCTGCAACATTCAACTTGATCCCCCATCAGACATTCTTGCCTAAAATTCGGATGCGTTCACCGGAAATCATCGTAAAAAAAAGCTAACAACTCAAGAATTTGAGCAAATAGTCGCAAAAAAGCGACAAACGCGGTATCCGCCGGAATGCGCCAGAGTGATAAACGCCAACGATCCACACGGCGCGAGCTCGCCGAGGAACAGGACTGACATCTCGCCGATGCCTTTCCCCGCGACCAGCATCGAGAGCGCGTATGGTTCAACACGCTGAACGAGGCATATGTTAAGGCGCGGTATTCCAGGCATTTTGAGATCGGCGAGGAGGCTCTCGCCCGGCTTGGAGAGCAATGCCTCATTGCTTGGACTGGTCGACACGGTGTGCTCCGAGTATCTGGCGATCCTTGCGCGGAATAGCGGGTAGCAGCGTTGTGTGAATGCCTTTTGTACGTACCATTCAGTTAAACTAACCGTGCAAGCGAAGCCTTGAGGTTGGCGTTCTTCGCTTGTTCGGAAATCCTGAGACACCTCTTCTTTTTCTTTGTAATTTCCGACATATATTAAATATTATGTACGTTCCGCAGATTGTCACGCGCGGATTAAGGTGTTGGCGATGGCAACCGCCAATCTTCACTTTGTTGTTTTTGCTGTTCTCAGCCTTGGGCTTCGTCGCACCGTCGGCGTCCAGCCGCGTTGCTGTCGTCCTCAAGGTGAACGGCGCCATTGGGCCTGCGATAGCTGACTACGTGATACGAGGCATTCAGCGTGCTGGCGAACGTGGAGCGGTCTTGGTCATTCTGCAAATGGACACACCAGGTGGTCTTGACACCTCCATGCGGGAAATCATTCGCGCGATCCTTGCCTCACCAGTGCCTGTCGCGGGCTTCGTCGCACCGAGCGGGGCACGGGCTGCCAGCGCCGGCACCTATATTCTCTACGCAAGCCACATTGCGGCAATGGCGCCTGGGACCAATCTAGGTGCGGCGACACCAATCGCGCTCAGCGTAAAGCCTTTCGGCGGTGATGCGGAACCCGAAAAGAAGCCGGGCGAACCTAGTGACAAGCAGGCAGAAGCTCCGGGCAATGCCAGCGAAGCAAAAGCCGTTAACGACGCAGTCGCTTACATTCGCGGGCTTGCGGAATTGCGCAATCGCAACGCCGACTGGGCAGAGCGTGCCGTGCGCGAAGCTGCGAGCCTTTCATCCACTGCGGCAGTGCGCGAACATGCCATCGATTTCACGGCAGTTGATGTCAACGATCTCCTTGCAAAGGCACAAGGGCAGGTGGTGCGGGTCGGTCAAACGGACGCCCGGCTCGATACCTCCGGTTTAGTCGTGCAGGAATTCGAGCCCGACTGGCGCACGCGCCTGCTTTCCGTCATTACCGATCCGAACATCGCAATCATCCTGATGATGGTCGGGATCTATGGCCTGATCTTCGAATTTCTCGCACCTGGGACAATGCTTCCTGGCACGATCGGCGGCATCTGCCTCCTCCTTGGTCTCTATGCCCTGGCATTGCTGCCGGTGAGTTTTGCCGGCCTTGGGCTTATTTTCCTCGGCGTGGGATTGACTGTGGCTGAGGCGCATTCGCCAAGCTTCGGCGCTTTCGGCATTGGCGGCGGGTTGGCCGTGATCCTGGGAGCAACCATTTTGTTTGATACCGATATACCCGGCCTGGAAGTGTCGCGCGCCCTACTGGGCGCAATTGCATTTGCTGCTCTTGCTTTTAGCCTTGTCGTTGCTCGCCTGGCGTTCACCTCGCGCTTGCGCCGGGTTGCCACCGGTGCAGAGCAGATGATTGGCATTTCCGGTAAAGTTGAGAGCTGGATGGGGCTCACGGGGTATGTCATCGCACATGGCGAACGCTGGAAGGCGGTTTCCGCCGAACCACTTGTTGCCGGTGACCCTGTCAGCGTGACCGGCCGCAATGGGCTGGCGCTCGAGGTCGCCAGCCGTCCTAAGGACACTTAACGGCACTCAGCAAGCAGGAGGAGAAGTCATGGATATGTTTGCAGATCTTGCCTTCTATTTGGTGGCCATCGTCATTTTGGTCGCCATCCTCGCATCCGCGGTTAAAATCCTGAGGGAATACGAACGCGGCGTCGTGTTCACACTTGGCCGCTTTACCGGAGTCAAGGGACCCGGCTTGATTCTGCTCATCCCCTATGTCCAGCAGATGATGCGGGTCGACTTGCGCACGCGCGTACTCGATGTCCCTAGCCAGGACGTCATCTCACATGACAATGTCTCGGTTCGTGTCAGCGCGGTGATCTATTTCAGGGTTATTGACCCCGAGAAGTCGACCATCCAGGTCGAGGATTTCATGATGGCAACAAGCCAGCTTGCCCAGACGACGTTGCGCTCCGTGCTCGGCAAGCACGACCTCGATGAGATGCTGGCAGAACGTGACAGGCTCAACTCGGATATTCAGGAAATCCTTGACACTCAGACGGATGCTTGGGGAATTAAAGTAGCCACTGTCGAGATCAAACATGTGGATATCAACGAGTCGATGGTTCGTGCAATTGCTCGCCAAGCGGAAGCCGAACGCGAACGCCGCGCAAAGATCATTAATGCCGAGGGCGAACAGCAAGCTGCAGCGAAGCTACTAGAAGCGGCCGAAATTTTGGCCAGGCAGCCGGAGGCGATGCAACTTCGTTACTTGAGCACTTTGAACGTCATCGCCAGCGAGAAGACTTCGACGATTTTATTCCCCTTCCCGATGGAGTTCGGCAATCTGATGGCCATTAAGCCGAAGTGATCGAACGGCTCTGGCGGTGCTCCGTCGGGCGCGACTTTGCACGAGACGATAGCTGTCGCCATTCATCTCGAGGATGTTGACGTGGTGGGTGAGCGCACCGGTCTTGGAGAGCGGCACGAAGCCCAGCTCATCGATGATGAGAAGCTGGTAGGTCCGGCGGAACACCGCCACCCCGTGGTCTTGGTCAGCTCGGCTCAGATGTGCAAAGCGCTTTCCAAAGCTTTCAGCGCCGCCTCCATGACTGCTTCACTTCGGGTCGGATGGGCGTGGATGGTGCCGGCAATATCTTCCAGGCGCGCACCCATTTCGATCGCCAGCGCAAAGGCCGCCGAGAGTTCGGAGACCCCTGCTCCCACCGCCTGCAGGCCGAGAACGAGATTGGTGTCGGCGCGGGCGACGACGCGCACGAAGCCCTCCTCCGACAGCATGGTCATCGCCCGTCCGTTGGCGCTGAACGGAAACTGGCCGGTGCGGATTTGATAGCCCTGCGCCTGCGCCTCCGCCGGCGAGAGGCCGGCGCTGACAATCTCCGGATCGGTAAAGCAGATGGCGGGAATGCAGCGCTTGTCCCAGGCCCGCTTCTTGCCGGCGATGATCTCGGCTACCATCTCGCCTTGCGCCATCGCCCGATGGGCCAGCATCGGCTCGCCGGTGACGTCGCCGATCGCATAGATGCCGCGCATGGAGGTGCGGCAGCGATCGTCGATCCTGAGATAAGGGCCGGCGCGATCGAGATCGAGCTCTTCGAGACCGGAGCCTGCCGTCCTCGGGCGGCGGCCGACGGTAACGAGGATGCGGTCCGCCGGCAGGCTCTCTCGCCGGCCATCGGATGTTTCGACGATCAATGTCTCGCCATTATCGGCAAGGCCGATCGCCTTCGCACCTGTCAACACCCGGACGCCGCTTTCGGTCAGCTTGCGCATGACGGGCCGCACCAGCTCGGCATCATATAATGGCAGCACCTGTGGCGTTGCCTCGACCACCGTCACCTCCGATCCCATCTTGGAAAAGGCCGTGCCAAGCTCCAGCCCGATATAACCGCCGCCGACGACGACAAGTTTTTTCGGCAGCTCCGTCAGCGACAGCGCCTCCGTCGAGGAGATCACGCGGCCGTCGAACGGCAGGTTGGCAAGCTCCACCGGATCGGAACCGGTGGCAATCACCACGGTCTCGGCGCGGATGATCTGCTGGCCGGTCTCCGTCTCCACCTCCACCGTCTTGCCGTCGCGGAAGTGGGCCCGGCCATGGACGATCTTGACCCGCGCCTTCTGTAATAGCCCCGAGACGCCGCCTGTAAGCCGGCCGACGATGCCGTCCTTCCAGGCGATCGTCCTCAAAAGATCGATCGAGGCGCCTTCGACGCGGATGCCCATCGGGTTCTTGCCGACAAGCATCTTTTGCGTCGCGTCGAATTCCTCGGCCGCATGAATTAACGCCTTGGAGGGAATGCAGCCGACCGTCAGGCAGGTGCCGCCCGGCTTGCCGGCCTCGACGATGACCGTATCGACGCCGAGCTGGCCGGCGCGGATGGCGCAGACATAACCGCCAGGGCCGGCGCCGATGACGAGGAGCTTGCAGACGATTTCTTTCATGGCTCAGCCTTCGATGAAAATGAGCGCGGGCGATTCGAGCAGCGTACGGATGCGCTGCACGAAGGTTGCCGCATCCCAGCCGTCGATAATGCGATGATCGAAGCTGGAGGAGAGGTTCATCATCTTGCGCGGTACGAACTGCGCGCCGTCCCAGACCGGCCGTGTGGCGATCTTGTTGACGCCGATGATCGCCACTTCGGGATGATTGATCACCGGCGTCGAGACGATGCCGCCGAGAGCGCCCAGCGAGCTGATGGTGATGGTCGAGCCCAAAAGCTCATCGCGGGTCGCCGTCCCCGATCGCGCCGCTTCCGCCAGCCGGTTCATTTCCGCCGCGCAATCCCAGATGCCGCGCGCTTCCGCATGCCGCACCACCGGCACGGTCAGACCGGCCGGCGTCTGCGTGGCGATGCCGATATGCACGGCGCTGTAACGCGTGATGATGCCGGCATCGTCGTCGAAGGTGGCGTTGACGTCGGGCTGCCCGGAAATGGCCTTGACCAGCGCCCGCATCAGGAAGGGCAGAACCGTCAGCTTCGGATGATCCGGCCTGCGGTCGCCGTTCATGGTGGCCCGCAACTCCTCGAGCGCGGTCATATCCACTTCCTCCACATAGGTGATGTGGGGGATGCGCGAGGTGGACAGCACCATTTTTTCGGCGATGCGGCGGCGCAGGCCGGTCAGCTTGATCTCCTCGGTCGCCGTCTTCCTGGCAGAACCGTTCCTTGCCGTTGCCGGAGCGGCGCCCAGGGTCAGGAATTGCTCGATATCCTCGCGCAGGATGCGACCGGCCGGTCCGCTTCCCTGCACCTGTCTGAGATCCACCCCCTTTTCCCTGGCAAACAGCCGTACGGAGGGCGCGGCAAGCGGCTTTTCAACCGGCGTTGGCGCAGAGGCCGGCACCGCCGGAGCGGGTTTTGCAAGCTCGACCTTGGTCGCTTCGGCAGGCGGCGTCTGTGAGATCGACACGGGCTCGGCGTCGCCGACATCGCCCGCCGTCTCGATCCGCACCAGCGGCGCCTTGACCGCGATCCGGTCTCCGACCTCGCCGGCGAGCCAGATGACCGTGCCGTTGACGGGAGAAGGAATTTCGACGGTGGCCTTATCGGTCATGACGGCGGCGATCACCATGTCCTCGCGGACGGGATCTCCTGCCTTCACATGCCATTCGACAAGCTCGGCCTCGGCAACGCCTTCCCCAACATCGGGCATCTTGATGATGAATTCGCCCATGGCTCAGGCCTCCATGACTTCGGCAAGCGCCCGCCCGACACGGCCGGGACCGGGGAAATAATCCCATTCCTGCGCGTGCGGGTAGGGCGTATCCCAGCCGGCGACACGCACGACCGGCGCTTCGAGATGATAGAAGCAATGTTCCTGCACCAGCGCTGCGACCTCGGCGCCGAAGCCCGACGTCAGCGTCGCCTCATGCACGACGACGCAGCGTCCCGTCTTGGCGACCGATTTGACGATCGTATCGAGATCGAGCGGCAGCAGGCTTCTGAGATCGATCACCTCGGCATCGATGCCGGCATCCTCGGCGGCTGCAAGCGCCACATGCACCATGGTGCCATAGGCAACCACGGTTACCGCCGCGCCGGCGCGCCGCACTTCGGCCTTGCCGATCGGGATGGTGTAATGGCCCTCCGGCACCTCGCCGAGATCATGTTTCGACCAGGGCGTCACCGGCCGCTCGTGATGGCCGTCGAAGGGGCCGTTATAAAGCCGCTTCGGTTCCAGAAACATGACGGGATCGGGATCCTCGATCGCCGCGATCAACAGGCCTTTGGCGTCATAGGGGTTGGACGGCACGATCACCTTCAGCCCGCAGACATGGGTAAAGAGCGCTTCCGGGCTCTGGCTGTGCGTCTGGCCGCCGAAGATGCCGCCGCCGGTCGGCATGCGCACGACGATCGGGCAGGTGAAATCGCCGTTGGAGCGGTAGCGGATGCGCGCCGCCTCCTGCGTCAGTTGGTCATAGGCCGGATACATGTAGTCGGCGAACTGGATTTCGACACAGGGCTTCAGCCCATAGGCCGCCATGCCGATCGCCGTGCCGACGATGCCGGATTCGCTGATCGGCGTATCGAAGCAGCGTGTCCTGCCGTATTTCGCCTGCAGGCCCTGTGTCGAGCGAAAGACGCCGCCGAAATAGCCGACATCCTCGCCGAAAACCACGACATTGTCGTCGCGTGCCATCGAGACATCCATGGCGCTGCGCACCGCCTCGATCATCGTCATCCTGGCCATGTCAGTACCCCGCCTTCTGCCGCTGGCGGCGGATATGGGCCGGCATCTCGGCATAGACGCCCTCGAAAATATCGCGCACCGAAGGCCTGCCGCCGGCATGCAGCGTGCCATGCGCCTCTGCCTGGCGTTGCGCCTCTATCACCTCGTCCATGATTTCGGCTTCCGCCTGCACATGCCGCTCCTCCGACCATGCGCCCTTGACGATCAGATGTTTCTTCAGCCGCAGCACAGGATCGCCGAGCGGCCAGACCTCCGATTCCGTCTTGGGCCGATAGGCGCTCGGATCGTCGGAGGTCGAATGTGCGCCGACGCGGTAGGTCACATATTCGATCAGCGTCGGGCCGAGATTGCGCCGCGCCCGCTCAGCCGCCCAGCGGGCGACGGCATGGACGGCGAGATAGTCGTTTCCGTCGACCCGCAGCGCCGGAATGCCGAAGCCAAGGCCACGGGCGGCAAAGGTGCCGGAGCCGCCGCGGGCGATGCCCTGAAAAGTGGAAATCGCCCACTGATTGTTGACGATGTTGAGGATGACGGGCGCCTTGTAGGTCGAGGCGAAGACCAGCGCCGAATGGAAATCCGATTCCGCCGTCGAGCCGTCGCCGATCCAGGCCGCGGCAATGCGGCTGTCGTTCTTGATCGCCGAAGCCATCGCCCATCCCACAGCCTGCACATATTGGGTGGCGAGATTGCCGGAGATGGTGAAGAAGCCGTGCTCCTTGGAGGAATACATGATCGGCAGTTGCCGGCCGCGTAAGGGATCGCTCTCGTTCGAGTAGATCTGGTTCATCATCTCGACCATCGGGTAGTCGTCGGCAATCAAGAGGCCCGCCTGGCGATAGGTCGGGAAATTCATGTCTCCCTTCTCCAGCGCCTTGCGGAAGGCGCAGCCGACGGCCTCTTCGCCGAGATGCTGCATGTAGAAGGAGGTCTTGCCCTGGCGCTGCGCCATCAGCATGCGGGCGTCGAAGGCACGCAGCTTCATCATATTGCGAAGCCCGGTCAGCAGTTCCTCATCGGAGAGCGACCCGGCCCAGGGACCGACCGCCTCGCCATCGCGGTTCAGCACGCGGATGATCGAATAGGCAAGATCGCGGATATCCTCGGATGCGACATCCACCTCCGGCCGCGGCACCGAACCGGCCTTGGCAATCTTGACGTTGGAAAAATCGGGCTGGCCACCCGGGCGGACGGCGGGTTCGGGGACGTGCAGGCTCAAACGAGCGGAATCCACCATATTCTTTCTTTCCTCCCTTTGCCGGCCATGCGTCCCTCCCCGGAAGCAGTACCGTATATGGTTCTTATAAATTGCGGGCGATCACCATGCGCTGCACGTCGCTCGTTCCCTCATAGATCTGGCAGATGCGCACATCGCGGTAGATGCGCTCGACCGGATAATCGGCCATGTAGCCATAACCGCCATGGATCTGGATGGCGTCGGAGCAGACGCGCTCGGCCATCTCGGAGGCAAAGAGCTTCGCCATCGAGGCCTCCGACAGGCAGGGCAGTTCCGCCTCCCTGAGGGATGCGGCATGAAAGACGAGCTGGCGCGCCGCCTCGATGCGGACCGCCATATCGGCCAGGCGGAAGGCGACGGCCTGGTGCTCGAAAATCGGCTTACCGAAGGCCGTGCGTTCCTTGGCGTAATCGCGCGCCGCCTCGAAAGCCGCCCGGGCCATGCCGACCGCCTGCGCTGCGATACCGATCCGCCCGCCCTCGAGATTGGCGAGCGCGATGCGGTAGCCTTCGCCTTCCGCACCGAGCCTCAAGTCAACAGGAATGCGCATAGCGTTGAAGGCGATCTGACAGGTATCGGTGGAATGCAGGCCTAGCTTTTCCTCGACGCGGATCACCTCGTAACCCGGCGTGTCCGTCGGCACGATGAAGGCGCTAATGCCCTTCTTGCCGGCGTCGGGATCGGTGACGGCGAAGACGATGATGACATTGCCGTTCTTTCCCGAGGTGATGAATTGCTTGGCGCCGTCGATCACGTAATGGTCGCCGTCTCGCCGCGCCCGGGTCTTGAGATTCGAGGCATCGGAACCGGCTTGCGACTCGGTCAGCGCAAAGCCGCCGATCCATTCGCCGCTGGCAAGTTTCGGCAGGAAGCGCTGCCGCTGCGCCTCGGTGCCGAATTTCAGGATCGGCACGCAGCCGACGGAGCTATGCACGCTCATGATCGTCGAGCAGGGTCCGTCGCCCGCGGCAATCTCCTCCAGTGCTGCGGCATAGGCGACGACACCGGTATCCGAGCCGCCATAGGCCTCCGGCACCAGCATGCCGAGCAGCCCGAGCTCACCCATCTCCTTCAGTTCCTCGCGCGGGAAGAGATGCTCCCGGTCACGCTTGGCCGCCCCCGGCGCCAGCCGGTCGCGGGCAAAATCGCGGGCGAGATCTGAGATCTGCTGCTGAAGATCGGAAAGAATCATCTGTTCAACCTCTCGCCTCGTGCCGCTCGATGGCGACGGCCGTCGCCTCGCCGCCGCCGATGCAGAGCGCGGCCATGCCGCGCTTCAGGTCGTAGCGCTCCAATGCCGAAAGCAGCGTCACCAGAATCCGGGCTCCCGACGCGCCGATCGGATGACCGAGGGCGCAGGCGCCTCCATGCACATTCACTTTTTCATGCGGCAGGTCGAGATCGCGCATCGCCGCCATCGCGACGACGGCGAAAGCCTCGTTGATTTCGAAGAGATCGACGTCCGAGAGCGCCACGCCGGTGCGGTCGGACAGTTTCTGCAGCGCGCCGATCGGCGCAGTGGCGAATAGATTGGGCGCCTGCGAATGCGTGGCATGGCCGAGAATGGTGGCGAGCGGTTGGAGGCCGCGATGCTCCGCCTCGGAGCGGCGCATCAACACGAGGGCCGCGGCGCCATCGGAGATCGAGCTGGAATTGGCGGCGGTCACCGTGCCACCTTCGCGAAAGGCGGGCTTCAGCGTCGGGATCTTGTCGAGCCTGGCCTTGCCGGGCTGTTCGTCGCGGCTCGCCACCTGCTCGGCTTTGCCCGATTTCACCGTGACCGCCACGATCTCGCTTTCGAAACAGCGCTCCGCAATCGCCTTCTGCGCCCGCGTCAGAGAGGCGATGGCGTAGTTGTCCTGCGCCTCGCGCGTAAACTGATAGGCCTCGGCGCAATCCTCCGCGAAGCTGCCCATCAAGCGCCCCTTGTCATAAGCATCCTCCAGCCCGTCGAGGAACATGTGATCCACGACCCGCCCATGGCCAAGCCTGTAGCCGGCACGGGCCCTGTCAAGGAGATAGGGCGCATTCGTCATGCTTTCCATGCCGCCTGCGACCGCCACCGAAGCACTGCCGGCGGCGATCAGGTCATGCGCCATCATCACCGCCTTCATGCCCGAACCGCACATCTTGTTGACGGTGCTGGCCGCTGTCGCAAACGGCAGGCCGGCATGGACGGCCGCCTGGCGGGCGGGCGCCTGCCCCTGCCCGGCCGACAGCACGCAGCCGAAGATGACCTCCTCGATCGCCTCGGCCTCGACGCGGCTGCGCTCAAGCGCTGCGAGGATCGCCACTGCTCCGAGTTCGGGTGCTGTCGCCTCCTTCAGCTCTCCCTGAAAGCTGCCGATCGGGGTGCGCGCCGCCCCGACGATGACGATGGGGTCCTGCAATGCCATCTTTCCTCCTCGGGCGCCGCTCACCGCGCACCCATTCGCAATGCGCCGTCGAGGCGGATGACCTCGCCGTTCAGCATGTTGTTTTCAAAGACATGGCGCACCAGCCCGGCAAATTCCGCCGGCCGGCCGAGCCGCGGCGGAAAGGGCACGCTCTTGCCGAGTGCGGCCTGAACCTCGGCCGGCATATCAGCCATCATCGGCGTCTCGAAAATCCCGGGCGCGATCGAAACGACGCGAATGCCGTAACGGGCAAGCTCGCGGGCGACCGGCAAGGTCATCGCCGCCACGCCGCCCTTGGAGGCGGCATAGGCCGCCTGGCCGATCTGCCCGTCAAAGGCGGCAACCGAGGCCGTATTGACGATGACGCCGCGTTCGCTTTCCGCATCCGGCTCCGCATTCTGGATCGCAGCAGCGGCAAGCCGGATCATGTTGAAGGTGCCGATGAGATTGATGCCGATGGTGCGGGCAAAACTCTCCAGCCGGTGGGGCCCGTCGCGGCCGATCACCTTTTCGGCCGGTGCCACGCCGGCGCAATTCACCAGGCCGCGCAGGCCGCCGAAGGCCTCGACCGCCGCGGCAACCACTGCTTTTCCCGCCTCGCCATCGGTCACATCCGCCTCGACGAAGCGGACATCGCGCCCGAACTCGCGGGTAATTTCCTCGCCCGCCTGCGGATTGAGATCGGCAATCGTCACGCGCCCGCCCGCCTCGACCAGCGCGCGCACCGTTGCCGCGCCGAGCCCCGAGCCGCCGCCGGTCACGATGAAACCTGCACCTGCGATTAGCATGAACCTATTCCTCCCGCCGCCGCGCCGTCCTCCAGGCACAACCGGCAGCCGCGATTCTATTCGCTCCACCTATTGCAAGCGATGACAGAACTGCTCCATTATCTCGGCCAGTTTTGCCATAGTGGGGATTGATATGGCCGAGATCGAGCGACGCATGATCGCGCCGGGTTTCGTGGAGGAAGCGCTCGACAGCCTGCGGCGGTTGGGCAAGCCGACGGCGCCGATCCTTGCCCGCGTCAGCCTGCCGCCTGGCATCGACCAGCCGGTTTCGGCGGAGACCTATGGCGCGCTCTGGCTGGCGATCGCCGCCGAGCTCGACGACGAATTCTTCGGCATGGGCGCTCGCCCGATGCGCAGCGGCAGCTTCACCCTGCTTTGCCATTGCGTGCTGCATGCGCCGACACTCGGTCACGCGCTCCGCCGGGCGCTGCGCTTCCTCGATGTCGTGCTCGACGATCCCCGGGGACGGCTCGTCGTCCGCGACGGCATGGCTGAGGTCGAGCTCAGCGATGCCGGCGCGCCGCGTTCGGCCTTCGCCTACCGCACCTACTGGATCATCCTGCACGGCATCATTTGCTGGCTGGTCGGCCGGCGCATCCCGATCCGCCTTGTCGATTTCCGCTGCGCCGAGCCCCGCCAAGGCGCCGACTACCAGCTCTTCTTCGGAGCACCGGTGCGGTTTTCTCAAGCCATCAGCCGGCTCGGCTTCGACAGCGCCCTGCTCGACCTGCCGATTTCACGCAGCGAGCAGGCGCTGAAACAGTTCCTGCGCGGCGCGCCCGCCAATATTCTGGTGCGTTATCGTTACGATGCCGGCATCGCCGCCGCCGTCCGCCGGCGCTTGAACCTGGCAACGCCCAATGCCTGGTCGAGCTTCGCCAAGCTTGCCGCCGATATGCGCATGCCGCCCTCCACGCTTCGCCACCGCCTGCACGATGAGGGGCAAAGCTATGCCGCCATCAAGGACGACATCCGCCGCGACCTCGCCGTCGACCTTCTGCTGAGCACATCGAACACCATCGGTGAGATTGCCGTGCAGCTTGGTTATTCCGAACCCAGCGCCTTCTTCCGGGCTTTCCGGAAATGGATGGGCAAGAGCCCCGAGGCTTTCCGGCGGGAAGAAGCGGAAAATCGAAGCTAAGTCAGTCGAACCGCTTGACGCGACCCGACTGGGTTCGCGCTTTCGCGAACGTCGCGCCAATCTTCATCACGAAGGATTTGCTGAAGCGACCAAGAATCTCTTGATGCGGCTCGATGTACCAGGAGTGTTCGACGATATCATAGTTATATTCGTCTACGACGATCCAACTCTGTTTGAGATCACCAATGCCGGCACGCCGGCATTCGATATCGGGAATTTCCAGGGCGATCCGCTCCGCCTGCGGCGGCTGCGTTGTGATTGCCAGAAGCACAAGATGCGTATTTCCATCGCCTGCGCTGCGGATTGCGACAACGACACAAACTGGTCGTTGTTTACGCCCTTCGGTCTCGCCCCGCTGCTGCTGCCATGCCCAGAGATAGGGATAGTATATCACTTCCCCGGGGCGAAACTCATGGCTCATCGTCGTAACCGTCACCCTTCGCCAGCCGCTCGATCGCCTCGCCGAATAACTCGGCATGTTCGTCCGGCATCTCCGAGAGGTGATGAGCACGACGTGGGTCCTTGCCGCTGCGCATGCGCTCGTAATGTTCATAGCTCATCAGCACGAAACGCGGCTTGTTATGTCGAGTGAGAACGATCGGCTCCCGGCTTGCAGCATCGGTGACGTCGCCGACCTGCTTGTTGAGATCCCCTGTCGTGAACTGTCGCATGATAATCTCCGGCTTTGTTTCCATATATTCCATATTTCCCATATTTTCAAGAAAACGGCACAACTTCGATACGGAGGCCGTCACCCGCATCCAAATCAGAGACACTTTGAACCTTCCGCAACCCGCGCTACATATTTCAGCGGGAGGACTGCCATGTTTGATTTTTCGCTCGGCGACACCGCGGACGCGATCCGTGAAACGACGGCGCGGTTTGCCGCCGATCATATTGCTCCGATGGCCGCGGAGATCGACGAAAACAATACGTTTCCGCGCCAGCTCTGGCCTCGGATGGGGGCGCTCGGCCTGCATGGGATCACCGTCGAGGAAGAATTCGGCGGGGCCGGTCTCGGTTACCTCGAGCATGTCGTCGCCATGGAGGAGGTTTCCCGCGCCTCCGCTTCCATCGGCTTGAGTTACGGCGCCCATTCCAATCTCTGCGTCAATCAGATCCGCCGCTGGGCCTCGACGGAGCAGAAACGCCGCCATCTGCCGAAGCTGATCTCCGGCGAACATGTCGGCGCGCTTGCCATGTCCGAGGCCGGCGCCGGTTCCGATGTCGTCTCCATGCGGCTGCGGGCCGACCAAAAGGGCGACCGCTACATCCTGAGCGGCACCAAGTTCTGGATCACCAATGCGCCGCATGCCGACGTGCTTGTCGTCTATGCCAAGACCGATCCGGCCGCCGGCCCGAAAGGCATTTCCGCCTTCATCATCGAAAAAGGCCTGCCTGGCTTCAGCGTCTCGAAAAAGCTCTCCAAGCTCGGCATGCGCGGCAGCGACACGGCCGAGCTGGTCTTTCAGGATTGCGAGGTGCCGGCCGAGGCGCTGATGGGGCGGGAGGGGGAAGGCGTGAAGATCCTGATGTCCGGCCTCGATTACGAACGCGCCGTGCTTGCCGGCGGCCCGCTCGGCATCATGCAGGCCTGCCTTGATGTCGTGCTGCCCTATGTGCGCGATCGCAAGCAGTTCGGCAAACCGATCGGCGATTTCCAGCTGATGCAGGCAAAGATCGCCGATATGTATGTCGCGCTGAATTCGGCGCGCGCCTATGTCTACTCCGTCGCCCGCGCCTGCGACGCCGGCCGGGCGACACGCACCGATGCCGCCGCCGCGATCCTCTTTGCCAGCGAGAATGCCGTGAAGGTTTCGCTGGAGGCGATCCAGGCGCTCGGCGGCGCCGGATATACCAAGGAATGGCCGGTCGAACGTTTCCTGCGCGATGCAAAGCTCTACGATATCGGCGCCGGCACCAACGAGATTCGCCGCTACCTGATCGGCCGGGAGCTCATCGCATCATGACGGTGATTTCGACCGCGATCGACCGCGACAGCGAGAGCTTCAAAGCCAATGCCATCAAGAACAGAGCGTTGATCGACGATCTCCACGAGCGCTCGGCCAAAGCCCGCGAGGGCGGTTCGCAAACGGCGCGCGAGCGCCATACCGGCAAGGGTAAGCTATTGCCGCGCAATCGCATCCAGCTTTTGCTCGATGCCGGCAGCCCTTTCCTGGAGATCGGCACGCTGGCGGCCAACGGCATGTATGGCGACGAGGCGCCGGGCGCCGGCATCATAGCAGGCATCGGCCGCGTTTCCGGCCGCGAGGTGATGATCGTCGCCAACGATGCGACGGTGAAGGGCGGCGCCTATTACCCCGTGACGGTGAAGAAACATCTGCGGGCGCAGGAGATCGCCCTGCAGAACCGGCTGCCCTGTCTCTATCTGGTCGATAGCGGCGGCGCCAATCTTCCGCATCAAGCCGAGGTCTTTCCCGACCGCGATCATTTCGGCGCGATCTTCTACAATCAGGCCCAGATGTCGGCCGAAGGCATTCCGCAGATCGCCTGCGTCATGGGAAGCTGCACCGCCGGCGGCGCCTATGTGCCCGCCATGTCCGACGAAACGGTCATCGTGCGCAACCAAGGCACGATCTTCCTTGCCGGTCCGCCGCTGGTCAAAGCCGCGACCGGCGAGATCATCTCGGCCGAAGAGCTCGGCGGCGCCGAGACCCATGGCCGCCGCTCCGGCGTCGTTGATCATGTCGCCGAGAACGATGAACATGCGCTGCTGCTCGTCCGCGACATCGCCGGCACCCTCAACAGTGTGAAAGCGGTCGATATCGACCTCAAGCAGCCGCAGCCTCCAAAACTCGATCCCGAGGACCTCTGCGGTCTCATCCCGGATGACGTGCGCTCGCCCTATGACGTGCGCGAGGTCATCGGCCGGATTGTCGACGGCTCGGAACTGCACGAGTTCAAGCCGCTCTACGGCACGACGCTTATCTGCGGCTTCGCCCGCATCTGGGGCATGCCTGTGGCGATCATCGCCAATAACGGCGTGCTGTTTTCCGAAAGCGCGCTGAAGGGCGCGCATTTCATCGAGCTCGCCTGCCAGCGCCGGGTGCCGCTGCTCTTCCTGCAGAATATCTCCGGCTTCATGGTCGGCGGCCGCTATGAGGCCGGCGGCATTGCCAAGGATGGGGCAAAGCTGGTCACCGCGGTCGCAACCGCGACCGTGCCGAAAGTGACCGTCATCATCGGCGGCAGCTTCGGCGCCGGCAATTACGGCATGTGCGGCCGCGCCTATCGCCCGCGTTTCCTCTTTACCTGGCCGAACAGCCGCATCAGCGTCATGGGCGGCGAACAGGCGGCCTCTGTGCTCGCCACCATCCGCCGGGACTCCATGGAGGCGCGCGGTGCGACTTGGCATGTCGAAGAAGAGGAAGCCTTCAAGGCGCCGATCCGCGCCGGCTACGAGGCGGAGGGCAATCCCTATTATGCCACCGCCCGCCTCTGGGACGACGGCATCATCGATCCACGCCAAACGCGGGATGTGCTGGGCCTTGCCTTTTCCGCCTGCCTGAACGCGCCGATCCCGAAAGGGCCGCGTTTCGGCCTGTTCAGGATGTGAGGTGCGGAATGATGGAAAGCCTTCTCATTGCCAACAGGGGCGAAATCGCCCGCCGCATCATCCGCACGGCAAAGCCGCTCGGCATCCGCACGATCGCCGTCTATTCCGAAGCCGATGCCGGCCTGCCCTTCGTGAGCGAAGCGGACGAGGCGATCGCCATCGGCCCCTCGCCGGCCCGCGAAAGCTATCTCTCGCAGGAACGCATCCTGGATGCCGCGAAAAAAACCGGCGCCGCGGCGATCCACCCCGGCTACGGTTTCCTCTCGGAAAATGCCGACTTTGCCGAAGCGGTGGAGAAGGCCGGCATCCTCTGGGTCGGTGCGCCCCCTGATGCAATCCGTGCGATGGGGCTCAAGGACGCCGCGAAGGAATTGATGCAGGCGGCCGGCGTGCCCGTAACGCCCGGTTATATGGGAGCGGACCAGAGCGACGAAAGACTGGCGGCCGAAACGGAAACGATCGGTTATCCCGTGCTGATCAAGGCGGTGGCCGGCGGCGGCGGCAAGGGCATGCGCCGCGTCGACCGCCCGCAGGATTTCGCCGAACGTCTCGCCTCCTGCCGCCGCGAGGCAGCGGCCTCTTTCGGCGACGACCGCGTGCTGATCGAGCGCTATATCGCCAATCCGCGTCATATCGAGGTGCAGGTCTTTGCCGACAAGCTCGGCAATTGCGTGCATCTCTTCGAACGCGACTGCTCGCTGCAGCGCCGGCATCAGAAGGTCATCGAGGAGGCCCCTGCCCCCGGGCTCGATGCCGCCACCCGGGCGGCGATCTGCGATGCGGCGGTAAAGGCTGCAAGGGCAGTAAATTATGTCGGCGCCGGCACCATCGAATTCATCGCCGATGCCTCCGCCGGCCTGCATCCCGACCGTATCTGGTTCATGGAGATGAACACCCGCCTGCAGGTGGAACACCCCGTCACCGAGGCGATAACAGGCGAGGATCTGGTGCTCTGGCAGTTGAAGGTCGCAGGCGGCGAGCCATTGCCGAAAAGCCAGGATGAGATCGCCGTCAACGGCTGGGCCTTCGAAGCCCGGCTCTATGCCGAAAATCCCGCCGCCGGCTACCTGCCTTCCACCGGCCGGCTCGAACATCTGCGCCTGCCGAAGTCCGTTCGCGTCGACAGCGGCGTCGAACAGGGCGATGAGATCACCGCCTTCTACGATCCGATGATTGCCAAGATCATTGCGCATGGGCCGAACCGCGAGGCAGCGCTTTCGACGCTCGCAGCCGCCTGCGCGGAGATCGAGGTCTGGCCGGTCAGATCCAATGCCGGCCTGCTTGCCCGCATCACCACTGATCCGGATTTTCGCGCCGCACGGATCGATACCGGCTTCCTCGACCGTCACGGCGAAAGCCTTGCGGCGAGCGAGCCGGATGAAACTGTCGTCGACAGGGCAGCCACGGCACTTTCGAAGGGCATGGATGGCGATCCCTGGTCCGCGCTTACCGGCTTTCGTATCGCTGCGACGAGCGACAGCCGCGTGCGCGTGCGCATCGACGGTCACCTCCATTGGGGGCGTGCGCGCCCCGACCTCGAAGCAAATGCCGTCGAGATGGGCGAGGCGACGGTGCTTTTCGATGCGGGCAATGCCTGGTCGATCGGCTTGCCGCTGGCGAGCGAAATCGAGGCAAATCACGGCGTGGGCGACGGCGCCATCCTTTCGCCGATGCCCGGCCTCGTCATTTCGGTGGATGTCGCCGAGGGCGATCATGTCGCCAAGGGGGACCGTCTGCTGACGGTCGAAGCGATGAAGATGGAACATTCGCTGCGCGCGCCCTTCGATGGAATCGTCGGAAAATTGCAGGTTTCCACCGGCGCCCGGGTCTCGGAAAACCAGCTGGTCGTTACCGTTATCAAGGAGCAGGACTGATGGCCGGCCGCTATTTCGACGAATGGACGGTCGGCGACCGCATCGTCCACGAGATCCGCCGCACGGTCACCGAGACCGACAACCTGCTGTTTTCGACGCTCTCCCACAATCCGCAGCCGCTGCATCTCGATGCCGACTATGCCGCCGGCACCGAGTTCGGCCGGATCGTCGTCAACGGCACCTTCACCTTCGCACTCACCGTCGGCCTTTCGGTCGGCGACACCACGCTCGGCTCGCTCGTCGCCAATCTCGGCTATGACAAGGTGACGATGCCGAAGCCGGTCTTCATCGGCGATACGCTGCGGGTGGAAACCGAGGTGATGGAGCTGCGGCGCTCGAATTCCCGCCCCGATGCCGGCATCGTCACCTTCCGGCACATCACGCTTAACCAGCGCGATGAGATCGTCTGCCAGTGCCTGCGGACAGTGATGCTGAAGGTGAAGCCGTCATGAGGCTGCGCTCGCTGATCTTCGTGCCCGGCGACCGGCCGGAGCGTTTCGAGAAGGCGCTCGCCTCCGGTGCCGATGCCGTCATTCTCGATCTGGAGGATTCGGTCGCGCCTGCAAACAAGCCGAAAGCGCGCGACAGCGTGCACGCCTTCACCCTGCACCATGCCGGCGACACCAATCTGCTGGTCCGCATCAATCCCCTGACCTCGCCGGCGTTTGAGGACGACCTTGCCGCTTTGACCGGCCTTCATCCTTTCGCGATCATGCTGCCGAAGGCCGAGGGCGCCGCTTCCGTGCGGAAGCTCGCAAGCTCTCTCGCATCTGCCATCCCTATTCTGCCGATCGCGACCGAAACACCCGCCGCGATCTTCGAGATCGGCAGCTACCGGGAGGTCGCGACCAGCCTCTGCGGCCTGACCTGGGGCGCCGAGGATCTGTCGGCGGCGACGGGTGCCGCGACCGCGCGGCGAACGGATGGCCGTTATACGCCGCCTTACGAGCTTGCCCGGTCGCTGACGCTGTTCGCAGCCCATGCCGCCGCCGTTCCGGCGATCGACACCGTCTATCCCGATTTCCGCGATCTCAGCGGTCTCAGAGCCTATGTCGGCCGCGCCCGGCGCGACGGTTTTTCCGGCATGATGGCCATCCATCCCACCCAGGTGGAAACAATCAATCAGGCCTTCACACCGGATGCGTCAGAGATCGCCTGGGCCGAGAAAGTCACCGCCGCCTTTGCTGCCAGGCCCGGCGCCGGCGTGATTCAGCTTGACGGGCGCATGCTGGATTTGCCGCATCACAAGCTCGCGCTCCGCATTCTGGAGATATCAGGGCGATAGGGCTACCGCTGCAATGGAGCGAGAACCCGTACCAGCTCAATTGTAGGGGGAGTAGCATTGTCTGCGCGGCCCCCCATAGGGTTGAAAACTATTGTCATAGGCCGAATACGACCGATACCGGCGCGCGCACCAGTCATAATGTCTTCCGTCATATCGGATCGAATATTCCTGCGATGGCGGGGGAGCCGGCGGAGCGGGTGGCGGCATGATAAAAGGCGGCGGCCCAGGAGGACCCAAAATCAATGGAATGGGCGGCGGAACCTGTGCCAGGGCAGCCGATTGCACTGCCAGAAGCAGCAAGACCGTGGCGGACGTCCGTAAATATTTCATCAGTGTCCTCATACCCACGCCGTTCGAAGGCGTAATCCTTGTTTGCTGAGCTTCGTTACCGTGCCGTTGAAGGCACACCCTGCCGTCAACGGCTGAACTTCAAGTCCGGTTTGTCACCGTCCCACCCCTGAAGCCCGCCGGGAACCGAGCGGAACCGAAGGCATCGCGTGCCCATCTTGCCGGATATGCACATCGCGTCGTCCTTGACCGTCCAGGTGACGGAGAGCGTAAATGGCAACGGGCCGCGAATGCTTCCGGTGCCGTCTTTGTTCAGGGTGAATTTGAGAGTCTTGCCATCCGGCGCAAGCGCCGACCAGGGCGCTCCATCGGCGAGGATTTGGGCCGCCCTCTCAGACGGCAGGAACTGTTCCTGCGCGGAGAGTGCCGGGCTCGCCGCAAGAGCTGCGATCACTGCCCCTGCAAGCCGTAGATATGTCTTCATGTCGATGTCCTTCTGCTGGTTTCCGAAGTGTCGCAGCCGCCGCGCGCCGTGTGATTGACGACTGCCGGCTGGCTGCTATCGAGAGGCCGCCGCGCCCTTGTCGCTCCAGCCCGGCGGCAGACCGAGTTGGCCGGCGACCGCTCCCTTGATACCGGGCGCGGGTCCGAACGCCCTGCAGGCGGCGTCTTTCGGATCGCTGCCGAATGACGCCCTGATCTTTTGCATCAGCCGGACGGACGACGTTGTCTTGAACGGATCCTGACCCTTGACCAGCATGCGGCTGAAATCGGCGCCGAATGCGGATGACAGGGAATAGGCATCCCCGACCGAGGATATCCGTGCCTTCGTCGTCAGCATGTTCGCGCCGCGCGACCAGATCATCGCTGCCTGCTGCGAACCGTCCTGGCCGACCACTTCGGCTTCCGCCGACAAGCCGCCGAGACCGATCGGGATCCTCGGGAGCGGAACGAATGCCACCGAAGCGCCGAGCGTCGCGACGGTGGAGGTCGCGGCAACCGCGCGGTTCGTCGCGACGATGTCGGTGACGGTCGCATGGACGACGAGATCTGCCGGCTGGTTTTGACCCACGACATTGAAGCGATCGCTGAGGCCCATGCACAGCGCCCGGTCGACGGCGTTGGTCAGGAGTGCCAGGTCCTTGGCATCAAAGGAACCGCCGCCGGCATTCTCCACCGTCGTCGGAACGATGCGCACGGTTTGCGCGGCAAGCACCGCTGGCGAATTCACCCGCAATTTTGCCTTGGTCAGCGAGCCGCCCGACACTGCCATTCCCGCATAGGAACCAAGCGAGGTGCCTTGCTGCAGGGGCACGCTCGCGCAGGAGGGGAGCAAGGCGAAGACGACGGCACAGGCCGCCGCCTGCGCGGGCATTTCGGATAGTCGAAGGCGAAAAGTCATTGGCGAATCTTTTGAACCGGGATCGTGGGTTCACCTTGTAGAGACGTCAGCGTTAACGGCCGTAAAGGGAGTGTAAACTTGGGTAAAACTTACAGTCGGGGCTCCGCGGACCGCCGCTTTCAGCCCGACTTTGCCGTTCGCCCGGATGCGGTTTGCTCTTGTTTGAGGTAACCGGCGCCGACGGCGACGTAGAGATCGACATAATCCTTGGCGACCTGCTGCACGGTGGCCGCAAGACTTTCCTCGGCATCGGAGACCGACCGCTGCGCGTCGAGGACATCGAGCAGCGACGAGGCGCCGTCCTTGTAGCTCGCGGTCGAAAGCGCCAGCGATTCCTGCGCCGTCTGCACCTGCCTGCGCAACGGTTGCAGCGTCTGCGTGTCGCGGCGAACCGCCGACAGTGCGTTTTCGACCTCTTCGACCCCGTTCAGCACCGCCGCCTTCCAGGCGAGATATTGGGTCTTGGCATCGGATTTCTCGATATCGACATTGGCCCGCAATGTGCCGCCGTCGAAGATCGGCAGGTTGAGCGTCGGGCCGAAGGACCAGCTGGTCAGGCTTGCGCCGCTGGCGCCCGATGATTTGACCCAGCTCGGCGAGAGCGAACCGGAGAGCGAGATCGACGGGTAGAGCTGGGCTTCGGCAGCGCCGATATCGGCGACGGCCGCCGCCAGCTCGCGTTCGGCCTTGCGTATATCGGGACGGTTGCGGATGAGATCGACCGGAATGCCGGCGCGAATGTCGCCGCGGAAGACCGGCTGACCCACGCTCTTCTGCAGCTCGTCCGTCAGCGAGGAGGCCGGCATCCCCAGCAGCGTGGCAATGTGATGGGCCGACTCTGTGAAGCTCTGTTCGAGCCCGGGAATTTCCGATTTTGTCGACTGTACCAGGCCCTCAGCCTGAACGACGTCGAGGCGGGAGGCCGCACCTGCCTTGAGCTGCAGCTGCGTGAGTTCAAAGGTCTGCTGACGGGATTTCAAATTCGCCTGTGAAAGCGCGATACGCTGCTGATAGTAGCGCGCGTCGACATAGCTCTCGACCAGGTCTTTCAGGAAGGTGAGTTTTGCATTGTCGGCCGTCGCATAGGCTGCACCGAGCGAGGCGATGGCGCTCTCTTTAGAGCGACGGTACTGGCCGAAGAGGTCGAGCAGCCAGGAAAGGCTGACATCGCCTCCCGTCGTGTTCGCTGCGCCGATCGTCGTGCGCAGCCGGCCCTTCTCGCCGGATACGGTGTGCCATGCGTCGACACTCAAGCTCGGCAGAGCACCGGCTCCGGCGACCGTGACGTTGGCGGACGCCGAGTTGATGTTTTCGAGCGCCTGCAGCACGTCGAGGTTCTCGTCGAGGCCATGCGCCACCAAGCCGTCGAGCTGCCTGTCGCGATAGGCCGTCCACCACTGCGCCGTCACGACATCGCCGTTGCTTTTGGTGCCGCCCTCGTCGAATTTCGCCGGAAGCGGCATCTGTGGGGGCACATGATCCGGTCCACTGACGCAGCCTGAAAGCAGCAGCGTGACGGCGAATGCGGCGTAGCGGAGCGATGATAGTCTTGTGGAGAGCGACGGATACACTGGCGAGCTTTCTGAACCGGGATCGTGGGTTCAGGCTTAGCGAGGCCAGCGTTAACAGCGGTTAAGAAACTGTAAAGTTAGGTAAAATCGCGACAGCCGGATCAGGCTTGATGGTTAGCCGAGCCAGGGGACGTCGGCCGCCTTGGAAGCTCCAGGGTGATTGCCAGGCCTCCGCCGTCGGGCAATGACGCATGCACACGCCCGCCATGGCGCTCGATGGCCTGCCGGGTGATGGCAAGCCCCAAGCCGTATCCGCCGCGCGGCACAGCCTCTTTCCCGCGTGCGAACGGCTGGAAGATGCGCTCGAGTTCGTCGCGCCTGACACCCGGCCCCTGATCGGTGACACAGATTTTGAGGCGCTCGGCCGCCGTCTCGCAAGACACGGATATGCGCGTATTTTCGGCCGTATATTTGACGGCGTTGCGCACGACATTTTCGAGTGCCCGGTAGATCAGCTCGCCTTCGACCTCTGCGCGGAAGACGCCGTCGACACTCCTTGTGATCGAGACATCCCGCGCCTGGGCTTCGAATGCGGCGTCGCCGAGAATTTCATTGAGGAGTTCAATGACATCCACGGTCTGCGTTTTCAGCGGCAGGCCGGATCCGGCTGTCAGCCTGGCAAGCGTCAGAACTTCGCCGACCAGCGCGTCGAGCCGTTCGACCTCCCGGTCCATACGATCCAGCATGAGGCCGAGTTTGGCCGGGCTCTGCCGAAGCACGCCGACAGCGGCCTGCAGGCGGGACAACGGCGAGCGCAGTTCATGAGAGACGTCGTGAAAGAGCCTCTGCTGTGCATTCTGCAGCTCCTGCAGTCGCGCGGCGGTGGAATCGAAGTCATGCGCAAGCGCCGTGACTTCATCCTTTCGGCCGGCCATCTTGTCACCGATGCGGAAGTAGAAGCGACCATGGGCAAGCGCGCTTAACCCATCGCGCAGATGCACGACGGGACGAATGAGGTATCCGGCGAGCGCGGCCGCAGCGACCGTGCTCGAAACGAAGATCGAAAGCCAGGGCACCAGCAGCGCCAGGTTGTCCACAACGTTGAGAAGGAAGTTCGCTTCTGGCGCCACGGAAATCCGGTAGCAAATTCCGTCTTTCAGGATGGACCTCGTCTCTGCCGTGCCCTCGTCTCCGCAGGCAGGCGACTCCATGGTTTTCGAAAGCGTCAGGCCTAGCGGCACCGTATCTTCACTTGTGCGGATGAAGCGCGCCGCGGCGTCCTCTCCATCCCTTGCGAGCACGTTCGCCGTCAGCTTCAGAATGATCGCTCGCTCCTGGTATTCCCGATCACGGCCAGGGGGCGGGATCTGAAAGAGGTTGACGATCACGATGATGACCGTGAGAGTCGTCGCAAGCGTCAGCCAAATCATCGCGAAGAATTTCCAGAAGAGTCGGCGCATGGTCAGTCCACGAGAAGTTGATAGCCTTGACCGCGGACGGACTGGATCCAGGATTGACCGTCCTCCCTCAGTCCGAGCTTCTGGCGAACGCTGCTGATATGGACGTCGATACGGCGGTCGAACGGGGTCAGCGGCTTTCCGAAAGCCCGTTTGGAAATATCCTGTTTCGACACGAGCTGGCCGGCTGAGCGCGCAAGCACCTCGAGCAGGCTGAACTCGGTGCCGGTGAGCTCCAGGGTTTCGCCGCGCCATTCGGCGATCCTGCTGCCCGGATGGATCGCGAGCTGCCCAGCCCTGATCGTGTCGGTCGACGCGCCTGTTGCCGGCTGACCGGCCCGGCGAAGGATGGCGCGCAGCCTTGCCGCCAGCTCGCCCGGCGAGCAGGGCTTCGGCACATAATCGTCGGCGCCGAGATTGAGACCCGATATCCTGTCGACGTCATCGCCTCTTGCGGTCAGCATCAGCACTGGGACCTGGCTGAGCTTCCTGATCCTCTGCAGAACCTCGATCCCGTTCAGCCGGGGCATCATGATGTCGAGCACGATGATATCGACCGTATTGCCGGCCGCCGCCGCAATGGCAGCGCGACCGTCCGTATCCGTTACGACGTCATATCCTTCCTCGACCAGATATTCCTGCAGAAGCGTCGTCAGCTCGGCATCATCGTCGATGAGGAGAACCTTGTTCATTCACTTCGTCCGTCATTGATCCCGGCAAGCCATACAGCACAAACACCGTCGCGTGACCGGGTTTTACCTAACTTAACACGAACTTGACCGCACTTAACGTTCGCCCCGTTACTTATCCTGCCATGACATCGACACGAGCCGAGACCGGCGGGTTGCAGCGGCATGAACCGCGTTCCTTCGTCGCAGCGGCGCGGATCGGGAAAAGGCGCCTATGCCTTTCCCCATAAGGAGTGCATCGTTGAGAAAACCATCCGGATTGTTCGCCGCCGCTGTTGCCGCGGCAGCACTTCTGCTTCCCCTGCGCAGCGTTATGGCGGATCAATCCGCCGCACCCGCCCTGACCGTCTCGCTGGTGACGCCGGCTGAGCGGGACTGGCCGGAAACCGTTCCCGCCAGCGGCTGGCTGAAACCCTGGCAGGAAGCCATCATCGCTTCCGAGACGAGCGGTCTGCGCGTCACCGAAATCCTGGCCGACGTCGGCTCCGTGGTTAAGAAGGGGCAGGTCCTCGCGCTGATGTCGCAGGACAGCGTACAGGCCGACCTTCGCAAGCAGGAGGCAGCCGTCGTCACCGCTCAGGCAAACCTGACAAAGGCGAAGGCCAATGCCGACCGGGCTCGGCAGCTTCGTCCTTCGGGTGCGCTTTCGGACGAGAAGATCGTCGAATATCTCGCCGACGAACAGACGGCGACGGCAAGCCTTACGTCTGAGGAGGCAGCACTCGACAGCCAGAAGATCAAGCTCGGCCAGACGACCGTCACCGCCGTCGATGACGGGCTGATAACCTCGCGCTCGGCCGAGCTCGGCTCGGTCGTCTCCTCCGGCAGCGAATTGTTTCGGCTGGTCCGCCAGCAGCGGGTCGAATGGCAGGCCGAGGTGTCCGCCCGTTACCTCGCGCGCATCTCGGAAGGATTGAGCGTCGATATCGATGGGCCGGACGGACGCATTCAGGGCAAGGTGAGGCTCGTCGGACCTTCGGTCGACACCAATACCAGCCGGGCGATC
The DNA here is from genome assembly GCF_017357385.1 of Rhizobium sp. NZLR1. NCBI lineage: Bacteria > Pseudomonadati > Pseudomonadota > Alphaproteobacteria > Hyphomicrobiales > Rhizobiaceae > Rhizobium > Rhizobium sp. NZLR1. The sequence goes on along the minus strand of NZ_CP071633.1, from coordinate 130,521 downwards.
GTCTATGTCGCGCTTCCCGAGGACATTCACCCGCGCACCGGCCTTTACGTCACCGGCACCATCGAATTGAGGACAACGCCGGCGCTGACGGTTCCGGAGACGGCGATCGTCTTCCGTGACGGGATCAACTACGTCTTCACGAGAAGCGAGGACAAGCGGGTCAGACGGGTGCGGGTGGAGACCGGCCGCCGCAACGGCGGCGAGGTCGAGATCGTCTCGGGGCTAGACACGTCGGCGCGCGTCGTGACCTCGGGCGGAGCCTTTCTGTCGGACAACGATCTCGTCAAGATTGCGGGAGAAGGCTGATGAACTTTTCCGCATTTTCGATCCGCAATCCCGTACCGGCGATACTGCTCTTTGTGATGCTGGCCGTCGGCGGCTTGCTGGCCTTCAAGCATCTGCCGGTGCAAAACTTCCCCGATATGGATCTCCCGACCATCAAGGTCACCGCGACGCTCGACGGCGCCGCGCCGGCGCAGCTCGAAACCGAGGTCGCCCGCACGATCGAGGACAGTCTTGCCTCGCTGAGCTATCTCGACCATGTCACCACGACGATCACCGACGGCACGGTGTCGATCAGCGTCTCCTTCAAACTGGAGAAGGACAGCGAAACCGCCCTGAACGAGGTCCGCAATGCCGTGGACAGCGCCAAGACGGATCTGCCGGCGCAGATGCAAACGCCAAGCGTGACCAAGGTTACCGTGCAGAATTCGGCGCTGGTCACCTATGCCATCCGGTCTGCCGCCCTCAACGAAACCGAGCTCTCCTGGTTCATCGACAACGATCTGACCAAAGCGCTCCTGTCGGTACCGGGCGTCGGGCAGGTCAATCGCATCGGCGGCGTCGACCGAGAGGTTCACGTCGACCTCGATCCCACGACGATGGCCGCCTTCGGCGTCACGGCGCAGACGGTGTCGGCCCAGTTGAAGTCGGTTCAGGCGGATACATCGGGTGGCCTCGGAGAAATCGGCGGCACCCGTCAGACATTACGCACGCTCGGCGCCGTCGCATCCGTCGATGCCCTGAAGGAACTGAGAATTCCCCTGGCAACCGGGCAGCAGGTTCGCCTCGACGACGTCGCGTCCGTCACGGACAGCTTCGCCGAACGCTCCTCGATGGCCTATCTCGACGGCAAACCCGTGGTCGCCGTCGAGATCAAGCGCTCGAACGGGTTTTCGGACAGCGGTGTCGCGGCCGATGTCGACAAGGCGATCAAACAGTTCGCAGCCAAGCATTCCAACGTCGAGATCGACGAAGCCTACAGCACACTCGGGCCGATCATCGACAACTACAACGGCTCGATGGAGATGCTGTACGAAGGGGCGTTTCTGGCGATCGTCGTCGTCTGGCTCTTCCTGCGAGACTGGCGTGCGACGCTCCTGTCGGCCGTGGCCCTGCCCCTGTCGGTCATCCCGACCTTCCTCGTCATGTACCTCGCCGGCTTCAGCCTGAATATCGTCACCTTGCTGGCGCTGTCGCTCGTGGTCGGCATCCTCGTCGACGACGCCATCGTCGAAGTCGAGAACATCGCCCGCCACCTGCAGATGGGCAAGCGGCCGATCGACGCCGCCTTGGAGGCAGCCGACGAGATCGGGCTCGCCGTCATCGCAACCACCTTCACGCTAGTCGCCGTCTTCCTGCCGACGGCCTTCATGAGCGGCATACCGGGACTGATATTCCGCCAGTTCGGCATCACCGCCGCGGTCGCGGTCCTCGCCTCGCTCGTCGTCGCCCGGCTGCTGACGCCGATGATGGCCGCCTATTTCATGAAGGCCCATCCGACGGAGGAGCGGGATGGCCGCATCATGCGCGCCTATCTGGCAATCGTAAAAGCCGCCATGAACCACAGGAAGATCACGGTGGCCGTGACCGCCGTCGTCGTCGCGCTTTCGCTTGCAACGATCCCACTCCTGAAATCCGGCTTCCTGCCTGCTTCCGACGACGCGCGCGCCCAGATCACGCTGACGATGCAACCCGGCGCCGCCATTGAGCAGACGGATGCTGCGACCAGGCAAGCCGCCGATATCGTCGGCAAGCTCCAGGACGTGACGCGTGTCTTTTCCGCGGTCGGTTCCGCATCCCAGGGCGGCGGCCCCGACTCCAGCACCACGAGCAGCGTCGGATCCGCGACGATCGTCGCCGTGCTGTCGCCCATCGGCGAGCGCGATCGTAAACAGTCGGAAATCGAAAACGACATCCGGCAGGCTCTTTCGGTTCTGTCAGGCGTGCGTGTCGCGGTCGGCGGCGGCGGCAACGGTACGAAGTTGGAGATCACCCTTGCCAGCGACGATGCCAACGCGCTGGACAGCGCAAGCACGGCGCTCGAAGAGCAGTTGCGCACCTTGCAGGGTATCGGCGCGGTGACGTCGACCGCAGCGAGGCAGGCGCCGGAGATCCAGATCACGCCCGATTTTGCGCGCGCCGCGGCACTTGGGGTGACCTCAAGTGCCATAGCCGAGGCCGTGCGCGTGGCGACGAATGGGGAATATTCCGCCGATCTGCCGAAGCTCAACCTGCCGCAGCGCCAGGTTCCCATCGTCGTCCGCTTCAGCCCTGAGACACGCACGAAGCTCGATGACATCAAGAACATGCGGGTGGCCGGAACGAACGGCAATGTCGACCTCGGATCGATTGCCGATATCCGGATCGGCGGCAGTCCCTCCGAGATCGATCGCATCGATCGGATGCGCAACGTCACCGTTTCCGTCGAACTCAACGGCCGCATCTTGGGCGACGTCAACCGCGAGGCGCAGGCGCTGCCGGCGCTCCGGCATCTGCCGTCGGGCGTCAATCTTGTCGAACAAGGCGAACTTCAGCGCAGTTCGGAGCTGTTCCAGAGCTTTGGCCTGGCGATGTCGATCGGGGTGTTCTGCATCTATGCGATCCTCGTCCTGCTCTTCCACGACTTCCTTCAGCCGTTCACGCTTCTGATGGCCCTGCCGCTCTCGCTCGGCGGTGCGCTCCTGCCGCTGGTGGCAACCGGAACCAGCTTCTCGATGTCGGCCGTCATCGGGCTGCTCATGCTCATGGGCGTGGTGACGAAGAATTCCATCCTTCTCATCGAATATGCGATCATGTCGCGCCGCCAGGGCATGCCGCGGTTCGAAGCGCTCGTGGATGCCTGCCACAAGCGCGCGCGGCCGATCATCATGACCACCATCGCCATGGCATCCGGCATGCTTCCGGTCGCGCTTAGCCTGACCGGCGGCGATTCCAGCTTCCGGCAGCCGATGGCGATCGTGGTGATCGGCGGCGTGATGATGTCGACGCTGCTCAGCCTCATCGTCATCCCCGTCATCTTCACCTTCGTCGACGATCTGCACGAGGCGCTCAAGCGCCTCGTGCACCGGGCCGGGTTCGGCCAGGAAAACGCCGGCGAAGAAGAGCCGCATGCATCCAACGATCATGCAGCGATCAGCTTCAAGCCCGAACTTTCGAAGCGAGGGCAAGCTTAGAGATGACTCCTCTCGGCGGGCGATGCCCGGTGACCCTCATGGCAACCTCTTCGGTCGAAGTCCCTACGGAACGAGACCGCGGGACGTGTTCCCCCGCAGGCGGCCTCGTGCCGCCTGCGCGTCCTGCCATCTGATGGAGACGGGCGTGGTGGTTACGGACCTCCCCGCAGTCAAGCCTCTTGGGAAGAGCTTGACGCGGGCACTGATCGCCTTCCTCTCTTTCGCCCTTATCCTGTCCGGATGCACCGAGACCATGGACAGGGCGCTCGATGCGAAGGAGGCGGAGACGGCTTCGATTGCCGGTTATGGCGAGATCCGGACATATCTGGATGCCCGGCTCGACGAAGCGCCGAAAGACCTCCTCGATTGGGACCCCGCCACCAGGCGGGATTGCGTCGACGCACTGATGATTTCAGGTGGCGGCGCCGGCGGCGCCTTCAGCGTCGGCGTGCTTTCCGCATGGAGCGTGATGAAAACCCGTCCTGAGTTCGATGTCGTGACCGGCGTCAGCACCGGCGCTCTGATCGCGCCTTTTGCATTCCTCGGACCCTCCTATGACGATACTCTGGTGCACCTCTACACCAGCGGCGTCGCCGAAGAGCTTGCCCGCAGCAAGCGAGCCGGCGGATTGTTTGGCCCGAGTTTGCTCAGGGCCGATCCATTGCGGCGAATGGTCGAGCAATTCATCACGCCGGCGATACTGCGGCAGGTTGCTGCCGAGCATCGCAAAGGCCGCCGTCTCCTCGTTCTGACGACCAATCTCGACACGCAGAGAGCCGTCGTGTGGAACATGGGCGCCATCGCGATCAGCGGCCGACCGGATGCGCTGAGGCTGTTTCAGGACATCATGGTGGCTTCGGCAAGCATACCGGGCGTTTATCCGGCAGTGATGATCAAGGCCCGGTCCGGAGGACGCCACTTCGAGGAAATGCACTCGGATGGAGGTTCCGCCTCTCAGGTCCTCATGCTGCCGCAAGCTCTGCTCACGAGTTCCCATCGCCTCGGGCCGACGAAACGGGCCACCGTCAATTTCTACGTGATCGTCAACAATGCGCTCATGCCGGAATTTGCCAAGACGCCCGACAAGACGCTATCCGTGGTCGCAAGAGCCTTCTCGATTTTCGTCAAATCCCAGACGCAAAGCGCGCTGACGGCCCTCTATAACTATTCGAAACTGACAGGCGCGCGTTTCCATCTCGCGTCGATCGACGTGCAGGTTCCCTATTCCATGCTCGACCCGTTCAACACAAACTACATGCGGGCCGTCTATAATCTCGGATATGCCGAGCTGATGGCTGGAACCCTGTGGAGAGACAGCCCGGTTTTTCGCTGATCGAACGTCACTCGATCCGGCCTGGAATCATCTGCATTTAGCGGCCGTGCGTGGCGCGCCAGGCGGCGAAATCCTCGATGTTGCAGGGCTGGGTCGCCGGATAGAGACCGATGATCGATCGGCCGGTGTGAACATCGGTTGATGTCATGTGAGCGGCTTCATCGCTTCGAAATCGGGCAAGGCGCCGCTGGCATAGCCGATCGTCCCGAGCGAAGCGATGGCGATCCGGCCGTCGCGGATCGACAGGAGCGGCCCCGTGGCTCCCTGCTCGTAAAGATCGGGATGGGCCGCGGCAAAGCGCGCCTTCTCCGCCTGCGGCGCACCCTGCATGCCGGCCACATAGTGATGACCGTTGCGTTCGACATGGGAGAGGCCAAGCAGCGAGACCAGCGCCAGATCCTGCTGCACGGCAAGCCCGGCCTGGCAGGTCAGATCCTCGCCGGAGAGGAACAGTCCCGGCCCGGTTCCGGTTCTGATGCGGATCGCCTTCATCAGCGAGCGATAGATGCCCTTGCAGGTTTTGGAGGAGACGCCGGTATAACCGAGCCCCCGGGCGCGGGCGAAGGCGCCGTCGCCGTCGTCGCTCTCATCGATCAGGAAGGGCAATCGCGCCGCGAGATCGCCGAGCGGCGTTTCCATGGTGATCGCACGCGAGAACGGCTGTTCGACAAAGGTTATGGCCGCACGCAGCCGCGCCAGTCGGGGCGTCGCCTCGATCCGCGCCAATAAGGCGGCGAGCTGTTCGGCGGCGCCGAACTGTTCGTTGCCGTCGAACGTCACCCGATAGTCGGGCATACGGTCCAACACGGCGGCGATCCGCGTCAGGCGGTCGAGATCGGCATCGATCCCGCCCGAAAGTTTGATCTTGAACCAGCGGTTGCCATAGTGCGCAACCACCGCCTCCAGGCTCTGCGGCAAGCTGTCACCGACGGGATCGGCGATATCGCCCTCGGTGATCGGGTCGACAAGCCCGATCGTATGCCGTGCCGAAATCGAGCCGGCAGGGCGAAGATCGGCCAGCGTCGCCGACACGGTACCCGCATCGATATCACCGGGCAGCGTATGACCGCCAATGCCGATGAGGTTGCGGCGCACCGCATCGAAGAAAGAAATGCCGGCAAGACGGCAATAGGCATCGAGTGCGGCGCGGGCGATGAGCGAAGGACCGAAACCGGCAGCCAGGGGATTTCCAGGCAGACGGCGTATGGTCTCGATCTCGTTGACGCGGGCGGCGGTAAACAACGTCGTCGCCACGGACGCTTCGAGCGACGCGGCGGCAGCGGCGCGGATCGAGGCGCGCAATTGATCGACATTCTCAGCCGGCGTCAGCACCGGGTTTTTGTCGAACCATTTCGGCACCATCATTTCGGCGGCGCCGCCGATGGCGGTTCGTCCCTTTTCATCCTCGACACGGACCCTGATGAAGGCCTGCGGCGCCTTTTCGAGGGTGGCCGCGCCGAAGCGGAACGGCAGGCGCAGCCTGATATCGCGCTCGAAGGCGTCGATCTCGATGATCCTGATGCGTGGCGCCGTCACGGAACCTCCAATGCCTTTGTCCACGATCATGCCATCCGGTCGAGCATGACGCGGGTGACCTCGTGGCGGAGAGGCTCCCGGCGAAGCAGCCGGCCGATCTCATCCACCATGGCCTGTCCCTGGGCGAGATGCGCCTCTTCGGTGTGGCCGGCGGCATGCGGTGAAATGGTGACATTGGCGAGCCCGGGGTCGCGGAACGGGCTATCCCAAGGCAGCGGCTCGTCGTCGAAGACGTCCAATGCCGCCTCGATGCGGCCGGACCGGATCTCGGCAAGCAGCGCCGCCTCGTCGACCAGCTGCGAGCGCGCCGTATTGATGAACAGCACTCCGGGGCGCAGCAGCGCCAGTTCGCGGGCGCCGATCATGCGGCGCGTTTCGGGCAGGACAGGCGCATGCAGGGAAATCACATCACTTCGAGCCAGCATATCGTCCAGCCCGACGCTGAAAACACCGAGTGCAGCAGCCTCGCTGTCGTCGAGGAAGGGATCGACGACCAGCACGCGGCAGCCGAATGGAATGAGCAGGCGCATGACCGCCCGGCCGACATATCCGGCGCCGACGATGCCGACCGTTCTGGCGCCCAGCAATCTCTGCGGCACGGCTGCGCGAACGTCGAGCCATTCGCCGCCGTTGCGCAACTGATGATGCAGCCGATGAATGCCGCGCATGGCCAGAAGCGCTTCGGCGACCACGAACTCGGCAACCGAAGCGGCAATTTTCGAGGCGGCATGGGTGACGCGAAGGCCATCGTCGAACAGACGGGCGGGAACGAGGGTACGGACGCTGCCTGCCGAATGGGCGACAAGGGCAAGTTGCGGATGCCGCTGGCGCGCCGCGGGATCGAAGGGCGGCGTGCCCCATCCGGTGAGGCAGGCGACAGCGCCGTGCAACAGGTGGTCGACATCGCCGGGGTCGATTGCGGCGCCGGTCGGCCAGCGCACCTCGCCAAGGGCGTTCAACTGGGCAATCGCCGCATCGTTCAGCATCATCCGGCGGGTCTTTTCGGTCAGCAAGACGGCGATAACGGGAGCCTGTTTACTCATGGTTCTACTCTTTCGCTGCGGCGACCAGGCGCCTGAGATGGGCAAGATCGGCGCGGGCCTTGTCGAGCGCCTGTTCCCCGGGGAACCCGGTATTGGGAATGCATCGACAGCACGCCGGCAAAGCCGGTGGCCACCAGATGCGGGACGATGTCGTTCCAGGGCACCATGCCTTCGTCGAGACCATACCAGTCCGAATGCCAGGCACGCTGGCCGTGCGCTCCGTAAGCGCCGGGAAACCAGCCGCAATTCTTGACGCCCATGTAGCAGAACCAGGACGCGAGAAGGTCCAGGGTCAGACGCCAATCCTCGCTTCCCTCGCGAATGATCTGATTGGCCGGATCGGGATAGGCGCCGATCCTGAGGGGATCGCGCCCGGCCAGCAAGTGCACCGCCAGCGCGCCCGAGCTGTGCAGGGTCCCGCCGTGAAGCTGGATGGTCAGCGTGATGCCGAAGCGTTCGGCCAGGCGCTCGAAACCGTCGAGGTCGCGCCGCGCCTCATCGACCTGGACCTGCCAGTGTCGCGACGGGTCGTAACGCCAGAAGCCGAGCCGGACCTGCCTGATGCCGGCCTCACCGCAGCAACCGAGAAGCCGGGCTGCTGCATCGTCCGGCCGCGTGGAGTCGATGGTCGCCATCGGGATGCGCAGGCCGGCCGCGGCAAACAGCCTTGCGGCCCTGGCAATCTCTTCCGGCCTGTCAGGGGAAACGGCGTGGCCGTCGCGAATGAGAAGATCGGCACAGTCGAAGCCCAGACCGGCTGTGGTCTCCGCCGCCCTTTCAAGCGGCAGGCCCTCCAGCGTCTTGGTGAAATAGGCGATATCCATGGCGCGGTTCATGAGACGCAAAGTTCGCTGCGGCGGCCGAATGCATCGCGGGCCTGCACCGCATAACGCACGCCCTCCGGCGGCGACATGTGCAGGAAGGCCGTCGAGATCAGCGGGACGGCACTGACCTTTTCAAAGCTCTTGCCATCGGTGCTGGCCAGCACATCGTAAAAGATGGCGGGGCTGGCATCGCCGGCAGCCCAAAACAGCGTGCGTTCCTCCCGATCGCCAAGACCGAGGTAACGCTCGACGGCAAGGGCGGTGGGTGTCGCGGGGTTTACGCCGATGTCGGGCACGACAAGCACCTGCGTCAGCGACGGCAACGGCACATCCAGGTCGACGCTGATCCGGCCCTCGTCGCATGCGACGACGCTGATCGGATGCAGCAGAGCGGGCTCCTGGGCGCGGCGCATTTCGGCAAACTGCGCTTCAGTCGGCTGCGGCGGCGCGCCGACCGGCTCGAAGGGTCCGCGTGGATTGCTTTCGTCGCGCTGGGCTTCCCAGACCTCCATCGGATTGGTGAATTCCTCGTCGATGCGCAACAGGCAAAGCGCATGGCGGCCGGGAACCAGACCGTTCACCTCGAGGCGGACGGCGGTCCGGCCCGAACGGTTGATGGCATCGACGCTGTGGATGAGGCTGATGGAAACACCGCCGCCCGGCAGCCGTGTCGGCAGGATCGCCAGGCCATCCTGGTCGGGAGAAAGCGGCGGATCGGCCGTCACCTTGCAAATGGTGTCGCCAAGTGTTGCCAGCAGTTCCATCGATGTGAGGCCGGGCTTCTTGATGATGTCGAAGGGCGGCGCCCTGTCGACATCCGTGACCAGCCTATCCAGGTCGGTCTTGTGCTCCCACTGCGCCTTGGTGAAATTGCGCGGCCCGAAATAGGCAAAGATCGTGCGCTGGCTCCAGCCGCCGATAAAGGCGTGGTCATTGCTGAGGAAGGTGAAATTCGCCGCTTTCGGGGCGATGATGCGCCGGTCGTGCTGTTCGATGATGCGGGCAATGATACCGGCGTAATAGGCCTTGCCGTGCCAGCTGTGATGATCGCTCCAGCCGAGCTGCGGATCGCATTCGTCGTTGACGATCGGCAGGCCGGCAAGCCGCGGGTGATGCTCCTTGAGATAGTCGACGACGAGCAGCGTGCGGTCGACGATGGCGTTGGTTTTCGGGGTCAGGTCTTCCTTGCTGCCGTTGACGCCCTTTTCGTGGATCGAGATGTAGTCGATGCGCGGCGGGCCGTCGCCGGTGAGGCAGCTCGTGCCGCTGTCGCAATGCGCCATGAGGGCGCGAAAGATCGGCGAGAGTGTGCGGGCGGTGCCAGGCCCGCCCATCGGCAGGCTGGGATCGACGGCATCGAGCCCGGCGACGCAGGCGTCGTAATAATTGGTGTAACCCTTGATCCCGTAGGTCCACCAGCCGGAGTCGGCCTCGTTCGTCGTTTCGAAATACCATGTGCGCAATTCTTCGATGCCGTAACGCGCGCCATAGCGATCCGCAGTCACTGTGACGAGATCCCGCCAGCGCTTGACCTGATCCATATCCTCATAATCGGTGAACAGACCCGACGGGTTGCCCATCAGCTCAAAGAACGGCTTCAGGCGGTGTTCGATCATCACGTCGAGCGCGCGATCGAGCAGCGACCAGTCGTAGTCCGCCCCGCCCTTTGCGCTCAGCAGATTGTAGAGATAATGCACCCGCAGGAACCGGATACCCTCGTTCGGCAGGCCGCCGATATAGGCAAGCATCTGGCGCATCTCGGGCTCGAGCAGCAGTTCGGCCGGCGAAAAGCCGGTGCCGCGCCAGAACCGGTTGAACGGGCGCACCGTTTGGCTGGCATCGACGTTTATTCGCGTACGGTCACGCATGGGTCATCTCTCCTTGGGCGGAAGTCTGGCGGTGCACCGCAATGCCGGCACACGCAGCCAGGAGCCGGATTATTTGAACTTGTCGCGCATCGCATCGATGCCGGGGATGGTTTTGGTCAGATGCTGATGGGCGGGATCGAAGCGCTGGATCAGCCCGCGGCGATGCTTGCCGACAAGAATGGTGAAGATATAGCCGCGATGGCCGGGCGACGTGACGGTCGGGTGGTAGCCACGATCGACCAGGACAGTATCGCCGTTGCGGGTCATGAGGATCTTGACCGGACCGTCGTCGTCATAAGTAATCTGGCTGCCGAAGCCGGTTTCGGGCTGGAAGCGGTAGTGATAGAGCTCCTCGTGCAGGGTCTCGGCATCGCCGTCTTCCGTATCGTGCTTGTGGGGAGGATAGCCTGACCAGCAGCCCTCGCCGGCATAGAGCTCGCTCACCAGGAGGTTGCCGCAGCGGCCGTTCTGCCGTTGCCCAAGCAGGTGGACGATCCGCCGCTGGCTATGCGTGTCGGGCGAGCCGACATTGACCGCGTCGACCTCCTCGGGCGTGACCCGGAACGGGGCGTAGCGCGTCTCGCAGAGGCCGCCGGCGATCGCAATTTCCGCCGGGCCGCCACGGGCCGATATCCGGACATTGACGTCGACGGGCGCGTAAACCGAGTCCGCATCGCCTCCCCAGATATCGGCTCGCCGGCCCACAGCTTCGAACGTGATCTCATCCACCTCGATATCCACCTGCCCCGACAGCACGACGTAGAGGCTTTCGTGCAAGGGCAGCCGCCGCGTGTCCCGACCATCGGCCGGAAGCGCGAGGAGGTCGAAGTAGATGAGATCGAGCGTCCTGGAGGAGGTATCCACAATGGGACGCTGCTCGGAGCGTGGAATGAATTCGGGCATCAATTGAACTCCGGAACGGTACGATCGGTGAAAGGATTGAGGGTCAGGGATTCGGTGTGGTGACAGGCCACTTCGTGTCCATCGACGGTGACGGTACGCAACGCCGGCAGCTCCTGCCTGCAAAGCTCGGTGGCGTAGCGGCAGCGCGGATGAAAAGCACAGCCGGGAGGCGCATGCGCGGGGTCGGCAACCTCGCCCGCCAGCCGGATGCGCCGGCCGTGGCGGCGCATCCTCGGATCGGCGATTGGCACCGCCGAGAGCAGCGCTTCGGTATAGGGATGGAGCGGACGCGAAAAGATCTGCTCCGTCGGCGCCTTTTCGACGACTCGGCCCACATACATGACGGCGATATTGTCGGAGATGTGCCGGACGACCGAGAGGTCGTGGGCGACGAAGAGATAGGTCAGGCCGAACTGTTCCTGAAGGTCCTGCAGCAGGTTGATGGTTTGCGCCTGCACTCTGACATCGAGCGCCGAGACGGCCTCATCGGCGATCACCAGCCGCGGATTGGACGCCAGCGCCCGGGCAATGCCGATGCGCTGGCGTTCGCCGCCGGAGAAGGCATGCGGATAGCGGCGCATATATTCAGGCCGCAGACCGACGCTCTGCATCAGCTCGGCGACCCGGTGCTCGAGTTCCCGTCCCTTGGCGATGCCGTTGACACTCAGTACTTCGCCGATGATGTCGATCACGGGAAGGCGCGGATTGAGCGAGGATTGCGGATCCTGAAACACGATGCGCAGGTCCCGATGGATTTCCTTGAGGGCGGGGCCTGAGAGTGCCGCGAGATCCACCGTGCCGCCGCTGCGGTCGCGATAGCGGATTTCTCCGCTGGTCGGCCGATAGATGCGCAGGACGGTGCGGGCCAGCGTGGACTTGCCGCAGCCGGATTCCCCGACAATGCCGAGTGTCTCGCCATCTTCGACGCGAAGCGAAACGCCGTCGACCGCCTTGACATGCCCGACCACCTGCCGGAATGCACCCTTGCGGATCGGGAAATGCATCCTGAGATCGTTCAATTCGAGCAGCGGGCTTCGTTGCATCTTGGGATCGGCCATCATTGTCTTGCCTCGTAAAGCAGGCAGCTGGCGACATGCCCGTCGCCGATGGCGACGGGTTGCGGATTGCTTCGATCGCACAGGCCCGCCCTCGCCTCTCTGCATCGCGGATGAAAGCTGCAGCCCTCGGGCCGGTCGAAACGCGAGGGCACCATGCCCTCGATGATCGCGAGCCGTTCGGTCGGCTGGCCATGCATGCGCGGCACCGATTGCAGCAGGGCCTTGGTGTAGGGGTGGGCGGGTGCATGGAAGATCGTGTCGACATCGCCCGCCTCCACCACCCGGCCGACATACATGACGACGACTTCGTCGGCGATTTCGGCCACGACGCCGAGATCATGGGTGACGAACAGCACCGAGAGCCCGAATTCGGCCTGCAGCGAGGCCAACAGGTCGAGGATATTGGCCTGGGTGGTTACATCGAGCGCGGTGGTCGGTTCGTCGGCGATCAAGAGCTTGGGACGGCAGGCGAGCGCCAGCGCAATGCAGACGCGCTGGCGCATGCCGCCGGAGAACTGGAAGGCATAATTTTCCATGCGCTCGGCCGGCCTGGGAATGCCGACCAGCGCCAGCGTCTCGATCGCATGTTCGCGCGCCTCCTTCTTTCCCATCTTGAGATGCAGGCGGATCACTTCCATCATCTGGTTGCCGATCGTATGAACGGGTGAAAGTGCGGCCATCGGCTCCTGGCTGATCAAGCCGATCTGGGCGCCGCGGATTGCCCGCATGTCGCGGCCGCGCGGATCGAGCGAGGCGAGATCAATGGCGGGTGCGGCCGGATCGGGCCGATAGCGGATCGCACCTGAGACGATCCGCCCGCCCCGCGGAACCTGGTTGAGGATCGAGCGGCCGGTGATGCTCTTTCCCGAACCGGATTCGCCGACGACACAGACCGTCTTGCCGCGGGGGATGGAAAAGGAAACACCGTCGACCGCCCGCACCGTGCCCGCACCGCCGAAGAAGTGGGTCCTGAGGTCATCGACCTCAATCAGGGCGTCGCGATCGGCATGCCCACCGCCGGCCGCGGCGAAATTGGAATTAGTATTCATAGGGATCTGCAGCATCGCGTAATCCATCACCAAGAAAATTGAGGGCGAGCACGGTGACGATCACCGCAAGACCAGGAAGAAACAGCCATGGCGCGCTCGAGACCGCGAGAATGTTCTGCGCCTCCTGAAGCAGCACGCCCCAGCTCACCACCGGCGGACGCAGGCCGATGCCGAGGAAGGAGAGCGCGGTTTCGGCAAGGATCATCGTCGGGATGGCGAGCGTCACCGAGGCGATGATATGGCTCATGAAGGAAGGAACCATGTGCCGCCAGATGATGCGCATTCGCGAACAGCCATCGAGATGGGCGGCGATGACAAAATCCTCAGTCTTCAACGACAGGAACCGTCCGCGCACAACCCGCGCGAGGTCGGTCCAGCCGATCAGCGACAGGATGACCGTGATCCAGAGATAGACCAGGATCGGATCGGCGCTGATCGGAACGGCAGCCGCAAGCCCCATCCACAGCGGGATGGTCGGGATCGAGTTGATGAGTTCGATGCAGCGCTGGATGACATCGTCCACCCAGCCGCCATAGAGCCCGGAGATGCCGCCGAGGATAATGCCGAGTATGAGGCTGATCGTGACCCCGATCAGCCCGACGGACATAGACACGCGGGTGCCGTGCACCGTCCGGCTGAAGACGTCGCGACCCAGACGGTCGGCGCCGAACAGGTAGAATGGCTTGCCGGCCTCGATCGGGCCGATCAGGTGCCGGTTGAGATCGAACAATCCCCAGAGCCGATAGGGTTCGCCTTTGACGAAGAAACCGACGGGAATGACGACAGCCGGATCAGGCACGTAATTGCGGCTGAGCGCGATCGGGTCGATCGTCATCGAATAGCCGTTGACATAAAGCGGGTGGAATCCGCCCGCCGGGTCGTAGCCGGCGAACCTCAGCTGCTGGGGCGGCGCATAGGTGTAGCGGGAATCGTAGGTCTGCGATGAAACCGGGGCGAGAATCTCGGCAAAGATGGCGACAAGGTAGATCAGAAAGATGACGACGCCGGCGGCCAGCGCCAGCCGGTGGCGACGGAAGCGCCGCCAGATGAGTTTCCACTGGCCGGCAACGGCGTCGGAATTGCGGACGGGTTCAGGCGATAGCGCGATGGCTTGATCGGTCATATCTATCGTCCTTCAGCCATTGCGGATACGGGGATCGAGCCAGGCGAGCAGCAGGTCTGAGATCAGCGTGCCGATCAGCGTCAGCATGCTCATCAGCAGGATGAAGGTGCCGGCCAGATACATGTCCTGGGCAAACAGGGCATTGAGCAGAAGCGGCCCGGTGATCGGCAGGCTGAGAACGATGGAGACCACCACCGAACCCGAGACGAGGTGCGGCAGCACCCAGCCGACGGTGGAGACGAAAGGGTTGAGCGCCACCCGCACCGGATATTTCAACAGCAGCCGGATTTCGCTGAGGCCCCGAGCCCGGGCCATATCGACATAAGGCTTGTTGAGCTCGTCCAGCAGGTTGGCACGCATGATGCGGATCAGCGCAGCCGTAGCGCCGGTGCCGAGCACGACGACCGGGATCCACATATGTGACACGAGATCGCCGAGTTTGGCCCAGCTCCAGGCGGCATTTATATAGCTCGGCGAATACAGCCCGCCGACGCTTTGGCCGAAATACTGCGCCGAGACGAACATCAGCACCAGCGCCAGCAGGAAGTTCGGAATGGCGAGGCCGAGAAAGCCGAAGAAGGTGGCGAAATAATCGCCCACCGAATATTGCCGCACCGCCGAATAGATGCCGATTGGAAAGGCCACCGCCCAGACGAAGAGCAGCGTGGTCACCGAGACCACCATCGTCAGGCTCATGCGTGCCCAGATCAGTTCGCTGACCGGCTTGTTCCAGTCGAAAGACTGGCCGAAATCGCCATGCAGCAGAATGCCGCTGATCCATTTCCAGTATTGCACCGCCCAGGGCTGATCGAGGCCATAGCGTTCGCGCAGGCCGGCGATAACGCCGGGGTCGATGGTTTCGCTCTGCGAGGCGAGGCGCGCGGTCATCGCGGTCAGGAAGTCACCCGGCGGCAGCTGGATGATGATGAAGGTCACGACGGAGATCGCAAACATCATCGGGATCATGTAAAGCAGACGTCTGATGATGAAGCCGGCCATGTTCAAGCTCCTTCAACCGGCGATCGCCGATCGGTCTGGGTGATTGGGGCGGGGCTGGTGTCGGAAGGGCGCCCGCGGACGCCATTCCGGCCGATCATGTGTCTTATTGCTGGTAGTAGAAGGTCTCGGGCTTCGCCGGTCCCGGCGTCATGTAGAACGACGTGCTGGGGATGACCTTGGGGACGTTGCGCATAGCGGTCTTGACGATGCCGACGCGGTCCGGCTCCAGGTTGGTGCCGATGACGTAGAATTCGTCACGCGTGATCGCCAGCAGTTCTTTCATCGCTTCAAGCTGCTTTTCGAGCGTCGGGGCTTCCTGCACCTGCCGATAGAGATCCATCTGCTTCTTGGCGGCTGGGCTCGGCTCCTCAGCGTTCGGATCCTTGGGGTTCTGGTAGTAGAGGCCCCAGGCTGTCGCGAAGCTTGATTCATACTCATGCGGGAAATACCATTTGGGATCGAGCAGGCCGAGGAAATCGTAGCCCCCGCCGCCGACCCAGGCGAGACCGTCATTCTCGTTGTTCTGCAGGCGGGAGAAGATCAGCGAACGCTCGGCCGGCCGGGGCTGCATGTCGATGCCGACCGCCCGCCAGTAGCGCTGGATCATTTCGAGCGCGTCGACCTGGATCGGGCTTCCGGTCAGCGCATCGATCGCAAAGGTGATCCGCTTGCCGTCCTGACCGAGGCGATAGCCGTCGCCGTCTTTTTTGCTCAGGCCGGCCTTGTCGAGATACTGGTTGGCGAGGTCGACGTTATATTCCAGATATTGCGTCGCCATTTTCTCGTCGTAGAGCGCGGTGCCTTCGCGGGGTGCCGCCTGATAGGGCTTGGCTTGTCCGGCATAGATCAGCTGGTTGAGCTCCTCGCGGTTGATGGCATAGCTGAGGCCGATGCGAAAATCCTTGTTGGAGAAGACGGCGCGCAAGGCCGGATTCTTGTGGGTCTCGTTCAGGGTGATCAAAAGGGCGTTCGACCATGCCGGCCGGGCGATGAACAGGCCGTAACCGGCCTTCTGCTGGTTCTGCACGATGACAGTGCGGGCGTCCGTCGTCTCGATGAAGCGGTTCTGCATGTCGATTTCGCCGCTGATCGCCTTCAGGATGATCGCCTGGGTATCCTGCATCACGTCGATGGTGATGCGATCGAAGTAAGGCAGCTGATTTCCTGAAGTATCCACCTTGGCATAATAGGGATTGCGTTCGGCGACGACCTGGGTGGTGCCGTTATAGGGCGCGGTCAGCACCCAGGCGTCGAGCGTCGGGCGGCCGAGATCACGCCAGCGGCCGGGGAAGCCGATCTTGTTGTTGAAGAGCTGGACCCAGTCGGTCGCGCCGGCCGCCTTTACCAGGGCGTCGACGCCGTCGGGATTGAAATCCTTGTGGAACTGCTTGAGGTAATGGGCCGGTGCGGCAGCGAGGATATCGGAACCGCGCACGGTCGCCATGTTCATCAGGAACAGGCCGTTCGGGGCAGCGAACTTGAAGACCACCTTGTCGTCGGCGAGCTTTTCGACCTTGACGGTCTGACCACCCGCGGTCAGCCAATCCGGCGCTGCAGGCGTGATCTTGGTGTTGCGCAGCACGTTCTCGTTCCACCACACCAGATCGTCGGCGGTGAAGGGCTCGCCGTCCGACCAACGCGTGCCTTCCCGCAGGGTGAACGTGTATTCGGTGGCATTCTCGTTGACCTCGACGCTCTTGGCGATGTCGGGGATCACCTCGGTCCATTCCGGATTCCAGCGGACCAATCTCGTATAGCCGATCGAACGTTCGATCTCGCTGTCGCCGCCGCCAAAGGTGGCCGTGCGCCAGGTGCCGCCATAGGTACCGACCGATTCAAGCGGCGTCAGCACCAGTGGCTCCTTGGGCAGCCGCTTTTCAACCGGCGGCAGCTTGCCGGCGTCGACCAGCGCCTTCAATTCCGGCGACTCCTGAAAGCCGAAAGCGGCGCCGGCCCAACCGACACCCATGAGGATCGCCGCGACAACGGTCGAAACAACCTGCCGTCTTAGAATTCTGACGTGCTGCATTCTGTCCTCCCAACATTCTGCATAGGTTATCGTTAACGTATTCTCCTCTTTTGCGAACGTTATCGTTATCGTAATCTCTTGTCAAAAAGATTCGTTCCGCCCGATACTCGACCCACAAGGCTTGGCTTTCTCGAAAATCCTGTTAGTTATCGTTATCGTAAATTCCCCGCCCTTCTCAGAGACAGCCGTTGAGCCGCCCCAAAGAACCAGACTCCAAAATAACCATCGCCGATGTCGCCCGCGCCGCAGACGTGTCGCCGATGACGGTATCGCGCGTACTCAACGGCCAGGGCGGCGCCAGCGCGGAAACCAGTCAACGCATCATTTCAGCAGCAAGCGAACTCAATTACCGGCCCAATCCCTTTGCGCGCGGATTGCGGTCCGACCGGTCGAAAACCATCGGCCTTCTGGTTCCAGACATCACCAATCCGTTTTTTCCCGAGGTCATCCGGGGGGCCGAGGATGCCGCGAGCGCCGCCGGCTACAATCTGCTTCTGGCCAATGTCGTCGAGAACAGCAAACGTGAGGAAGAACTCATCGAAACGCTGCTGCGGCATCGAGTCGACGGGATCATCGTCTGCAGCGCCCGACTGCCCGATGCGGCGCTTCATAAGGCGCTGGCGCCCCACCGCGCCGTGGTCCTCATCAACCGCGAGGCGCCCAACGAGATCGCCGGGACGATCGTCACCGACTACGAGACCGGGGCATCGCGTGCCGTCGATCATCTGGTCGAGCGCGGCCGCCGCAAAATCGCGATCGTCGCCGGGCCGCGCAGCTCGTTCGGCGGCAAGAGCCGTCTCGTCGGTTTCCGCAAGACGCTGGCGGCCCATGGGCTGAAGGCGCATGGCATCGTCTATTGCGATCCGACCGCGGCCGGCGGGCAGACGGCGGCCGCGCAGTTGCTGGCGGAAACGCCGGGCATCGATGCCCTTATCTGCTACAACGACCTCAATGCGATCGGCGCCATGAAGGCCTGCCGGGCAGCCCACATCTTGATCCCCGAGCAGATCGCCCTCATCGGCTTCGACGACATCCCGACGGCCGAACTGCTGTCTCCGGCGCTCACCACGCTGCGGGTGCAGAAACGGGAAATGGGAGAGGAAGCCGTGCGCCTGCTGCTCAGCCGCATCGCCACCAAGAACCGTCAGCACGGCATCGTCATCGTGCCCGAGCTCATCGTCCGCGAAACGACCTGATTCGACTATCAACAGGAGGAATATATCCCATGGATGGCGACAATCTGCATTCACTGGCCTTGCCCGAGGAGAAGAAGGCCTGGTTCGTCCACGAGCGGTTCGGCATGTTCGTGCATTGGGGGCTTTATGCCCTGCCGGCGCGCCATGAATGGGTTAAGAGCCGCGAAGAACTGAACGACGCCGACTACCAGAAATATTTCGATCATTTCGATCCCGATCTCTATGACCCGCGTGAATGGGCGAGACGCGCCAAGGCTGCGGGCATGAAATACGTGGTGCTGACGACCAAGCATCATGAAGGCTTCTGCCTCTGGGATACCAAGGCGACCGACTTCAAGGTGACCAACACGCCTTATGGCAAGGATCTGCTGCGCCCCTTCGTCGACGCCTTCCGCGCCGAGGGCCTGAGGATCGGCTTCTACTATTCGCTGATCGACTGGCATCATCCCGACTTCACGGTCGATCCGCGCCATCCGCAGCGCAATCATCCCGATGCGTTAGAGATCAACGAAGGCCGGGATATGCTCCGTTATGCCGCCTTCATGCGCGAACAGGTGCGCGAGTTGCTGACCGAGTTCGGGCAGATCGACATCATGTGGTTCGATTTCAGCTATCCGCAGTGGAAGCTCGGAGATTTGGTCGGAAAGGGCCATCGAGACTGGGAAAGCGAGAAGCTCGTGCGCATGGTGCGCGAGCTTGCCCCCGACATCATCATCAACAACCGGCTCGATCTCGCCGGTCTGCAGCCCGACATCGTCACGCCGGAACAATATATGCCGCGCGCCTGGCCGAAACGCGACGGCAGGCGCGTCGTCTGGGAAGCCTGCCAGACGCTCAGCGGCTCCTGGGGTTATCACCGCGACGAGGACACCTGGAAAAGCACGGAGCAACTGGTGCAGATGCTGGTCGGCACCGTTGCCATAGGCGGCAATCTGCTGATGAATGTCGGGCCGACGGCGCGCGGCACGCTCGACCACCGCGCAATATCAGCCCTTGCCGCCTATGAGGAGTGGATGGCGCTGCACGAGCGCAGCATCGTCGGCTGCACCCAATCCGACTTCACCGCCCCGCCCGATTGCCGCCTGACCCAGAACGGCGATCGCCTCTATATCCACCTCTTCAACTGGCCCTATAAGCATTTGCATTTCGATGCTTTGGCCGGGAAAGTCGAATATGCGCAATTCTTGCATGATGCCAGCGAAGTGACCTGGCTGCGCCCCTCCGCCAATACCTTATGGACGAACACCCAGTTCGCCGTCGCCGACGACGAACTGACATTCGTCCTGCCGGTGCGCCGACCCAAGGTCGTGGTCCCCGTCATCGAGGTCAAGCTCAAGGCCGCGAGCACGCCTGGTGTTTAAGGCACTTTAGGCCGCGTCCCTGAGCGATTATAGCGGCCCTTGATCCGATAGAATGACGTCTGAAACTCGCGCCGGGTCGCGCCAGTTTCGCAAGGCAACCGCCCCCCTCTCACAATCAGATTCGGCGGCAATGAGCCAATGTGGATTGTACCGGCGCAGGATCATTTCAAAACAATCGAACTCAATGAGGTTTTTAACCGCTGTGACGTCGATCGTCGACTCCAAAAATCCCCCGCTTAATGCTCCTGCCGTGCTTGGATTGATAACTCAGGGCCCCTCGTAGAGTCTTCCGTAAATTTCCTCGCCGTAGTGAGCACCTGTTTCGCCGGGACTACGAGTGCGTAAATAGATGGCGCGGTATTCCTTGTCCCAGTCGGTCCGCGATATTATCGCATCTTCAATGCCCCGCGCCGTCATCGACGGTACCGCACCCTGAAGAACAAACGATAAATAATAATTTAAATAATTTTTTCTGCACAAGTAAGCCTTCACATCCGTCACCATAAATACAGCCAAATCCGGATTTGCCGTGTAAATATATTTATACATTGCCGGAAGCACCTGCGAGTAATTCAAGTTCGTGTAATCGTCAAAAACCGCGACACCTCCGGCGGACAGGAGTTCGTTGCATAGTTTCATTTCTTGAAATGTAGTTCTATAGGCATGGCTGGAATCGACGTGAATAAATCGACAATTCTTTCGGAGTTGCTTGTAGTCCGGGTAATGTGAACGAAATTCCTCCGATTTGCAGAGAATAAATTCCATACCGGCATTGATAGCCCGTATTTTATCCACCTCCAGGTAGTCGGCAACATCAACGAGAACAAACTTTTCCGATGGCCTGACCCGTGGTGCTATGATCGCGGCGGAGCGGCCTTTATAGGTCCCAAATTCAACAACGTTCCCTGAGATTTCGGGATTTGATGCCTGAAGTGATAGCAAACTATCCATTGCAGCCATTGAAAATGGGGAGAGCATGCCATCAATTTGGTCTGCAACAATGCGCGAGGACAGGAACCGCTCCGCATCGGACTGAACTGCCGTTCCGTCCCACGCAGACAGGTTCTTACTGCTGGGGCCTCTGCGGCTCCTGATTGCCTCAATTAGGGGCTTTGGCAGCACCGTTTTGGCCGCGAATATAATGCGTTGCTTCGTAGACACCCGGGCGCTCCAAATCTTCAACAGTAACTTGTAGGAAAATTCGACTTAACTCAGATTAGCGAGAGAGGCAAAAGGGTTTACGAACGAGGCGGCGCTTTTCGCCATGAGCTTTCAAAAGTGCGCCGCAGGTCTCTGCCAGAGCGTGATAGAAGAACAGCGGCAAACCATCGTCGAGCGCGAGCCTGCCGCGTTGGCCGACCAGGCGGGCGATAAGCGCCGCACTACTCTCCTCCTCTTCCCAGACCAGAATTTCCCCCCGCAGATGCGGCAGCGTTTCGACACGGCTGCGCTCGAAACCGGGAACGATATAAAAAACGGCGGTGGGCGTGGCGAGCACGCCGAGGAACCTTTCTCTCGGATGCCAGATGAGGCCGGTGAAATAACGCAGGCTTTCAGTCGGGCCGAGAAGCATGGCCTCCAGACCTTCGGCTTCGATTGCTTGCCGAAGCCTGGTGAGGCGGGCCAGCCGTTCGTCCTCGGTGATGCGGGGTACGGGGTGCTGCCACGACATGTTGTTTTCCTGCTCTTCGTGTTCGGCTGCCCTCGCCTCCGACCCAGCCGCTTCTCAAGATATGCTGATCGCCACCGGCCGGTCGAGGTCGCGGGCGATATAGTCCTGGATCTGGCGGACGATCTGGCTCGCGTGAGCGATCGCCAGCCGGTCGGCCTGCTCGGCGTCGCCAGCCTCGATCGCGGCGATGATTTCCTCATGTTCGTCGACATATTGGCGCGGCAGGCGGTCGTCGAAGGTCGAATAATAAAGGCGAAGGATGGGCCGGCCTTCATCGAGCAGCCTGGCGAAGAAGGCCGTGTAATAGGAATTGCCGGCAAGCTCGGCGATCGCCACGTGAAATTCGCGGTTAGCCTCGATCATCGCATAGGCATCGCGCGCGGCGACGGCATCGGCGAAGTCCTTCTGATGCAGGCGGATGGCCTTCATGATTTCGGCATTTCGCCTTCCGGCGGCGCCGCGCGTCGTGACCCGATACATCAGCGTCAGCGCTTCGAAATAGGTGGGCAGGCTTGCGAAATCGATGGTCGCGACGATCGTGTTGCGGTTCGGCAGGGTCGTGACCAGCCCGTCGGCGGCGAGCCGCAA
The DNA here is from genome assembly GCF_017357385.1 of Rhizobium sp. NZLR1. Lineage (NCBI taxonomy): Bacteria > Pseudomonadati > Pseudomonadota > Alphaproteobacteria > Hyphomicrobiales > Rhizobiaceae > Rhizobium > Rhizobium sp. NZLR1. The sequence goes on along the minus strand of NZ_CP071633.1, from coordinate 108,484 downwards.
CAGCGCCTCGCGAATGGGAGTCCTCGACATGCCGAAGCGCTCCGACAGCCGCACCTCATCGAGCGGACTGCCGGGTTCCAGTGCCATCGACAGGATTTCCCGGCGCAGCGTGACATAGACGCTCTGCGTACCGGAGCCGCGCACCCGCACATTTTCCGCGTCGTTCTGCATCCGCCCGTCCTCGTTCATGAAAGCCTTGTATGTCGTTTCGGCCGATACCTGCAACGGTGGTGACCTGCCCTGAAATTCTTCAGATCAAGATCATTGAATCTTGTCGACAGTTTGTATATAACGCAACCGATTTCAACGGAGCTCGATCGATGACGACAGGATGGAAGGGCGTATTTCCCGCCGTAACGACGCAATTCAACGAAGATCTGTCCGTGGATCTCACCGCGACCCAGCGCGTCCAGGACGCGCTCGTCAACGATGGTGTCAACGGGCTGATCGTCATGGGCACATGCGGCGAGAACAATTCGCTCGATCCCGATGAGAAGCGCACGATCCTGAAAGCCGCCGTCGAGGTCGTCAACGGCCGCGTTCCCGTCGTCACCGGCGTCTCCGAATTCGACACCCGCCGTGCCGTCGCCTATGCCCGTGACGCTGAAAAGCTTGGCGCCGATGGCCTGATGCTGCTGCCGGCCATGGTCTATGTGCCGAAGCCGGAAGAGCTGATCGCCCATTTCCGCACCGTCGCCGAAGCGACCTCGCTGCCGATCATGCTCTACAACAACCCGCCGGCCTACCGCGTCAACATCGGCGCCGATGTGCTGAAGGTCCTTGCCGACGTGCCGAATATCAAGGCCGTCAAGGAAAGCGCGCCGGATCCGCGCCGCTTCACCGATCTCATCAATGAATTCGGCGATCGCTTCGATATCTTCGCCGGTCTCGACGATGTTGCGCTCGAGGGCCTGATGCTCGGCGCCAAGGGCTGGGTCTCGGGCCTGACCAGCGCCTTCCCGCAGGAATCCGTGCAGCTCGGCGCCGCCGCCGAACGCGGCGACTGGGAAGAGGCCCGCAAGATCTATCGCTGGTTCATGCCGCTCCTGCATCTCGACGCCGAGCACGACCTCGTGCAGTCGATCAAACTCGCCGAGCAGATCATGGGCCGCGGCTCCGAACGCGTCCGCATGCCGCGCCTGCCGCTTTCAGGCGCCCGCCGTGCAGAAGTCACCGCCATGGTCGAAAAGGCCGCCGCCACGCGTCCCTCGAAGATCCGGCAGGCTGCCTGAGACAACGAGGCCGGCACGCGGCGACTGCCGCTGCCGGGCCTTACCTTCAACGCTGTTTTTTGTCCTCGGACCCGATCAGACTGTTGCGGCTGACCAGCGACGGTATCTGGAGAATATGCTCGGCCGCGGTGCGGCCTTCTATTCTGGAAATGAGCGCCCGGGTAGCGACCTGGCCGAGCTCCCGGCCCGACTGGTCGATACTTGCGAGATTGACGAGGCCGAGGGCAGCGGTCGTCGAGTTGTCATATCCGATGACGGCGAGGTCTTCGGGCACGCGCACGCCCATCTCCATCGCCAGGCTCAGAAGTGTGATCGCGTCGAGATCGCTCCAGCAGAACACGGCGCGCGGCCTGTCCTTCCTCGACAGAAACTTTCGCATCACGTCTTCCCGCTTTGGCGAGGCCATGGGAATTTTGACGATCGGCGCCGGCGAGCCGAGCCCGCCGCGCTGCATCGCCCGGCGGAACCCGATCTCACGCTGGCGGACGACGGAAACCGCGTGCCCCTCGCGCTCGCCGAGGCTCAGCATGCCGATATCGCGGTAGCCGCAGGCAAACAGCGCTTCGACGGCGATCTCCGCCCCCCGCTGGTCGTCGGCATTGATGGTATCGAAGGCCGTGGCGCTGGCATCGTGGTAACCGACCGTGACGATCGGTACCTGAACCGCAAATTTTGCGAGGATCTCCGAGGGCAGCCGCGGCGCAACCAGGATAAGGCCGTCCATCTTGTAGTCGATCATCGACTCGATCAACGAGGTCTCCAGTTGCACGCGCGCATCGCTGACGCCGATCATCGCCTGATAGTGCGACGGCGCCAGCACCCCGTTCACGCCGGCGATCACGTCGGGCAGGAAGGGGTTGCGGATGTCGATCAGCAGCACGCCGATGGTGAAACTCTGGCCGCGCAATCCGCGCGCCGCCCGCGAGGGGCGATATCCGAGCTCCCCGATGGCCTCGGTAACCTTTGCGCGTAGCGCTTCGCTGACGCCGTAGGCGTTCCGCATCACCTTGGAAACCGCCGCGACCGATACGCCTGCATGCGCGGCCACCGTCCGGATCGTCGCGCGATCGTTTCGTTGCGGCTTGTGTTTGTCTTCGACTGACATGAAATCCCGGGCTTGCGGCTACGGGTCGTCAATCGCCCGCAAAACCACCATGGCAGACCGGCAACGAAATTTCTATTGCGCTTTCGAAAAAAATGTAGAACGTTATACGGAGACCGTTCTACAAATCATTGGGAGGTTTTGATGAACTTTCAGCCGGCAGCCATCAGCGGCAACCGCGTTTCGCGCACCTGGTCGGGAGAGATGATCGCGCCGCTGTCGGATGGCGGCCAGGGAACGGCCGCAAGCTTCGTCGCCCAAACCTTCGAACATGACGGCTCCAAGCTTCCGGTCGAGCTGTTCATCTCGGCCCTCGGCCTTTACCGCTGCTTCATCAACGGCGCCCGCGTCGGCGACGACCTGCTGACACCCGGCTGGACGAATTACGACGATCGCCTTGCCTATCAGCGATATGACGTGTCGAACCTGCTCAAGCCAGGCCAGAACCGGATCGAGATCTGGCTTGCCGACGGATGGTACCGCTCGCCCTTGATGTGGGGCGCCAAGGCGATCGCGAACTGCTGGGGCGACAGAATCGGCGCCATCGCGGATCTCATCGGACCGGACGGCACCCTTCTTTCCACCGACACCACATGGCGGAGCGGTCTGTTGCCGATCCTGAAGTCGGGCATCTATTTCGGCGAAATCTACGATGCGCGCGCAGAAAATCTTGTCGGGACCCATGGCACCGAGAGATTGCCGTTCGACAGAGCGTTGCTCGTCGCCCATGAAACCGCGGCGGTGCGGGAATTGCCGCCGCTTGCCCCGATCGAAAGCTGGACCGACGAAGACGGCAGGACGGTTTACGATTTCGGTCAGAATGCCGGCGGTTATATCAGATATACGGTTCGGGGAGCTAGCGGTGCCGAAGTGCAGGTGGAGCATTCGGAAGTGCTCGGCCCCGACCGTCACTTCGACAATCGCAATTATCGCGCGGCCGTGGCGCAGACCGTCTATACACTGCGCGGAGACGGCGACGAGACCTACGCGCCGCATTTCACCTTCCAAGGTTTCCGCTATGCCAGGGTGACCATATCAGGCGATGCTGAGATCCTTGCAATCGCATCCATCCCGATCTCGTCGGTGCCCGAGCCTGCCGGCGGCTTCACCTGCGGCAATCCCCTCGTCAATCGCCTCGTCGAGAACACCATCTGGTCGCAGCGCGCCAATTTCGTCGAAGTGCCCACAGATTGCCCGCAGCGCGACGAACGCCTGGGCTGGACGGGCGACGCCCAGGTATTTGCCGCAACCGCCTGCTGGCTGAGCGACAGCCAGTCTTTCCTGAGGAAGTATCTGCGCGATGTGATGGCCGACCAGCGCGAGGACGGCGCCGTCTCGCATTTTTCGCCGGATCCGACACGTCTGCATCCCGCCGATTTCCCGGGCTATGCCGGCTCGACCGGCTGGGGCGACGCGATCGTCGTCATCCCCTGGGTTCTCTACACCCATTACGGCGATCGGGCCGTGTTGTCCGAGTGCCTGGATTCCATGGTCCGCTGGGTCGATTTCGTCTGGTCGATCTCGGATGGTCCGCTGGTGCGCCCGCCGTCCCGCTGGGGCGATCGCGGCTTCACCTTCGGAGACTGGCTGCAGCCGGTCGGCGACAACAGAAAACCCCGGCCGACGATCGCCGACGACTGCGCGGCGACACTCTATCACTTCATCTCAACCGACCTTCTGGCGAAGATCGCAGCCGTTCTCGGCGAGCATAAGCTTGAAGATGAGATGAAGCGGCGGGCCGGCGAGATCCGGCGGGCCTTCGCCAACGAGTTCATCACGCCGGCGGGACGGCTGGCGCATAACGACCAGACGTCCTATGCACTGGCCTTCCTGCACGATCTGATACCGGCAGAACATCGGCCAGCCGCCGAGCAGCATTTCCGCCAGGTGATCATCGATGCCGACTACAGGATCGGCACCGGCTTCATCGGCACACCTGCCCTGCTGCCGGCCCTGACGAAGCTCGGGATGGACGACCTGGCGGCAAAGGTCTTCCTGCAGGAAGACGTGCCGGGCTGGCTCTACCAGGTCTCGAAGGGGGCGACGACGATCTGGGAGCGCTGGGATTCGATGGCGCCGGACGGCACGATCTACGAACCCGACATGAACAGCTACAACCACTACGCCTATGGCGCCGTCTGCCAATGGCTGTTCGAATCCGTTGCCGGAATTTCGCCGAGCCCTGATGCACCCGGATTTGCCGAGGTGATCGTCGATCCCGCGCCGATTGCCGATCTCTCGCCGGTTGCGGCCCATCATGACATCGACCAGGGCCGCATCGAGGCCGGCTGGCATTGCACCGGCAACAAGGTCACCTATGTGCTGACCCTTCCGGAAGGATGCATCGGCCGCTTCCGGCCCGGGCGGCGGCACCGGAACCCGTCGCTCAACGGCGAGCCTGTCGTCGAGGAAGCCGTCCTTCCCCCGGGCACGCACCAGTTGGTTTTTTGGATACCGGATTCTTGAGGAGCATACACGTCACATCGTTCAGAGGAGGAACGTCATGACACATCGGATAAAGCTTATTCTCGCCGGCGCATCCGCGCTTTTGGCGTTGGTCGCGGCCGGCCCGTCGCATGCGGAAACGACGCTGTCGTTCCTGATCGACAACAACCCCGACACGGTCGCAGCGGCCGAAGCGCTGGTTGCCGCCTACCAGGCCAAGGCGCCTGACGTGACGATCGAAATCGAGCCGCGGGCGGGCGGTGGCGAGGGTGACAACATCATCAAGACGCGCCTGGCAACGGGCGAGATGTCCGATGTGTTCCTCTATAATTCCGGTTCGCTGCTGCAGGCGCTGAAGCCGGCGCAGACTCTCGTCGATCTGAGCGGGCTCGCGTCGCAGGCGAAGGTGGACGACGGCTTCAAGTCGGTGGTCAGCGCCGAAGGCAAGCTCTACGGCGTTCCCTTCGGCACGGCGATGGCCGGCGGCATCCTCTACAACAGGAAAATCTACCAGGACCTCGGCCTCACCGTTCCGAAGACATGGGCTGATTTCATGGCCAACAACGCCAAGGTCAAAGCCTCAGGCAAGGTCGCCGTGGCGCAGACCTATCGCGATACCTGGACCTCGCAGCTATTCGTTCTGGCCGACTATTACAACCTGCACGCGGCGGTGCCGAACTTCGCCGCCGACTATACCGCCAACAAGGCGAAATACGCGGAAACGCCGGCGGCCATGAAAGGCTTCGAACGGCTGAAGGACATTCACGACGCCGGCCTGATGAACGAGGACTTCGGCGCGGCAAGCTATGACGACGGCCTGAGAATGGTGGCGACCGGCGAGGCCGCGCATTATCCGATGCTGAGCTTCGCAGTCGGCGCGCTCAAGCAGAATTATCCCGAGAACCTCGCAGATGTCGGGTTCTTTGCGCAGCCGAGCGACGATGCGGCGACGAACGGCCTGACGGTCTGGATGCCGCCGGCCCTTTATATTCCGCTGACCAGCCAGCACGCCGAGGAAGCGAAGAAATTCGTGGATTTCGCCGGAAGCGTCGAAGGCTGCAAGATCATGGTTGAAACCAACACCGTGCAGGGGCCTCCCTTGATCGACGGCTGCGATCTGCCTGCTGACGTACCGCCTGCGGTAAAGGACATGCTCCCCTATTTCGACGCCAAGGACAAGACGACCCCGGCGCTGGAATTCGTTTCGCCGGTCAAGGGGCCGGCCCTCGAGCAGATCACCGTCGAAGTCGGCTCCGGCATTCGCCAGCCGGCCGAAGCGGCGAAACTCTATGACGACGATGTGCGCAAACAGGCCAAGCAGCTCGGCCTGCCGAACTGGTAGCGGTCTTTCGAGACAACCTCGCTCCCGAGGGGGCGAGGTTCCACCCGATCGAAGAGATAGATATGATCGAGACACGCCCCCGCTCGCGCAAATCGCCCTACCCGCTGTGGTTTTTCATTCCCGCTGCCATCATCTACGGCGTGCTGTTTCTGGTTCCGACGGTATCGTCTCTCTGGTTCAGCCTGACGCGCTGGGATCTTTCGACGGCCGAATTCATCGGGCTCGAAAACTTTCAGCAGTTCTTTTCCGAACCGTTCCTGGTCAGGGGGCTGGTCAACACGCTGATCTATGCCGTGACGACATCCGGCCTGAAGACGGTCTGCGGGCTGCTGCTGGCGGTGCTCTTGACCAGCAATATCTTCGCCCGCGGCTTCCTGCGCACGCTGGTCTTCTTTCCCGTCCTGGTCTCGACGATCGGCATCGGCATCACCTTCACCGTGATGATGCATCCGACCAAAGGCATCATCAATGTCACGCTCGAAACGCTCGGCATTCCGGGACCCGGATGGCTCACCAATCCGGCGCTCGCGCTTTTTTCGGTGGCCCTCGTCGATCTGTGGAAGGGTGTCGGCCTCGCCACCCTGATCTTCATCGCCGGCCTTGCTGCGATCAGCCCCGACTATTATGAGGCGGCGAGAATTGACGGAGCCACGCGTCTTCAGCAATTTTTCCGGGTTACCCTGCCGCTTGTGCGTCCCGCCACCGTCACCGTCGTGACATTATCGCTGATCGGCGGGCTTCGCTCGTTCGATCTGATATGGGCAATGACCCGCGGCGGGCCGGGTTTTTCCTCCGATGTGATCGCCTCGGTCATCTACAAGCAGTACCAGGCAGGCTTCTACGGTCTGTCGACCGCCGGAAACGTCATCCTGTTTGCGCTGATTGCCGCAATCATCCTGCCACTCACCCTATGGCTCAACCGGCGCGGGGTCGAAGAATGAGAAGCATCCGCCCTTATGTGACCGGCGCGATAGCCCTTGCCGTCGCTGCCGTCATCTTCGTCATGCCCTTCGTTTTCGTCGCTCTCCAGGCGGTCAAGTCGAAGTCCGAAGCGTCCCGCCTCGATTTCGAACTGCCTGCGCAGTGGCTGTTCTGGGACAATCTTGTCGCCGTCTTCAAGGCGCGCGATTATCAGCTGGTGCTTGCCTATTTCAATTCGACCCTGATCACCGTCGTCTCCGTCACCATCCTCATCCTGCTGTCGGCGATGGTCGGATATGTCATGCAGCGCCGCAAGACCGCCTGGAACAGGGTGGCATCCATTGCCCTTTTCATGGGGCTGATGATGCCGCCCGCCGTCGTTCCGACGATCGGCCTGCTGCAGGATATCGGCCTCTTCAAGACCATGACCGGGATGATCCTGATCCAGGTCGCCTATAATCTCTCGTTCTCGACCTTGCTCTACCGGTCGTTCATTTCGACCATACCGCGCGACCTCGACGAGGCGGCGCTGATCGATGGCGCCAAGCCCCGGCAGATTTTCTTCAGGGTGATCCTGCCGCTGCTGAAGCCGGTGACCGTCACCAACATCGTCGTGCAGTCGATTGCGATCTTCAACGATTTCACCAACCCGCTCTACTACCTGCCCGGCAAGGAGAACGTGACGGTGCAGCTGACACTCTATAATTTCCAGAGCATGTATACGAGCCAGTACAATCTTCTCTTCATGAACATCCTCCTCGTTACGATCCCGCCGCTGATCGTCTTCATCTTCTTCAACCGCCAGATCGTCGCGGGCATGACATCAGGCGCAGTCAAAGGGTAGTGGAATGGCTGAGCTCACTCTCAAACAGGTTCGCAAGAGCTTCGGCGCCCTCGAAGTCATCAAGGGGGTCGATCTGGAGGTTGCCTCCGGCGAGTTCGTCGTTTTCGTCGGCCCGTCTGGATGCGGGAAGTCGACGCTGCTGCGCATCATCGCCGGCCTGGAGGAGACAACGTCGGGCGCGCTGACCATCGGCGGCAAGGACGTGACCTATGCCGAACCCTCCGAGCGCGGCATTGCCATGGTGTTCCAGAGCTATGCGCTCTACCCGCATATGACCGTTGCCGAGAATATCGGCTTCGGACTTTCGCTTGCCCGCCGCCCGAAGGCAGAGATCGCCGAAAAGGTTGCTGCCACGGCCGAAACGCTGCAGCTCACCCATCTCTTGCAGAGAAAACCGAAAGCGCTCTCCGGCGGCCAGAGGCAGCGCGTCGCCATCGGCCGCGCGATCGTTCGCGATCCCCAGGTCTTCCTGTTCGACGAACCGCTCTCCAATCTGGACGCGTCGCTTAGAGCTCAGATGCGTCTTGAGATCGCCGATCTTCACGCCCGCCTGAAGTCGACGATGATCTATGTCACCCACGACCAGGTCGAGGCGATGACGATGGCGGACAAGATCGTCGTCCTCAACGGCGGAGCAGTCGAGCAGATCGGCAGCCCGATGGAACTCTACCGCAATCCCGCGACACCCTTCGTCGCCGGCTTCATCGGCAGCCCGAAGATGAACCTCTATGGCGGCGAAACCGCACGGCGATTGAACTGCACAACCTACGGCATCCGTCCGGAACACATCAGGCTTTCGGAAGATGCCGGACAATGGCAAGGCAAGATCCGGCATGTCGAACGGCTCGGTGCCGATGCGATCCTCTATCTCGATGTCCCGGAACTCGGCGAGATGGTCGTGCGCGCTGAAGGCGAGACGCCGTTTGCGCCTGACATGACGGTCTGGGCAGACCCGGTCGAGGGAGCCGAACATCGGTTCTGAGGCCGGACCGATGATAGCCCGCATCACGATTGTTTGCGTGAGAGTACCGCCAAATCCTCTTTCAGCCGAACCGGCAGATTCATCCGCTCGTGAAGGATGCTCATGACACCGAGATCACCGTTCTGAAGCTCCCGAAAGAACACACGGTGATGCTCGTAGCAGCCGAAATAGGCCGAACGCTTGATGTCTTCGGGCACGGCCAGACGTTGCGGAAGCTGCCGCCAGATCAGCCGGTCCTCGCATAGGCGCTGCAAATAAGCATGCAGCCCGAGAATATACGCGTCTGCCTGATTTTCTCCCCACGCCTCAACCGTATCGCGCCAAATCTTGTCCTGCGCTGCATCGGCGCGTGAATAAAATCGAAAAGCCGGCATGGCTATCGGCGCTTGTTACGGCGGATGACGTCTTCGGCCGAAACGGCGACAAATTCGCTGTCTTCGGCCCGCATCGCGGGCGCAAGCTCCTTTTGCAGCATATCCCAGGCCTCATCACGGGTCTGCAGGTCGCGTCGAATGAGAGCACGAATATATTCGCTGGCGTTTTCATAGAGGCCGTCGTCGCCGACCTGCTGCTGGATATGATCCTGCAACTGCCCGCTGACCTTCACATGAATGCTACCCGATGCCATCGCCATACCCTTTCGTTCTTATTTATCATGGGTAGCGTAGCATATATTGTCAATATTCATCACACCCGCCTTCGCTCATCCGAGCACATCCGTGGCTCAGAACCGGTCGGGACGCAGCGGCGCCAGATCGATGGCCGGAGTCCGTCCGGCGACAAGCTCAGAAACGAGATAGCCGGTCAAGGCGGACAATGTCAGGCCGAGATGGCCATGACCGAAGGCATAGGTGACGCGGGGCAAGCTGCGGGAGTTGCCGATGACGGGAAGCGAATCCGGCATGGATGGGCGAAAACCCAGCCACTCGTCGCTGCCTTCTCCGGCCGCCGGCAGGAGCCTTTTCACGCCCGCCCGGATCATTGCGGTCCGCCTGGGATTCAAGGGAGCGGCAAGCCCGCCGAGTTCCACCGTCCCGGCCGCACGCAGCCCGTCCGCCATCGGCACCATGTAGAAGCCGTGCTCGGGATAGCAGACCGGGCGCGACAGCAGATTGCCCGCCTGCGGGAACAAGACGTGATAACCGCGTTCGGTATCGAGCAGCACACGATCGCCGATCGACACCGTAAGCTTGCGCGAATGGGCGCCGGCGGCCACGACGGCGCGGTCCGCAAGGACTGCCTTGCCCGCGATCCTGAGGCAGACGCCGTCGTCGCGCGGCTCGATCGCCGAGACGTCGCCGCGGACAATGTCTCCGCCGCCGTTTACGAGCGCTTGCGCCAGCGCGAAGGCGAGTTGTTTGGGGCTGGAAAACATATAGGCGTCGGGGAATAGCACGCCCTTGTGGTAGAGCGGCGCAAGATTGGGCTCGATGCTGCGGATATCGACCTGTTCCAGCCGCTCCATGGCGACGCCATGGCGTTCACGCAGCGCGTTTTCGGCGTCGGCTGCCCGGAATTGCGCTTCGGTCTTGTAGAGATAGAGGCAGCCGTCATGCCGCTTCAGATGCTCGGCGCCGGCCTCCCTCACCAGCGGTTGCCAGGCGGCATCGGCGTGAGACAGCAGCATCGCCAAGGTTCCGGCAATCCGTTCGACCTCGGCCTTCGTGCTCGATGCCAGAAAGGCGCGCAGCCATGGGACCAGGTGCGGCAGGTATCTCCAGACAATCGCCAGCGGACCGAGCGGATTGAGCAGCATTCCCGGTACGCGCCAGATGACGCCGGGGGTGGCGACAGGAACGACGCCGTGCGGCGCAAAGGTGCAGGCATTCCCGTAGGAACAGGCCTGCCGGTAGGATGCATCGCCCAATGGCGGCGCCGGATCGATAATCGTGACCCGGTGCCCCATTCGCTGCAGCCACAGCGCCGAGCAGAGGCCAACCAGTCCCGCGCCGACAACAGCCACATGCCGGCGCTCGGCCTCAGGCAAGGGGGAAAGCTCGGCAAGCGGCCTGTTCATTGTCTAGACCAGGCCGGCCAGGGCGCGGGGACGATCGTTCAGCGTCGCGGCGATGATGCGCAGCGCGGTTGCCAGTTCGTCCCGCGACGATGCGCAGCCGACATTGACGCGAACGGCATGTTCGACCGGCTGGCGGTCGCAGGCAAAGGCGGTGGCCGGCATGACGGCAACGCCGTGGGCGCGCAGATTGGCGGCGAAATCCTCGCATCGCCACGGTGCCGGCAGCCTCAGCCATAAAAACATGCAGCGCGGATCGGCGGAGAAGGAATGACCGGCAAGCATCGTCGTGACGAGCGCGTGACGAGCGCGCAGCTCGGCAAGCTGGGCCTTAAGGATCGCTTCGGCCGTGCCGTCCTCCAGCCAGCGGGTGGCAAGCAGCAGCGGCAGCGGAGAGGGCATCCAGGCCGTCGTGCGGACCGCCTCGGCCGACAGGACCGCGCGGCCGGGCGGGCAGGTGAGATAACCGACGCGCAGGCCTGGCGCCAAGGCCTTGGAGAGCGCCGAGATATGGTAGGTCCTGGTCGGAGCAAGCGTGATCAGGGCGCTCGCACGGGTCCCGAGCATCGGTCCGTAGACATCGTCCTCGATAATGACGAGATCATGTTTTTCCGCGACCTCGGCCAGTTCCCGCCGGCGCGCCTCGCTCATGGTGACGACCGACGGATTGTGCATCGAGGGAACAGTGAAGACGGCGCGCACGGACTCGCGGCTGCAGATATCGTCGAGTTCCGCCGCCGACATGCCCTGCTCGTCGCTTCCGATGCCGATGATGCGGAAGCGGAACATCTGGGCCAGCGCGATCAGGCCGTAATAGGTCAGCCGATCGCAGACGATGGTGTCTCCCGGCTCGATCAGGCTGCTGATCACTGCCAGCAAAGCGTGCTGGGCGCCGCTGGTGACGACGATATCGTCTTCGGACGGATCGAAGCCGTTGAGCGAAATCCATTTTCGCGCCGCATGGCGTGCCCAGGCCGGGCCTTCCGGCGGCTGGTATTCCTGCATCTGGCGGAAGCGCCGGTCCGATGACAGGTCCGGCAGGGATTGGGCGAGGCGCTGCTGGAAATCATCGACAGCCGGCCGGTTGACCGTCAGGTCTATGATGCCGGCCGGGCTCGCCGCCCGGTCGACCCGTGGCATGGCGCCGTCGCCGGTGACGATCGTGCCGCGCCGGGTGCTGCCCATCACCAGATTGAGGTTCTGCAATTCGCGGTAGGCGCGCGTGACCGTGGAAACGTTGAGCGAGCGCTCGCGTGCGAGGTCGCGTTGCGGCGGCAGCTGGCTGCCGGGCGGCAGGGCGCCCGAGCGAATCCTCGCCTCGAGCTCGCTTGCCAGTTCGAGATAGGCCGGTATGCGCGTTTCCCGCTTCTGGTTTGTCTGGCTCACTTCCGATCTTTCAGACATACAATTCCTGCAATCAGTGTACAATTCCCTCAGCCGGACGCAGGATATTCGATCGCCGCCCCCACAATTCAGCTTAGTTTCTTGCGACATAGCACGCTTTCTCGCCGTTTTCGAGAGCTGCGGTCTGTTGCCATACAAAATTATTTGTGTGGCTTGACAAATAGAAGTCGACCGAGACAATATAGTCTTGCATCGAGACAAAGAGGCAGGGACCCGGCCGATGCGAACAGGAGGAATTCATGAGCGAGCGCTTCATCGCCTTCGAAGGTGTGCGTAAATCCTATGACGGCATCAGCTACGTCGTGCGCGGCTTAGACCTCGAGGTCGCAAAGGGCGAGTTTCTGACCCTTCTCGGTCCCTCCGGATCCGGCAAGACCACGACGCTGATGATGCTGGCCGGTTTCGAGGCTCCGAGCGGTGGCACGATCACCCTTGCCGACAACCGGATCGACAGCGTTCCGCCGCATCGCCGCAATATCGGCGTCGTCTTCCAGAATTATGCGCTCTTCCCGCATATGACCGTCGGCGAGAATGTCGCCTTCCCGCTGAAGATGCGCCGCCTCGGCAAGGCCGAGATCACCGAGCGGGTTCGCCGCGCCCTCGACATGGTGCGCATGGCGAGTTTCGAAACGCGGCGGCCCAACCAGCTTTCCGGCGGACAGCAGCAGCGCATCGCGCTTGCCCGCGCGCTGGTCTTCGAGCCGCAACTCGTGTTGATGGACGAGCCGCTCGGCGCGCTCGACAAGCAGCTTCGCGAACATATGCAGCTCGAGATCAAGCACCTGCATGCCCGTCTCGGCATCAATGTCGTCTACGTCACCCATGACCAGAGCGAGGCGCTGACCATGTCGGATCGGGTCGGCGTGTTCAATGACGGCATCCTGCAGCAGATCGCGCCGCCGCATGCGCTCTACGAGACGCCGGCAAATCCCTTCGTCGCAACCTTCATCGGCGAGAACAATGCGATAGCAGGCAAAGTCCTCACGATCGACCATTCGGTCTGCCGAATTCGTGCGCCGGACGGTTCGATCATCATTGGCTACGCCGGCGAAGGTTTGAAGGAAGGCGCGCGAGCAACCCTGGTCTTGCGGCCAGAGCGGATTCAGCTGGCGCCGGCCGCCGAGGTTGCGAACCGGTTCACCGCCACGCTCAAGGAAATCATCTACCACGGCGACCATGTCAGATTGCGCGTTTCCGCCTGCGGCTGCGACGACGTCTTCATCAAGGTCGCCGCAGCCCAGGGCATTCCGGTTCAGTCGCTCGGCTCGAGCACCGTCATCGGCTGGGCGCCGGAGGATTGCCGCGCGCTCGCGCTCTCCTGAGCCATTTTTTCTTTCGTAAACGCAGCAACAAAAAGGGGAACCACCATGATGCGTTTGAATTGCATGCTTCTCAGCTCCGTCATGACGCTGGCAATCGCGGGCACCGCGCTTGCCGAGGACACGCTGACCGTCACATCCTGGGGCGGCGCCTATACGAAGAGCCAGGAGGAGGCCTTCTTCAAGCCCTTCGCCAAGGAAACCGGCACCAAGATCCTCCAGGATGAATGGGACGGCTCGACCGCCAAACTGAAGGGCATGGTCGAGACCGGCCAGGTGACCTGGGACGTCGTCGACGTCGAACCCAGCCATGCGCTGCAGGGCTGCGACGAAGGCTGGCTCGAGACGATCGACTATTCGAAGCTCGGCGGCAAGGACGCATTCATCGACGGCGCCGCGATGGATTGCGCGGTCGCGACCATCGTCTTCGGCACCATCTATGCCTATGATGCCGCCAAATTCCCGAACGGCGGGCCGACGACGATGGCCGATCTGTTCGATACGACCAAGTTCCCCGGGCCGCGCGCCCTGCGCAAGTCACCGAAGACCACGTTGGAATTCGCGCTGATTGCCGATGGCGTCAAACCCGCCGAGGTCTACAAGGTGCTCGGCACACCGGAAGGCGTCGATCGCGCCTTCAAGAAGCTCGACACGATCAAGAAGGATGTGAAGGTCTGGTGGACGGCCGGTGCGCAGCCGCCGCAGCTTCTCGCCGATGGCGAGGTCGTGATGACCACGGCCTGGAACGGCCGCATCTATGACGCGGTCAAGAACAGCGGCAAGAACTTCAAGATCGTCTGGGACGGCCAGGGAATGGACTTCAATCTCTGGGCCGAACCGAAAGGCTCGAAGAACAAGGAACTGGCGGACAAATTCGTCGCCTTCACCGTCAATCCCGATGTGATGGCGCAACAGTCCAAATACATCTCCTATGGCCCGACCCTGAAAGCGGCCATAGCCAAGGTCCCGCCGGATATTCTCGTCGATCTGCCGACCGCGCCCGACAACACGAAAAACGCCTTTGTCGTCTCCTCCGAGTTCTGGGCCGATCATGATGAGGAGTTGACCGAACGCTTCAACAAGTGGCTCGCACAGTAACCTCGTCGGGCGGGCGAGTGTCCCCCTGGCGTCGTCCGCCCCTTTCTCTACCGCAGGAAGGCATCAGCGATGGTGATCGCGACAATGAATGAAGGCGACGGCGCGATGATTGCCGCCCGCACGCGGGTGAAAAGCCTGGGCAGTGCGAAAAGCAAGGCGCAGTTCCGAGCGCTGTTGCTGATCGCACCTCTGTTGATCTTCCTGCTGCTCGTCTTCGTCTTGCCCATCGCCCTGTTGTTGACGCGCGCTGTCGACAACAGGGCGGCCTCCGCCGCCCTGCCCTATACGATGTCGGCGCTCTCTTCCTGGAATGAGAAATCCGCGCCTGACGAAGCGCTGTTTGCCGCCTTTGCCGCCGATCTGAAACAATCGCCGCGCGACCAGATCGCCGAGGTGGCCAAGCGTCTCAACTATTACGAGACGGGCATGCGCTCGATGCTTTTGAAAACAGCCCGGACGATCCGCGAAGCGCAGCCGCCCTACAAACCCGCTTTTGTTGCGATCGACCCCAAATGGGAGACCCCGCACTACTGGACGATCATCAAGAACGCCTCGCCTGCTTTCACCGACTATTACCTGCTCGCCTCGCTCGACCTGGAGCGCGACGCCTCGGGTTCCATCGTCAGGGTCTCGCCAGAAAATGCGGTGCACGTCGATGTCCTGATCCGAACGTTCGTCGTCAGCGCTTCGGTCACCGTGATCTGCCTGTTCCTCGGCTATCCCCTCGCCGCCCTGATCGCCCGGTCGAAAGGCGCGGTTGCCAACACGCTGATGATCCTGGTGCTTCTGCCGTTCTGGACCTCGCTTCTGGTCCGCACCAGCGCCTGGGTCGTGCTGCTGCAGGGGCGTGGCGTGATCAACTCGGCGCTCATCTGGCTAGGCCTGGTCGACCCCGCCCATCCACTCGACCTGATTTACAATCGCATCGGCGTGCTGATCGCCATGACCCATATTCTGCTGCCCTTCATGATACTGCCGATCTACAGCGTCATGAAGAGCATCCCCCCGGTCTATCTCCGGGCCGCCTCGTCGCTCGGCGCGCCGCCGGTCTCGGCCTTCTTGCGCATATACCTGCCGATGAGCATGCCCGGCGTCAGCGCCGGCGGGCTGCTCGTCTTCATCCTGGCGCTTGGCTATTACATCACGCCGGCTCTGGTCGGCGGGCCGGGAGACCAGATGGTCAGCTATTTCATCGCCTATTATTCCAACCAGGTCACCAACTGGGGCATGGCGGCGGCTTTGAGCACGATCCTGCTGGTGGCGGTGCTGATCCTCTACGCCGTTTACAATCGCATCGTCGGCATCGACAGGCTGAGGATAGGCTGATGACCAACTTCCTTTCATTCCCGCGGCTGTTTTCGATCCTCCTGTGGCTGGCTGGCGGCCTGGTGATCCTGTTCCTGATCGCGCCGATCGTGGCGATCGTGCCGCTGTCCTTCAATGCCGAGCCGTTCTTCACCTATCCGATGCCCGGGCTGTCGCTGCGGTGGTATCGCGAATTCTTCGATTCCGACGTCTGGCAGCTGGCACTGAAGAACAGCATCATCGTCGCCGTCTTCGCTACCCTTCTGTCGACCTTTCTCGGCACGCTTGCTGCGATCGGGTTGAGCCGGCCCTCCTGCCCGGCGCGGGCGACGCTGACCGCCATTTTGATTTCGCCGATGATCGTCCCGGTCATCGTCTCGGCAGTCGGCATCTACTATGCCTTTGCCGCCGTCGGGCTGCTCAACAGCCTGACCGGACTGGTGCTGGCGCATACGGCGATCGGCGCGCCCTTCGTGGTGATTACCGTCACCGCCACGCTCGCAAGCTTCGATCACAACCTGATGCGGGCGGCATCCAGTCTCGGTGCTTCCCCTGTCGAAGCGACATTGCGCATCATGCTGCCGGTCATCGCACCGGGCGTGGCGTCCGGCGCGCTCTTCGCCTTCGTGACGTCGTTCGACGAAGTGGTGATTGCGCTCTTCATTTCCGGGTCCGAGGAGCGCACGCTGCCGCGCCAGATGTGGAGCGGCGTGCGCGAAACGCTGAGCCCGACAATCGCCGCCGTCGCCACGCTTCTCATCCTGTTTTCGACGCTGTTCCTCGCTACGATCCAATGGCTGCAGCGACGCGCCGAACGCCAGAAGATTGCCCATAGGGATTGAATAGAGGAGTTTGAGCATGCAGATCGAACGCTACGAAACCGGAAAACGGATGAGTCAGGCCGTGACCTATGGCGGCTTCGTCTTCCTCGCAGGCCAGGTCGCGATCGACGCGCCGGGCTCCTCCGTCCGCGAACAGACGACCAACATCCTGGCACGGATCACCAAGCTGCTGGAAAGTGTCGGGAGCAATCCGACACGCATCGTCAGCGCAACCATCTGGATTGCGGATATATCCGAGTTCGAAGAGATGAATATCGTCTGGGACGCCTGGGTGCCATCGGGCCATGCGCCCGCGCGCGCCACCGTCGAGGCAAAGCTCGCCGCGCCGGAGTTCGACGTAGAGATCGGCATCATTGCGGCAATCGGAAACTGACGGGGCGAGGCTTTGCTGAAAGGGACTGCCAACCCCTCGCCCACCTGCATGGCATAACCAGCGCGAGCGCTGAAAAGCGCTTGTCGTCGCGGCTCAACTCGATCGGCCGCCCTGAGCCCCGGGCGCAGTCGGTGAATTCAATGCCTGGCGTGACACCCCTAGTTGCAAAGCCGTGACAGTCGCCGACAACCCTTAAAAGAGCGGGTGAGCAACTTGCCTTTATACCATTTAGTCTTTAAGGACGCCCCAATTTCCAAGGCGCAGGACTGAACGAGCATGTCACATCACGAGAACACGTATTCGGGGCTCGGTGTCACAGCCGGCGATCTGGATCGCTACTTCACATTTCTCCGCCACGCTCTTGTGAATTCGACCGCCACGAGGGCAGCCGGAAAGCCGCTGGATTATGCGGCGGCAGTGACGGAATCCATGCAATTGGCCCGTGCCACGCACGATGCCGGCCGAAAGATCATGTTCATCGGCAACGGCGGCAGCGCGGCAATTGCCAGCCATATGGCGACGGACTACTCGTTCGACCGGATCTGTCGATAAGTTATTGAGTTTTATCGATAATTTCAGACGGAAAAAGCCTCTTTTTCTAGTGCTCCACGGCGTCTGTCGTCGGAGACTCTGCAGTGCTCAGATGTCCCTATCCGGGGGTGCGACGGAGTAATCCAACGTACTGAGACCCGGTGACACCGGACGGTTGGCTGGTAGCCTAGACTGGCCACAGTCCCAGGGAAGACGGGTATGGTGAACATATAGTGAACTACCGCAAGGTCCGTCATGTCGAAACGGCCAAATAAGGCTGATAGGCCGTGACCAAAAGGTATGTGGGGCAAGGGCAGTAGGTGAGTAGCTCCTGCCCAGCACTTGTAGCCCCCACCGGATTACGGGGTGGCACCTAACCTCGTCGTGTTCTGGAGAGAGAGGAACCGGGTAAGCCCCACGGACCCCGCGCAAGCGGTATCCCGACCGCAAGGAAGGGGGATGGTCTAGGGGGTAAAAGATGTCAGAGAAAGCGAAGGCCTCCTATTAATAGGGAGGATAGGTCCCCTTGCGGGAAATGGCCGGTCCCAAAGGACGCAGACTTCTGACTGGTGTCAACGGAAGCAAAACTAACGCGATGGCAGAACGGACTAAGACGTTAGACGGCAATGCCGAACGGATAGCCCGACGACCTATTAACACTTGGAACCAGGTCAATTGGGCCAGTGTTGATATGGAAGTACGCCGGATGCAAGAGCGTATCTTCCGGGCTGCAAAGAACAGTGAGCACGCGAAGGTCAAGAACCTCCAAAAGCTCATGATGCGATCCTTCCATGTGAAAGCTGCGGCGGTCCGTCAGGTCACGCAACTCAACTCGGGTAAACACACCGCAGGTGTGGATGGCTACGTCTGTTCCACAGATGCCGAGCGCATGGACCTCTTGAAGAACGGTCTGAGTTTCGACGGGTACCGAGCCTCACCAGTGCGACGGGTCTACATACCCAAAAGCAATGGCAAGCTACGGCCGCTCGGAATACCAACTGTGAAGGACCGGGTGATGCAGGCGATTGTCAAGTTCGCCCTGGAGCCAGAATGGGAGAGCCGTTTCGAGGCGAACTCATATGGTTTCAGGCGGGGACGGTCGGCCCATGATGCGGTCAAAGCCATCTGGCTGGCCGCAAATAAAACTGGCGCAAGCCAGTGGGTGTTGGATGCCGACATCAGTGCGTGCTTCGACATGATCGACCACGATGCACTGATAGCGCTCCTCCCTGAACACTTCCATGACATCGTTCTCCGGTGGCTCAAAGCCGGGGTGGTGGAACTCGGGACGAGAAAGGACAGCGAAGCGGGAACGCCGCAAGGAGGGATCATCTCTCCCTTGTTGGCGAACATCGCGCTCAACGGGATGGAACGGCTCTTCGGGGCTGAATACCCTAGCGGTAAACCAAAACCTCCCAGAAAGCGAAGTGGTCCCAATCACGGTGTTAATCTCATCCGATACGCCGACGACTTTGTCGTGTTTTGCCCTTCGCAGGAAGTAGCGGAACAGTACGTCCTCCCAAAGCTGGGGGAATTTCTAGCCGAAAGAGGACTGGAACTGAGCGAAGCGAAGACCAAGCTGGTCCATATCAGCGAGGGTTTTAATTTCCTCGGCTTCAACCTCAGAACGATGTCCGGGAAGGTGCTGGTGAAACCTCAGAAGGAAAAGGTCTTGGATCATCTGAGACAGATTTCCACCTACCTGAGAAGCAATCGGCAGCTCCGGACAGTATCGATGGTCACGAACCTCAACCTCGTTATACGGGGTTGGTCTCTTTACTATCGCTACGTCGTCGCCAAACGCACGTTTGCGACAGTCGACAACGCTCTATGGCCCATGATCTATAAATGGGCCAAGCGCCGACACCCTCAGAAGCCGCACAAGTGGGTGGCACGGCACTATTTCAAAAATGGTGTTGGTTCCCGCCAATGGCAGCTTAATGACGGAAAACGCGGGCTGCTCAAACACGACTTCTTCAAGATTCTTCGCTGGGTAAAAGTGAAAGGTCGAGCCTCCCCCTTCGACCCAGACCTCAGGATATACTGGGAGCTGCGTCGCAAGGAGAAGCACCTCCGAAGTCGCATTACTGCGTAGCCAGATGCTTGAGCCGTGTGTGGGGAAACTCGCTTGCACGGTTCTTAGAGGGGGGTGCCACCGTGAGGTGGTGCCCCCACTCGATGAAAAACGGTGGGCTGCGCGCGATGGCGATGAACGATGGCGCAACGCTGACATGCCTGTCCAACGATCTCGGATATGATAATGTGTTCGCGACGCAGATCGACATGCACGCGAGCGAAGGTGATCTGCTGGTGGCAATCAGCAGCTCTGGGAGATCGGAAAGCATTACCCGGGCCGTCCGTACGGCACGCGCCAAAGGCTGCGCCATTATGACTTTGAGCGGGTTCGCGCCAGGCAATCCGCTGCGCGACCTGGGTGACCTGAACTTTTATGTCGCTTCCGATCAATATGGTTATGTGGAGATCGCGCATCTGGCGATCTGCCATGCCGTATTGGATTTTTCCTGCGGACTTGTGCCGCCTACCCTTTCTTAAAGAGCCGTTTCACGCGCATGAATTTCCCCCGCATCCACGATCCGGAATTGACGCTTCTGACGCCCGACGATGATGTCGCCAATCCTGAAGTGACGATTCTTGTTCCTTCTCTCAACGAGGAATTGACGATTGGAACCTTCGTCGACTGGTGCCGCGAGGGTATTGCGGCAAGCGGTGCGGCTGTCGAGATCCTCATCGTCGACAGTTCGACCGATCGCACACCCGAAATCGCCCGCGACAGGGGCGCCCGCGTGTTGCGGACACCAAAGCGCGGTTTGGGCAGAGCTTACATCGATGCCATTCCATTCGTGCGCGGCAAGTTCATCATCATGGGCGATGCGGACTGCACCTACGACTTTCGGCAGATAGCGCCGTTTATCGAGGCCTTTCGGAAGGGCTACGACTTCGTGATGGGCTCTCGGTTCAAGGGCTCGATCGAAGACAACGCGATGCCGCCGCTGCATCGCTATTTCGGAACGCCACTGACCACGTGGATCCTCAATCGGATGTTCAGCAGCCGCTTTTCCGACATCCATTGCGGCATGCGGGGCATCAGCGTCGATGCCTTGCTGCGCATGGATCTTCGGTCGCAAGGATGGGAATATGCGTCGGAGATGGTGCTGAAGTCCGTGCATATGGAGCTGCCGACCACCGAAGTGCCGATCCACTTCCTGAAAGATCCGGACGGTCGGCTGAGCCATATGAAGCGGCGGGGTTGGATGGAGCCGTGGCGCGCAGGCTGGCGCAATCTCCAGGCAATGTTCGTCTACGGGTTTGATTTCTTTCTCATCTGGCCGGGCTTCCTGCTTCTGGCCCTCGGCTTGATAATTATGCTGCCCCTGCTCGCCGGGCCTATGTCCATTGCCGGTGTGCGGTTCTCGTCCAATGCCATGCTGTTTTCCATGGCCCTGGCCGTACTTGGTCAATCCATGCTGGTTTCGGCGGCAATCGGACGAGTGATTTTCGACTATTCGGGACGCGCGCAGGCCCGTTTCGAGCGGATTCTGCCTTACAATGCAACGATCTGGGGATCGGTTATCGCCGTTCTGGCAGGTGTTTTGTTGGCGGTTCCGCTCTTCGATTCCTATGTCGGAAACGGATACGTGCTGCCTGAGATCGGCGTCGAGACCAACTGGGCCGTCTTCGGGCTCTGGCTCATCATTACGGCGTTTCAGATCTTTATATCAGGGCTCATGATAAGAGCACTTGGGGTCATGCTGCCCCTCAAGAAGCCTGTGCCTCCTCTCGCGGGATAGGAGCCACGAAAGGGGCGATAATGATCGTAGGCTGGTGCACGGTTCTCTCCACAATTTTATGGGGCCTCGTGGTCGACAGAGGCATCGTTGCTTGGCTCAACCGGCGTTGCGATCAGCCCTTGCGGGACGGTACTGACTTTCTATTAAGCGGTATTCTGCCGTCCCTGGCGATCGCCGGCGGCGCGGCTACCATCCTTGGCGCATTTCACGGGCGGGGAGAGCCTCAGGCTTCTGAACTTGAACTTGAATGACCCGATGACTGCGCTTGCTGGCGAATTCGGCCAAACAGGCGAGGAGCGATCGCGGAGTGAAGCGCGGGCTCTGCTGCAATATCTCGACGCAACAGCCACGGAAATGCAACTCCAGCGGCTTTGCGAAGGGCTTCGGCGCGAAGGGCTGTCGCCGCTCGGTCTTTCCACGACGGTGATCAGGCATCCGCGCCTGCTGGCGCTCTTCGAGCCGTCGGCCAATCGGACGCAGCATCGCCTCGCGCGAGCCCTCTACCTGGCTGACCTCGCGAGCGAACCGGAGAGGCATGCAGGCCACAAGGCCGGGTTTTTCGGCGCAGCATTGACCATCGCCAGCGATGTCCTGCTCTTTCCGCTCCGCGCGCTTTTGGCCGGGAAATATCGATGAATACGCCCGACGCCGACTTCATCATCATCGGCAGCGGTCCTGCGGGCGTCTCCGCTGCGTTTCCGCTGATAGCGGCCGGCCGTCGAGTTCTGATGCTGGATGCCGGCGATGACGCCGGATCGCAGGAGGAAAACCGCAGCGTCCGCGTCCTGGGAAGCGATCTGGAATCGCTGCGTGCCGACGATGGCAGCTCGCCGAAACTGCAAACCCCTGCGTCACGCGGGATTCTCGAACGGTTCAAACGCGTGTCCGGAATCTCAGGCGTTGGCTTCAACCCGATTGGCAGCCTCGCGCGCGGCGGGCTCTCCAATATCTGGGGTGCGCAAGTCAGCTATCTCGACGCTAGGGATATCGCGGATTGGCCGATCGACCTCGCTTCCCTGCAGAACTCTTACGAGCGGGTATCCCAACGCATCGGGATAAGCAGCAATGCCGATGTTACGATCCACGCCAACGGCCGGGCCAGCCTACCGCTTGGTGCGACAGCCGTCCATGTTCTTCGTCGACACGAGGCCGCACAGCCGGCGGATCGGTCGTTTCGGCTATTTCCCGCCGTCAATGCCATACTCTCCAAAGCGCAGCCTGGACGTGCGGCATGCGATCTGCGCGGCGACTGTCTCTACGGTTGCCCGAGCGGTGCGATCTATAACAGCAGGCAGGACCTGCTTGCGTTGCGCAGATCACCGCATTTTCGTTTGCTCGACAACATGCGGGCCGTCTCGTTGACACGCGGCTCGGGCTGGACGGTCGAAACGGCGGATGGATCGTCATTTTCCGCACCGCGGATCATTCTTGCCGCAGGGGTGCTGGGAACGGCCGCCCTGCTCACCGATCTCCTGCCGATTGGCGAGGAGGGATTGCGTCTCCTGAACAGTCCCACGCTGGCTATTCCTCTGCTCTCTCCCGCGAGATTGCTGCGTTCGGCGACGCCGACGCACAGCCTTGCGCAGCTCGGATTGTCTCTGCGCTATGGCGATAGCCCATCCGATTACGTGACGGGAGCGGTCTATGAAGTCGGCTCCCTGCCGGCGCAGAGTTTCGTCAACAGGATGCGGCTCGCCCGAAAGGCCGGGCGAGCCGCGTTCGAACTTATTGCCGGAAGCCTCCTCGTCGCGACGATCTACTATCCCGGCGATCAAAGCCGGAGCTACATTCATCGCGAGGTAACGGCGAAAAAAGGACTGACGGTCCGCGGCGGTTTCGCGGAAGGTTTCGACATCCGCGCCGAGGCTTTGAAAAACGCGCTTCGCCGTGAATGGAAACGGTTGGGGCTCATTCAGCTCCCGGGCGCATCGCTGGCGGAGCCGGGTATCGACGCCCATTTCGCCGGCACTCTGCCTATGGGCGAAGCCGGGCCATTTGGCACCTCCTCGGACGGCGAACTGAATCTCCATCCGGGTCTCTACGTCGTCGACGGCTCCATTCTTCCCGATCTGTCTTCGAAATACGTCACGATGACGATCATGGCCAATGCCGATCGCATCGCCCACCGTCTCGCCGAAATGGAAGCAGCCTCGGCGCTCTGAAATCCGCTGCCTCTTCAAGCTCTCAATTGCGGCAATGCCTCACCGGCCAATGATAGAAGCGGCTCGTAGTCGGCTTCGGAAAGCACGGCAAAATCGGTGAGGCCGAGTATTGCGCGCGTCGCTGTCAGCGATGGCTCGCTGATGGCGGCGTCGAGCGCATTTCGCAGCAGAAGGACCCTGTCGTCCGAGGCATCGCCCGAGGTGATGAATGGCAGGCCTGGACCTTTGGGCGTTTCGGCGATGATGCGGACCCCTTCAATCTGGCCGGGATCGAAGCGGCGAATATTGGCGTAGGTGATGCAATCGATCGCCGCGCTGTCCGCCCTGCCCTCGAGGACGGCGGCGATGCTGCCGCCGTGGCTGCCGGTTTCGATGATCCGGTCGAAGAAGCGACCGTCGCGGGCAAGCGGAGCCACGGCGGCGCGAAAGAGATTGCTGCCGGAATTGCTGTCAGGACTGTTGATCGCAGCCGTGGTGCCGCGCAAATCCTCAAGCGAGCGAAGCGAAGAATCTTTGCGGACGACGATGAAGCTGCGCATCAACGGGCCGTCGCAGCCGGGATGGTCATACACCGGCGTCGCCACCAGGCGAACCCTGCCGCGCAGGCGCCTGGCAAAGGGATAGCCGCATGTCTGCGAGAGGAGAAGGTCGGGCCTCAACCAGGCTTCGTCATAGGGCACCGTCTGGTCGAGCACCTCGGGCAGATCCGTCAGCCCGGCTTGTAAGAGATAATGTCGGAGGAATGACCAGAGTTCGGCCGTCGCATCCGCAAGCGGCGGGGATGTGAGATACATGGCAATGCTGACGAGGTGCATGCTGGGTCTTTCTTTGCGGCAAGGCGCAAATGACGACCAAGGTCAGGCAATGCCGCCCAGGCATACATACTTAAGTTCGGTATATTCGTCCAACCCGTGCCTGGAGCCTTCGCGACCGAGACCCGACATCTTGACGCCGCCGAACGGCGCCTCGGCGGTGGAGACGAGACCGGTATTGACGCCGACCATCCCATATTCGAGCGCTTCGGCGACGCGGAATACCCGCGACAGATCGCGCGCGTAGAAATACGAAGCAAGCCCGTATTCGGTGTCGTTTGCCTGTTCGATGACGTCTTGCTCGTCGCGAAACCGAAAGAGCGGCGCAAGAGGCCCGAAGGTTTCCTCGCGGGCGACCTGCATGCCGGCAGCGACATCGCGCAGAATGGTCGGTTCGAAGAAAAGGCCGCCGAGTGGGTGACGTTTGCCGCCTGAAACGAGTGCTGCACCCTTTGCGACGGCATCGCTGATATGCGTCTCGATCTTGGCGACAGCATTTTCGTCGATGAGCGGGCCGAGCACGACGTCACGCTCCAGGCCGTTTCCGACCTTCAGCGCCGAAACGGCCGTTGCGAGCTTGGCGGCAAAGGCCTCGTAGACGCCGTCCTGGACATAGAGCCGGTTGGCGCAGACGCAGGTCTGGCCATTGTTGCGGAACTTGGCGATGATCGCACCTCGACCGCAGCGTCGAGATCGGCATCGTCGAAGACGATGAAGGGTGCATTGCCGCCAAGCTCGAGGCCGAGCTTTTTGATCGTCGGCGCGCATTGCCGGTAAAGCAGCTCGCCCGTCCGCGTGGAGCCGGTGAACGTCAGGACCCTGATGTCACGGCTTGCCGTCAGGACCCCACCAATTGCGGCTGCGTCACCCGTGACGATGTTGAGCAGGCCAGCCGGCAGGCCGGCGCGCTCGGCGAGAATGGCGATGGCGATCGCCGAGAACGGCGTCTGCGGCGCCGGCTTGAGAACGACGGCGCAGCCGGCGGCGAGTGCCGGGCCGACCTTGCGGGTGATCATTGCGTTCGGAAAGTTCCAGGGCGTGATGGCGGCCACCACTCCAGCCGGCTGACGCAGGACGAGAATGCGCTTGTCCGGTTGGTGCCCCGGTATGGTCTCGCCGTTGATGCGTCTTGCCTCTTCGGCGAACCATTCGATAAAGCTCGCGCCATAGGTGATTTCCCCCTTGGCCTCAGCGAGCGGTTTTCCCTGCTCCAGCGTCAGGATCATCGCCAGATCGTCGCGGTTTTCGATCATCAGACGATGCCAAGCCTTGAGAACGGCGGCGCGTTCGCCGGCGGTCTTCTTCGCCCAAAGCTTCTGGGCAATGACGGCAGCTCGAATGGCCTCCTCCGTTTCCGCGGCCCCGAGGTCGGGGACCGCGCCCAGCTTCTCGCCTGTCGCCGGATTGCGGACGGTCGTCGCCGGACGGCCTTCCGCTTCGATCCAGCGGTCGGCGACCGGGCATGCTTGACGGAAAAGCGAGGGATCACTGAGTTTCATAGGACGACTTTCAACAGAAGACGTGAGCGGCACCCGGATCGAATTCCAGATGCACCGTGTCTCCACGGCTGAGCCCGGTGATCGCTTCGTGACCGAACGGCAGGCGAACCGCCAGCGCCTCGCCCCTCGCCGTTTCTGTGGAGACGTGGATATTGTTGCCGAGGAAGGTAATGTCGCTGACGGTGGCGGCGAGACCCGCTCCCGCTTGGGCGCGCGACAGCCGAATGCGCTCCGGCCTCAGCATCAAGGCTGCTTTTGTGCCGGCAGTCCCCTTTCCATGCACCGGAATGCTGTTGAAGACGGTGCCGCCGCCAAGGGAAATTGTGGCCTGCCCGTCGGAGGACGTCAGCAGGTCGCAGGAAATGAAGTCGCTGTCGCCGATGAATTCGGCGACGAAGCGGGTCTTAGGATTGGCGTAGAGTTCAGGGCCTGTGCCGATCTGGTCGATGACGCCCTTGGAAAAGACGGCGATGCGGTCGGAGAGCCGCAGGGCCTCCTCCTGGTCGTGGGTGACGTAGAGGATCGTCACTTCAGTCTGCTGGTGGATGCGGCGGATCTCGTGCTGGATTTCCTCGCGCAGCTTCTTGTCGAGCGCCGACAGCGGCTCGTCCATCAAAAGCACCGGCGGATCATAGGCAAGGGCTCTGGCAAGCGCGACGCGCTGCTGCTGGCCGCCGGACATCTGCGCCGGCTTGCGGTCCTCGAAGCCTTCGAGCCGGACAAGACGCAGCATCTCCTTCACCTTGCTGTCGACCTCGGCCTTGGACTTGCGCCTGACCTTCAGCGGAAACGCGATGTTTTCGCCCACCGTCAGATGCGGAAACAGGGTGTAGCGCTGGAAAACCATGCCGATATTGCGCTTGTGCGACGGCGTAGCGAGCAGGGTCTTGCCCTCGAGCGTAATGTCGCCTTTCGTCGGATTGTCAAATCCCGCCAGAATGTAAAGCGTCGTGCTCTTGCCGGATCCGGACGGTCCGAGAAAGGTGAGGAACTCCCCGCGCCGAACGTCGAGCGTGACGTCGTGCACGGCGACCACGGGGCCGTATTCCTTGCGTATTCCGCGGATCTGAAGGAATGGTTCGTTCATTGTTTCAGTACCTTACGCACGACGGCAACCAGGGCCATCAAGATGATCGTCAAAAGAATGAGAAGGGTCGACGCGGCTGCGACAACAGGCGTCAGGTCTTGCCGCAACGTCGCCCATACCTTCACGGGCAGCGTCTGCAGGGTCGGGCTGGACATGAAGATCGCCACCACCACCTCGTCCCAGGATGTCAGGAAGGAGAAGACGGCCGCCGAAAACAGCCCATGGCTGATCGCGGGAAGGGTGACCCTGATCTTTGCTTCCAGGGGCGAGGCGCCACAGAGCACCGCCGCATCCTCGATCGACTTGTCGAAACCTTCAAGCGCACTCGATATCGACAGGATCGAGAAGGGCAGCGCGAGCACGAGGTGCGAAATGACAAAGCCCGTCAAGGTGCCGCCAAGGCCGATCCTGAGAAAGAAGGCGTAGAGGGCGACCGCGAGAACCACGACCGGCAGGATCATCGGCGTGAGGAACAGCGCTTTCAGCGCATCGCGGAACATGAACGAACCGCGCACCAGTCCGAAGGACGTCACAAGCCCGAGCAGCACCGACAGAACGGTGACGATGACCGCGATCTTCAAGCTCGTCAAAGCCGATTCCAGCCAGCGCGGATCGGCGAAGAGTTCGCCGTACCATTGAAGCGTCCAGCCCGGCGGCGGAAAGATCAGCCACTGCGACGAGCCGAAGGACAGTGCTGCGATAAAGACGATCGGCATCAGCAGAAAGGCTGCGGTCAGAAGTGTAATGCCGAGAAGGGCGTATTTCCACCAGCCGAGACGGTCGAAATTGAGCAACATATCAACGTCCCCCCGGATTCTGGTTGCCGAAGAATCGCAGCTGTACGGTATAAAGCGACAGGGTCACCACCAGCAGGACCAGCGCCGCAGCACCCCCCATTCCCCAGTTGACCAGCGACTGCACGAATTGCGCGATCAATTCGGCGAGCATCATGTTGGCGGTGCCGCCGAGAAGCGACGGCGTGACGAAATAGCCAAGCGACATGACGAAGACCATCAGTGCGCCGGCCGCCATGCCGGGCGTCGCCAACGGCAGGAGAACACGGGTCAGGCACTGCCACCGATTGGCGCCGCAAAGTGCCGCCGCCTGCAGCGTCGACGGGTCGATCTTCTTGATCACGCCATAGAGCGGCAGGATGATGAAAGGCAGCATGATATAGGTCATGCCGATCGTCACGCCCGTCAGATTGTTGACCAGCGCCAGCGGCTGGTCGATCAGGCCCATTCCCATCAGCATCTTGTTGATCAGCCCGGTCCGCTGCAGGAGCACCATCCAGGCATAGGTGCGGGCCAAAAGGTTGGTCCACATCGACAGGAGCAGGATCGCAAAAATCACCGACGTCAGCCGTCCCGGCATGATCGCCAGCGCCCAGGCGACGGGAAAACCGATCGCGAGCGAAATCACCGTGACGAGACCCGAGACGATGAAAGTATTGGCGAAAATCTTGAGATAGGTCGCAGACCCGATCAGCTGCGCATAGTTTCCCAGACCCGGCACGGGTTCCAGCACGCTTCGCAACAGGAGTATCGCCACCGGCACGATGAAAAAGATGCTCACAAAGGCGAAAGCCGGAACGACCCCGCTAAAACCTGTTGGCCTGCGGACCTTTGGCAAGGGCGTAATTACGCCGGAGAGATCGCTATACGTCGACATGACAGTCCTTCCCACCCGTCAATTTCCGCAGGCGCCGAGGTGCAATCGATTTCGCACCGGCGCTGCGCGGGACACGGCGAACCTTCGCCGTGCCCGTTGATCTCAAGTTTCAGCTTATTTCGCCTGCCAAGCGTACCACTTCTCGCCGATGGCATCGCGATTATCGGCCCAGTAGCTCATATCGGCGTTGACCTGGCTTGCCGTCTGCTGGTCCGGCAGGGTCTTTGCCGTTTCCGGATCCATCAGCTTGGCCGAGTCAAGGTTGATCGGCGCATACCCGGTGGCTTTTGCTAGGGCGGCCTGCGGGTCGGCCGAGGTGGCCAGTGCAATGAACTTCATCGAAGCTTCGACATTCGGCGAACCCTTCGGCACGACGAGTGCATCGGCGGCGGTGATGTTCTGTTCCCAGGAGGTTTCCACCTTGATGCCCGTCGCCGCAAGCGCCGTCATGCGGCCGTTCCAGACGCTGCCGAAGGGCGCTTCGGCCGATGCCAGCAGTTGCTGCGACTGTGCGCCGCCCGACCACCAGATGATGTCCGATTTGATCGTATCGAGCTTCTTGAAGGCGCGGTCGAGATCGAGCGGATAAAGCTTGTCGGCAGGCACGCCGTCGGCAAGTAGCGCGGCTTCGATCACGCCGGGAGCCGACCACTTGTAGAATGTGCGCTTGCCGGGAAACTTGGCCGTGTCGAACAGGTCGGCCCATGTCTTCGGGCAGGCTTTGACGGCATCGACATTGCAGCCGATGACGAAGGAATAATAGAAGCTGCCGACCGAATAGTCGGTGACGAAACGCGGATCGAGCTTGGATTTGTCGATGACGGAGAAGTCGAGCTTCTCGAGCTGGCCGGTCTTGCCGGCCTGGGCGGCATAATCGCCTTCGACGTCGACGACGTCCCAGGTGACTTCGCCGGCCTCGACCATGGCCTTGAGCTTGCCGTAGTCGGTCGGGCCGTCCTGCACGACGGTGATGCCGGTCTTTTCGGTGAAGGGGCTTGCCCATGCCGCCTTCTGGGCATCCTGGGTCGTTCCGCCCCAGCTCGAGAAGACCATGTTGTCGGCGTGTGCCGGCGCGGAGACGGCCACGAATGCGGCAACCGCCGCGAATGCAAATGTCGTTTTCATGTTCCCTTATCCCTGTTTTGGTTTGTCCTACGGGTATGCGTTATGTCGTCAGTGCGCGTTGCTCCTGGGAGAAAAGCTTGCTGGCTTCATAATCTTGTTTTCCGCCACCTCGATGAGGTCGCGAATCTTGGGCAGAAAGGCCTGCCACCGGGGATCGGCCAGAAGCCGCTGGCGTCTCGCCTCTCTGTCATCCAGGCTTGTAAACGCCCAGATGTGGACGATCTCGTTGATCGTGCCGATCTCCGAGAAGAAGTAACCGACCAGCGTGCCAAGATGGCTCTTCTGGATCTCGATCCCCTCTTCCTCGACGACCTTGAGATATTGCGGGATCGTTCCGTTCTTCAGCCGATAGGTGCGGATTTCGTAAAACATCGGCGTCACCTCATCACGAAGGGATCGGGGATCGGATCGTCCGAGGTCCTCAGCCAGATCGTCTTGGTCCGGGTATAATCGAGAGCCGCGGCCATGCCGCCTTCCCTGCCGTGGCCCGACAGGCCGAAGCCGCCGAACGGCGCGATCGGCGATACGGCTCGGTAGGTGTTGACCCAGACGATGCCGGCGCGGAGCCCCTTCATCAGCCGGTGCGCCCGGGTGAGGTTCTGGGTGAAGACGCCGGAGGCCAGGCCGTAGCGGGTGTCGTTGGCAAGCCTCAGCGCCTCCGCCTCGGTCTCGAAGGAGACGACGGAGAGAACCGGCCCGAAGAATTCCTCGATCAGCGAGGGCGAGGCGACATCGTCGCAGTCGAGGATCGTCGGTTGGAAGTAATAACCTTCGCCATCGATCTTGCGTCCGCCCGTGACGAGATGGGCGCCGCTTTCGATCGATCTCTCAACGAGGGCGCCGATATTGTCCTGCTGGCGCTTGGTGGCAAGCGGGCCGACTTCGGTCGCCATATCGAGCGGCGCGCCGATCCGGATCGCCTCTGCCTTCTCCCGCAGCAGGGCGACGAACTTGTCCTTGACGCTGCGTTCGACGATCAGTCGCGATCCGGCCACGCAGCTCTGCCCGGTCGCAGCGAAAATGCCCGCAACCTGGGCGTTGGCCGCACTTTCGAGGTCGGCGTCGGCAAAGACGATGAAGGGGGACTTGCCGCCGAGTTCAAGCGAAGTGGAGGCGAGGTTTTCGGCCGAGTTGCGAACGACGTGCCGGGCGGTTTCAGGACCACCGGTGAAGGCGACATGTGCGACCTTCGGGTGACGGCCGAGGGCGGCCCCACAGGAGGAGCCGAAACCGGTGATGATGTTGACGACACCGGCGGGAAAGCCCGCCTCATGCACCAGGCGTGCAAATTCGAGAAGCGGCGCCGGCCCGTCTTCCGAGGCCTTGACCACCATCGTGCAACCGGCGGCGAGCGCCGGGCCGATCTTGACCGCGGACAGGAAGAGCTGGCTGTTCCAGGGCACCACCATCGCAACGACACCGATCGGCTCGCGGCGAAGCCAGACGTCCATATCCGGCTTGTCGATCGGCAGGTAGGCGCCTTCGATCTTGTCTGCGATGCCGGCATAATAACGATAATATTCGGCGACATAAGTGATCTGCGCGGATGTCTCGCGGATGATCTTGCCGGTGTCCCGCGTCTCCAGTTCCGCCAGGATCTGGGCGTTGGCGGCAACCAGGTCTGCCAGCTTGTAGAGCAGCTTGCCGCGTTGGGTGGCCGTCAGTTTCGCCCACGGGCCGTCATAAAGCGCCTTGTCGGCAGCATTCACAGCCCGATCGACATCCCCTTCGCGGGCTTCGGGCATATCGGCCCAGACCGCGCCGGTCGCCGGATCGATGCTCGGATAGGAAGCCTCGCCGTCCGAGAATTCGCCATCGATATAGTGCTGAAAACGCCGCATGGTCTTACTCCTGAAATGCCGGCATGACCTCGGTAATGAAGCGCTCGAGCGACGCTTTCTTGCGCTCGAAACTCATACCGGTGTCGATCCAGAAGGAATATTCGTCGTAACCGAGCGCCTCATAGGCCTTCAGCCGGTCGATGACGGTCCGGGCGTTACCAACGACATTGTTGGTGCGCATGACCTGATCCGAAAGCATGGCGTTCGCTCGGATTTGCTCGTCCGGAATCCGTTCGATCAGGCCTTGGGTAACCGGCTTCTCATTCTTGAACCAGGCAAAGAAATAATTGTAATAAACGCTCAGTTCATGGGCGGCCTGGGCGACGTCTTCTTCTGACGAGCCGACATAGGTGTGGCGCAGCAGCATGATCTTCGGCCGCTCGATATCCGGGTTCTTGGCGCAGGCATCGTTGAAGCGTTCCATCAGCGACTGAACCTCGTCGTCACCCTGCCAGAGCGGTGTGACCTGAACGTTGCAGCCGTTGGCGACGGCAAATTCGTGCGAGTTCGGATCGCGCGCCGCGACCCAGATCGGCGGGTTCGGCTGCTGCAGCGGCTTCGGCGCCGAGGTGGTTGCGGGGAATTTGAAGAATTCCCCGTCATGGGCATAGTCGCCGTTCCAGATGCCCTTGACCGCCGGGATGAGTTCGCGCATGCGCTGGCCAGCCCCCCAGGCATCGAGGCCGGGCAGCAGGCGTTCGTATTCGAAAGAATAGGCGCCGCGCGCAATCCCGATGTCGAGCCTTCCGTCGCAGATGATGTCGGCCATAGCAGCCTCGCCGGCGAGCTTGATCGGATGCCAGAAGGGGGCGATCACCGTGCCCGTCCCGAGCCTTGCCCGCGATGTGCGGCGGGCGAGATCGGCAATGGTCACGAACGGGTTGGGTGCGATGGTGAAGTCCATGCCATGGTGCTCGCCGGTCCAGATCGCATGCATGCCACCCTCGTCGGCGATCTCGCAGAGCGCGACGAATTCCTCATAGAGGCTCTTATGGCTCTGGCTGGCGTCGAGCCGTTCCATATGGACGAAGAGGGAGAACTTCATGCTTTTGCGCCCTTGGCTGGAATGGGATGAACGGTGCCGCCGGTCTCGTCACCGAAATAGACGCCGAAATTGCCGATCGAGCTTTCCATCGCAAAACGATTGACGATATCGGCGGTCGAACTGGTCTTGAATTTTGCCGCAGCCAGTGCGTCGGGTTTCACGAACCTGCCGCCGGTAGGCTCGCCGTCGCCGGCAACGGCGTGATAGACAATGTGCTGCTTGCCGTCGCTCTTGCCCTGATAAACCGAATAGAGGAAGCCGATGCTGACCTTCAGCCCGGTGAGCGCCTCCAGATACTTTTCCAGCGTCTCGGTCGGGTTGCCGTCATGGGCGTCGACGCTTGGCAGGGAGAGCACATCCTCGCCGAGCAGCAGAACCTCTCCACGGCGCTCAACGACGGCCGCGAGTTCGATATTGCCTTCGCTTGCCGCGGAAACCGCCTTGCTGGCGAGCGTTGGGGTGAAATAACCGCCACGCGCATAGCCGAGACCATTGCGGCCGCTATTGTCGAACGCTTCGATGCGCCCCATCAGAATGACATGGTCGCCAGCCTCGACGACCTGATCCATGGCGCATTCGAACCAGGCCGCCACATTTGAGAAGATCGGGCAGCCCGCCGCCCCCTTGTTCCATTCGACCGCTGCAAACCTGTCTTCGACCGGCCGCGCAAAAGTGTTCGACACGTCTTTCTGGGTTTCCGAAAGCACGTTGATCGCAAAATGCTGTGCTCCGGTCATCGTCGCGAAATTGCGCGACGTCTTGGCAAGACAAACGAGAAGCAAAGGCGGATTGAGCGACACTGATGTGAAGGAGTTCGCCGTGAAGCCGATCGGATTTCCATCCGCGTCGCAGGCAGTGACGACCGTCACGCCGGTCGGAAAAGCTCCGAATGCATCACGCAATGCTCTTGGGTCGACAGTCTGGATTGTCATCGCTCATCCTCCCCGAACGACAGCCACTCAGCGAGCAGCGAATTGACGATATCAGGCGCGGTCAGGTTCACCATATGACGATGACCCTCCACGATGCGGGCCCAGCCCCGGGGCGCGAGCGCCGCCATTTGCGTCGCCATCAAGGGCGTCGAATTCGGATCATCGGACCCCGTCAGAAACAGGGCCGGACCAGCCACGTCTTTCCAACGATCGGCATAGGTCTCGTCTCCTCCGGCGAAGGCGGCGTAAGCGACAGCATACCCTTCCGGATCGACGAGGTTGAGCCATTTCCGCGTCCGTTCCCGCGCAACGACGCTGTCCGGATCATCGCCGAACCAGCGAACCAGCGGGCCTTCCTTGTCCACGCCCGTCACCGGAATGGCGGCTGCCCGTGCGAGCACGGCAGCCTTTGCTTGCCGGTCACGCCTGTAGACGCCGTTGAGGTAAGCGACACGGCTGATACGTTCGCCGAACGTCGCCGCCGCCCCTCCCGATACCAGCGCTCCCATCGAGTGGCCGGCAACGTTCGCTGTGTCGATCGCCATCTCGTCGAGAAAGCGCCCGAACCAGGCGACGAACTCCTCGAGGCGGCTGCCCGCCGGCAATTTTACGCTCTCGCCATGTCCCGGCATGTCGACGGCGATGACGCGATGGCCGGCCGACAGAAATGCGATCTGCGGCGCCCAGGCCTCAAGCCGCATGCCGACGCCATGAATAAGAACCAGCGGCTCGCCGCTGCCGGCCTCGTGATAGGCCGTTCCACTTGCCGTCTTCTTTCGGGGCAGGTCACCGGCGGCGCTCTTTGCTGCAGCGGCGCCTGAGATCGATCCGGCCGTCAGCATCTCAGCGCCCACCCTTTCAAACGCCCGCAGGATTGGCGACGTCCTGCCCAAGATCTTTTAGATCCTGATAGCGATCGCCAATGCGGTGATGAGGACGTCCACCCACCGAAGCGCCAAGCGCCACGACGATCTCGTCGGCGGCAGGCGCGTCGGGGATCGAGGTCTGGATGGTCAGATAATGCGAGCGGCGGCCTTCGTCGTTCTTGTCCATCAGCGGGATCATGATCGGCGCATTGGCGGGGCCACGGGTGTTGCAGAAGGCGAGATAGGACTTGGCGCCGACGGCATGACGATAAAAATTGCCGAAGCGCAGCGTGTGGATCAGCGCGGAGGCATGTTCGATCTCGCCGTCCAGGCCGACGACGGCGGCCTTGCCATAGGCTTCGACAGCCTCGCCGGAACCGACCGCATCGATGATCATCTTGGTCAGCAATTCGCCGAGAACCGGAGCGCCCGCATGGATTTCGGGCTTGAGGTCTTCGACGAAGCCGCGGCCCGCCCAGGGGTTCTTCACGACCGCGAAGGCGGAAAACAGCTTTAGCGGCACCGCCGCGGTCTTGCCGCCTTCGATCAGCGTCGTTTCGATCTGCAGTCCGGTCTTGCGAATTTGAATGGCCATGGAGCACCTCATCTCTCTATTCAGTATTATGGTATACCATAATATATGAGTGTCAACTTGGTTTCGGCGAAGACGCAGCAAAGTCCGACGAATCACGAATTTGGCGCGTATGCGCTCCAACGCCCGAAAGCGCTTTGTTCATTCAGCGTGTTGTCGAGAGCCGGACGGCACGGCGGCGGCGTGCAGCGGCGCGACACGTCAGAACGTCAAAATTATCCCAGACCATATGATACCGCCTTATATATTATTGATTATGGCATACCATCACATCGAGCAAAGTTGGGTGTCAAGCTTGGAGTTTGAATTCTCTTCATTCCGCGGAACGTGATTGCGAAATGCGGCAGAGGCATCGACAAATGTCGATGCGACAACTCCATGCTGGCCGTCTTCCAGCGAGACAGGTGCGCGCGAAGAGATGCAACAATAGAGTAGTAGGACGGCGACCGTCTTGAAAACCGCGCGGCGCTACGCCCTATTCGGCAGTCTTCTGGGCGGACAGCACCGCTTCGGCAATTACGCTGGCGGCCGCGACATGATCCATCGCCGCCCGCTGGGCGCCCTCGCCGTCGCCGCGGCGGATGGCGTCGATGATCTTAGACATCTGCAGCGGCCCTTCAATGTCGCGCCTTTCCGTCTTGATGGTCATCGAGCGCAGGTGGTTTATGCGCACGGTGAGGAGGTTGACGACGCCCCAGGCGACATGCCTGTCAACCCTGGTGAACAGCGTTTGATAGAAGGAAGAGGTATTGGCTAGCACAGCCGTCATATCGCCGTCGCGATAACTGTTGCGGATTGCGGTCAGCGATTCTTCGAGCGCGGCGACGATTTCCGGGCTGCCACGCTCCGCACACAGCCGCGCCGCCATGCCTTCGAGCGCACCACGGATCTCATAGATCTGTTTGGCTTCCTCGATATCCAGCAGGGCGACGATCGGTCCCTTGTTCGGCAGATTGGCGACGAGCCCTTCCGATTCCAGATGTCTCAGCACCTCGCGCACGACCGTCCGGCTGACGCCGAGCTGGGCGCAGAGGTCGCGCTCGACAAGGCGGTCTCCGGGACGAAAGTATCCGTTGACGATGGCTTCGCGGACCTTGTCGAGCGCCAATTCCCGCAATGTCTTTGCAGGACGCTCGACTCTGATTGCGTCCTTAAGAGCACCGCTCATGCTGTACCTCAGTGTTGGATTGACTTTCGCATGCTCAAGTTCCGCTGCGGCAGCCGAATTCAGGAATCGTATTATGGCCTACCAAATACTGTAGCCGTCGGCGACCAGCAATTCAACAGCACCGTGCCGAGGATATTGTCAGCCTAAAGCGCGTCGCGATCTTTCAGATTCGCTTGCCACGCTTTAGGTCTTTGGTTTTGCGCAGGTCGTCATCGCAAAACCGCTGCACACTTTTGCGCGACATGTTCTAAGCGTCGGAATTGGGCCTCGCCCTGACGATCCCTTCGACCACGGCTTTTGCCTGGACCCGAATGTCGGGAACGGCGGTGATCTCCCAGAATTGCCCTGCCGTCAAGGCGCCGACAGCAAACAGCCGAGGAGGCGAGATCCGGGACGGAGCCATCACCTCGGAAGCCGCATCCACCCGGATGCCGAGGCCAAGAGGATCAGGAACGATCAGCTGAAGCCGGTTCATCTCCTTCAAAAGCGGCGAATGGCTGATCCCGGCACGCTCCATTCCCGTGCAGTTGACCAGCCAGTCCGCCCTGATCTCAGCGATCTCACGTTGGGCTCTGACCCTGTAGCCGGCGACGAGCCCGTCTTCCCAAGGGCCGAGCGATTTCAGGAAACCTGCATGGAAGCGAACGGTTCCTTCCGAGATCAGTTTCTCGAACCCGGCGAACACCTCCGGCGCGACCCGGTGACGGTGGATGTTCCACCAGGGAAGCGCATGCCGCAAGAAACGCACCCGCTCCTCGCTCGAAAGCCGCTGCCAGAGAGCCTGTGTGACCGGCCTCAGGCCGTCCATCACGGCGCGCCAGTCGGCGACCTCTCTGCTCCTCGCCCGCAAAGTCTTCAATAGGCCGCTGATCGTACCGGGAAGCGTCTCAACGTCGATCGGCACCGGCGCCGGCGGCGTCCTCGCATGTCCGAGCGGTGCCAACCCGCGCCGCGAAAGCACGTCGATCCTGCCTCTATGGCCATGGGCGCGAAGGGCGAGAACCTGATCGATCATCGTCAGGCCGGAGCCGAGGATGCAGACTGCATCAGACGGTGCGACGCGCCTCAGCCACGAGAGCCGCCACGGGTTCTCGATGATCCGCGATCGCAGAGATGATGGGACGCCGGCCGGATCGACCGGAAGGTTCGCATTTCCGACGCCAAGGCACAGCACGACATTCTTCCCGGCAATCTCGTCGCCGTTGCCGAGTTGGAAGGCGAGCGTAGTCTTGTAGCGTTCCACGCATCCCGCCGCTTTGGCCTTGATGAAATCGACCCGGCAACGGCCGTCCCGCTTTCGAAGCAGCCGCGCAAGCGTGTCCCTGACATAAAGACCGTAATCGCCGCGCGAGGCGAAATCGCCTGCCTGCGTCAGGCGTCCACGGTTTTTCAGCCAGTCGACAAAATCGTCGGGATGATGGGGCAGCAGGCTCATGCGGCCTGCGGGAACGTTGAGGCGATGGAGATAGAGTTCCGTCCGGTATGCCGTTCCGCGCCCGAAACCGGGATCGTCACCCACGACGGCAACCTTCGCCGAAGCGGGAAGCTGCTCGATGAGATTGCAGGTCACAGCTATCGCTGAAAAACCGGAACCGACGACGATCACATCGTATATCAACGCATTCTCCCTGAAGCCTGGTAATCTTTCGTCATTCGGGCCCTGCCGCCACTCGCCGGTCCAGCAGATTGCACAAGCGGCCGAATCGCGAAAACAATTATCTGTATAGTCTATAAATATAGTTTGTTATT
The DNA here is from genome assembly GCF_017357385.1 of Rhizobium sp. NZLR1. Lineage (NCBI taxonomy): Bacteria > Pseudomonadati > Pseudomonadota > Alphaproteobacteria > Hyphomicrobiales > Rhizobiaceae > Rhizobium > Rhizobium sp. NZLR1. The sequence goes on along the minus strand of NZ_CP071633.1, from coordinate 70,372 downwards.
TCTCCCGCCAGCCCATTCTCAACCTTAGGCTTTTGAGGGTGAAATCAAGGGGCCGATCGGCTCTCAAACAACGGGGCTCAAGATGAATTTCAGAAATTTGGTTGCCGCAATCGCCGTCGGCGTCGGCACTCTGGCAACGGCGGCCGTCACTGAGGCGGCGGACAAAAAGGTCGTCGTCGGCTATCAAACCGATGCCTTGCCGTCTTCGGTGGCGATCGCAAACGGCGAATTCGCTAGGGATACCGGATACGACATCGATTTCCGCAGGTTCAATTCGGGCGCCGAAATCTTTGCGGCTATTGCCTCAGGCGACGTCCAGGTCGGCTATGTCGGCTCCAGTCCGTTTGCGGCTGCGGTATCGCGCGGGCTCGAGGTCAAGGCCTTCTACCTGGCGTCCATCTCCGGCATCGACGAGGCGCTCGTCGTCCGCAACGGGTCCGGCATCGAAAGCCTGAACGATCTGAAGGGCAAGAAGCTTGCCGCCGCACCTGTTTCCACGGACCACTATCAGCTGCTGGCGCTCGTCAAATCGCTTGGTCTAACCGAGAAAGACGTTCAGGTCTTCGCGATCCCTCAGCCCGAAATCGTCGCGAGCTATAATCGCGGCGATATCGACGGCGGTTTCGTTTGGGATCCGGCTCTGACCGAACTCAAGAAGACCGGAAAGGTTCTCGTGACCTCCAAAGACGTGGCGGACAAGGGTGCGCCGACGTTCTCGGCCTGGGTTGCGACCTCGGCGTTTGCTGCCGACAACCCGGAATTCCTGAAGGGCTTCGCCTCGGTCATCAACAAATACTACGCGTCCTTCGCCTCGGACAAAGCCGCCTGGGGTCCCGACAGCGACAATGCCAAGTCGCTCTCCAAACTTCTCGGCGGAACGCCGGAGCAGCAGGCCTCGGCTCTGAAGAACCTGACGCTGCTGACACCCGAGGCCCAGGCATCAGACGCCTGGCTCGGCGGCGGGGAGAAAGCGGGTGCCGGAAAGATCCTCAAGGACACGGCATCGTTCCTGAAGGAACAGGGCAAAGTCTCCGACGTGCTGGAAAATTACGGCACGTTCGTCACCGCAGACGCGCTTGCCGGCGTCAGCAACTGATCCTCCATGACGCCGGCGCGAAGGTCGCGCGCCGGCGTCGAAACTGCGAGTGGCACCATGCTTAAAGTCGATCACGCCAGCGTTTTCTTCGCAGCCCGCGATGGGCGGACCGTTCACGCGCTCGACCGCGTTTCCTTCGATATTCCCGAACGTGGTTTCGTCGTCGCGCTCGGCGCCTCGGGATGCGGCAAATCAACTCTTCTCAACGCGATTGCCGGCTTCCTTCCGCTTTCCGATGGCCGGATCACGCTCGACGGCCGCGCGGTCGAACGGCCAGGTGCCGATCGCGGCGTCGTCTTTCAGAAAGATGCGCTGCTGCCCTGGAAATCGGTGGCCGACAACGTCGCCCTCGGCCTAAAATTCGCCGGCATAAATCGGAAGGAGCGCCGAACGCGCGCCCTCGAGCTGCTCCGGCTCGTCGGCCTCGACGAATTCGCCGGCGCCTTTCCCTACGAGCTGTCGGGCGGCATGCGCCAGCGGGTCGGCATCGCCCGAGCTCTCGCGACAAATCCCGACATCCTGCTGATGGACGAACCGTTCGGCGCGCTTGACAGCCTGACACGCGAGCAGATGCAGGAACTGCTGGTTTCCATTTGGGATAAAACGGCAAAGAAGGTTTTCTTCATCACCCACTCGATCGAAGAGGCCTTGTTCCTGGGCACGCAGGTCCTGGTCATGTCGCCTCGGCCAGGGCGCGTCGTGGCGCGCTTCGATCTCGATTTCATCCGCCGCTTCGCCGAAACCGGCGATGCAAGATCGATCAAGGCGTCGCCGCAATTTGCCGAGCTGCGCGAGGAAATCCGCGCCATTCTGCACAGCACCGAAGACCTCAGGAGCGCCGCATGAGCGATATCGTCCAGGCTCCGCCGATTGCGGCTGATGTAGAAGACCGCCAGGTCAAGCTGGTGAAAATGGCAAGCTTCGGCGCCGGTGAGAAATCGACTGTGGCCGTCAGCATTGCCGCCGCCCTGGCGATACTGCTGCTGTGGTGGCTTGTGTCCACGCTCGGTGTCGTACCACACCTGTTCCTGCCGCGTCCGGATGAGGTGCTGACGCAGATCGGCGTCATCTATCGCGACGGTTATGCCGGCGCGTCGCTGTCCGAACATGTCTTTGCAAGCCTGTTCCGCATCGTGGCCGCAGCCCTCGTCGCCATCTCCGTCGGCATTCCGCTCGGATTGCTCATGGGCCTGAACCGCTGGGCGAAAGGTGTGCTCGACGCGCCGATCGAGTTCTACTGGCCGCTTCCGCCCCTCTCCTACCTGCCGCTGATGATCATCTGGCTCGGCATTGGCGAAACGTCGAAGATCACGCTGCTCGTGCTTGCGATGTTCGCACCGATCTGCCTCTCGGCCCAGGCGGGCGTTCGGTCACTGCCGATCGAGCGGGTCAATGCCGCCCGTTCGCTGGGCGCGAGCCGGCTGCAGCTTTTCATCGATATCGTCTTTCCCTCCGCCCTGCCCGAGATCCTTACGGGCATCCGCATTGCGCTTGGCGTCGGCTGGGGCACGCTGGTCGCCGCCGAACTGATCGCGTCTACGCGCGGGATCGGTTTCATGATCATGTCGGCGTCGCAGTTCCTGGCGACCGACGTCGTCTTCGTCGGCATCGGCATCATCGCGATCTGCGCCTTCACCTTCTCGGCCGCCCTCCGCTTTCTGGAGGCATTCCTCCTGCCCTGGAAAGGCAAGCTCTGAGGAGGATCAATGCACCGTAAATCTGGCCGCATCGGCCTGACGCCGCTGCAGGCTGCGGATCAGCACCGCCGCCTCCCTGACGATCGCCGCAAATGTCGGATCGTCGGCCTCCGCGATCGTGCCCGTCATGTCGCCGATAATCGTCGTTAAATGGATGATCGAATGGCGATGTTGCGCCTCTTCCGGCCCAATTTCGGCATCGGCCATGGTGAGCAGCGTCTGCACCAAACGCTCCATGGTTTGCCGGCGCCTACTTTTAGGGTCGCTATTCGGATCTTCGCTGAGGCGCAGGAGATCATCGACAATGTCCGACATTCCGCCTCCATTCACATCGCAAAAGCCGGCCGCGCGGAAACGATGCGCGCCGTCAAGGCATCCAGCAGCCGATAGCCGTTACGCCAGCGGCCAAAACCACTGGCGATATTGATGTGCCCGGCAAGGCCGATATTCCTGGTTTCGGCCTTCCACAGCCGGCCGAAAAGGGTCAGCCGATCGACCGTCATGTAGGCGTCGTTCATGCTGCCGACGACGATGCTCGGAAACGGCAGCGGCGCCGTCGGCATGCCGTCGAAGGCGATATGCCCCGGATGCAGAATTTCCGTGACCGGCAGATCGCATGGCGCAACGAGCAATGCCCCTTTCACGCGCCGGGCAGCGCTTCGCCCGGCCAGCCTTGCGGCGAGCAGGCATCCAAGACTATGGGCAACCAGATATGCCTCACCGGCCTCTTCAAGCGCGCCTTCCAGCCGCGGCAGCCAGTTGTCGAGGTCCGGATGATCCCAGTCATCCTGGACGACGCAACAACTGCCCGGCTGATCCTGTAGCCAGTGCTGTTGCCAATGCCCCTCTCCCGAGCCGAAAAGTCCTGGAAGAATAAGAACGTCGCTCATCAGATCAACCCGATCACCAGGGCGAACAGGAAGGTGAAGGAACTGACGACCGTGCGGATCCCTGCCGCATGCCTGAACTGCGAGATGACGCTGCCCGTTGCTCTTCCCTTATCGGGCCGACGGAAGCCGGTCTCAATGACGATTGCCATTACACCACCCTCCTCAATACCAAAGTCCGGGCATCGCGCCCCAATAGTGAAGCTCGTATTCGTGCGCCGACCGGTCCCGCTCTTCGTCCCGGGAGAATGCGTTTACGGGCTCCCGCGCCTTAGGCTCGGGGAGGCGGCCGATCGTGCGCCTCAGCCAGAAATGGAAATCAAGTTTCATGCGAACCTCCTGTCTGGAACCATCTTCCGCGGTTAGGAAATCAGCGAATGACGTCGCGCATTGGCGAGCAGATCGCGAAGCGATGCTGTTGGTCCGTAGAGCATCAGCAGGCGATTCTCTTCACGTTTGGCGAGGCGATATCGCCGAGCAAATTCGAATACGCTCCAGATTTGCTCGCTTGCCCCCGGTCTTTCCGTATCGTTCATCGTGGCCTCCCGAGATCGAACCATGGGAACGATCCCTATTGGGCGGCCGCTATTACCGGTCTTGCTTCAGGAAAGAAGGCTGCCAATTCGCCGATGACTTCGCCGATGCGGCTCGAAAGCGCTTCTGATGAGACCGCGTAATCCGCGAAATCGCGATCGGACGCATAAACAGCCGTCGGCAGCGTATGGGACATGAAAAAACCGAACAGCGGCCGAAGTTGATGCTCGACCATCAATGCATGTCGGTCGCCGCCACCCGTCGCCGTGATGATGATCGGCTTGCCCCGAAGTTCCTGCGGGTCGATCAGATCGATCAGGTGTTTGAACAGACCGGGATAGGAACCCTTGTAGGTCGGCGAGCCGATAATCAAAGCATCGGCCTTGACGATCTCGTCGACGACACGCCTGGCTTGCTCGTCGAGGTCCTTGCGCCACAAGGCGCGGCCGAGCGACGGACCAAGATCGTGCAGATCATAGGTCTTGCTCGCAAAGCCGTATCGGAGGCTCGCGCGGTCGGCGACATGCCGAACAAGTGCCAGTGTCTTCGACGGACGGTTGAAGCTGCCGGCGATGCCGACGAGTTTGAAACCTGACATGGTTTTTCCTCTCTATGGTTGCTTCAAATATTGTCTATAAAATTACTGGATTAAAGGAATGGGCGTCTCTCGTTCGGCGTTCGGTTGAAAAAACATTCGTCTTGATGATCCAACCTAAGGCCTGTCGCCGCGAAGATGACGTTCGAGGAAAGGCAAATTGTCCTGCCCCCAGTAAATCTCGCGATGATAGACATAGGTGGGAAAGCCGAAGACGCCGCTGTCGCGCGCATGCACGCGGTCTGCCGACCATTTATTCTGGACATCGTCGTCGGCTTGCCGCCGGAGAAGCGCTGCGCCATCGAAACCCGCTGCGGCAACGATCGCCTCGCGCACATCGGGCTTGCCGATATCTCTCGCCTCGCTCCAGAAGGCATGCTGCAAGGCCCTGGTAACGCCGATCCAATCTTGCCCGTCGAGATAGGCGGCAATCACGAAGAGGGAGGCCGGCGTCGGATCGCTGAGCTCCGGGCGATGTTCGAGCCGCAAATCCTTGCCGCGCACGCGCGCCCAGCGTTTGAGGTCCCGCGTCCAGTAGGCGCGCCGGATCTCCGGACGGTTGCGTGAGAAGATGCCACCATTTTCCTCGACCACCGTCGTCAGATAGGGCGTGATGACGACGTCGTTCTCTGCGGCAAGTTCGGTGAAGGCGTCGAAGCCGATGTAGGACCAGGGGGACCCAATCGAAAAGAAGTATTCTATCGTTCTGGCCACTGATGGCGTTCCTCGTAGATGATCGTTCTGGCGTCGAATAGGGCATCGGCTCGATGGCCTTCAGGAAGCGGCCTGAATTTCCGGCTGCGCTTTCCATCCGAGTTCCGATGCGATTGTTGTCACGAAGTCGTGGAGGATCTGGCGATATTCCTCGTGCTCGAACTCGTAAGGAAGCTCCAGCCGCAACTCGCCGACGTCAGGCAGGATCGGATCGGCGAAAAGCTGCTCCAATATCTCGTCCGACGTGCCGATGACATCGCGGGCGAACAAGGTCCGCCGTTCGCCCTGGGGCGAAAGCGTCCGTTCATGGCGGCCCTCGGCATAATCCCGGTAGCGGCGGCGCGTGACCGCGTCGGCATTGTCGAAAGGCACGATGACGCGGCGAGCGCGACGCGCCGCGCGGTTCCGGCGGCGCGATGGGTTTGATCAATCTGGATTGAGCGACGAAGAAATCATCCGTCCCCTCACCCGTTATCACGTTGCCGGTCAACAGGTTGAAGCCGTTGCGGCCGGCCCACTCGGCCGAGCGTTGCGACCCGCCGCCATACCAGCCGGTCAATCAGGCCCTTGGCATAGGGCTGCAGGCGCGGCCGCTGCTGCCCGAAAGGCGTTTTGATGAAAGTCTGCTCGTCGCCGAGATAAGTGCCGCGCAGATTGTCGGCAAAGCGCAGCACGCGATCATGCGAGAAATCGTAGCCCGTCCAGTCACCGTCGAACACGAGCGGGGCAATCAGGTCGGCATGCAGCGGCCGGCCGGCGCTGACGCCGATATTCAGCCGGCCGCGCGACAGAATATCGACGGTGGCGAGATCTTCGGCCAGCCGGTAGGGGCTTTCATAGCCGATCGGAATGACCGCGGTTCCGAGTTCGATCCGGCTGGTTCGCTGGGTCGCCGCCGCCAGGAAGGCGCTGGCGGAAGAGATGCCCGGCTCAAGATGCCGCTGGCGGACCCAGGCACTGTCGAAGCCCAACTCCTCGCCATATTGCAGTTGCTGGAGCGTCTGCTCCAATCCCGACAACGGATCGTCGGCGATATAGTTGCCGGGAGTGAGGAAGCCTATATGGCTGATGGATATATTGCCGGGGCTCATGTCGTCCCTTCCACAGGTGCTATCCGATATCAATATTTTGGAAGGCCGGGCGGGTTGGTCTCGGATGCCGGCAGGGCTTCCTCGGAGAGATGCCAGTGGTCGAGGATTTTGGCGTAGGTGCCGTTGTTGATCAGGCCATTGGTGGCAACGGTCAGCGCATCGGCGAGCCCGCTTCCCTTGCGGGTGGTGATCGCGACGTCGGAACGATCAGGCCATCCGGCGCTCAGCGTGCCGACGCGCTTGATGTTCTTGTCGCGCGCGGCGATGAAGACGAGCTGGGCGTGCGGCTGGACGATGACATCGGCCCGGCCGGAACGCAGTGCGAGAAGGCTTGCCGCCTCGTCGTCGTAATATTGCAGTTCGATCGGCTTCAGCCCCGCGGTGACATCCTCGTCGCTCCATTTCAGTAGAATGCGCTCCTGGTTGGTGCCGGCACCGACGATGATCCTGAGGCCCGCCGCATCCCTGGGTTCCTTGATTGAGATGACCGGGTTGTCGGATTTCACGAAAAAACCGTGCAGTCCCTGGCGGTAGGTGGAGAAATCGAACTTCTCCTTGCGCTGCTCGGTGACCCCGACATTGGAGATGACGGCATCATACTTGCCCGAGGTGAGGCCGAGCGGCCAGTCGATCCAGGCGACGGGCACGATTTCCAGCGTCAGGCCAAGGCTGTCGGCGATGGCATAGGCATAGTCGGGATCTGCCCCAACTACGGTTTTGGCGTCGGTGGCATAGGTGCCAAGCGGAGCACCGCCGGGGCTGACGGCGATGGTGAACTTGCCTGGCGTGACGAACTTGAAGTGCTTCGGGATCGCGGTGATCGCCGCCTCGTTCCTGGCGGCATGCAGCCTGCCCGGCTGTTGCGGCCGGAGGTCGAAATCGTCGGCTGAATGGGCCGCCCCGAAGCCGGCCAAGGCAGACGTCAGCGCCGCAAGCAGCAAGGCGCGGATTGTCGAAAAAATCGTCACGTTCGATATCTCTCCGTTTGCATTGAGAAGCAGCGGCGGACCGGCGTTTGAACGCCAGCCCGTCGGGCAATGTCAGGAGCCGCTCTTCGGCAGGCCGGGAGGATTGGTCTTTGCTTGGTCGATCGCCTCGGGGCCAAGATTCCAGGTATCGAGGATCTTCTTGTAGGCTCCGCTGGCGATCAGGTCGTTGACAACATCGGTCAAGGGAGCCGCCAGACCGCTGCCTTTGCGCGTCGTGACCGCAATCTCGGCAGTGATCGGCCAACCGCCGCTGACGGTGCCGACGAGCTTGGTCTTGCCATTGATGCCCGCCGAGTAGGCCTGCGTCGCGTTGACGCTGAAGACCGCGTCGGCTCTGCCGGACTGGACGGCGAGATCCTTGACCGCGTCGTCGTCATAATATTGCACCTCGATCGGCTTTAGGCCGGCCGCGACGTTCTCGCGGTCCCATTCCAGCAGGATCTTCTCCTGGTTGGTTCCGGCATCGGTGATGACCTTCAGGCCGGCAATATCCTTCGGCTGCTTGAGCGCCGTAATCGGGCTGTCGGCCTTGACGTAGAAGCCAAGCTCGTCCTTGCGGTAGGTCGAAAAGTCGAATTTCTGCTTGCGCTCTTCCGTGACGGTCACGTTCGAGATCACCGCGTCGAACTTGCCCGACGTCAGTCCCAGCGGCCACTCGGCCCAGGCAACGGAAACCAGTTCCAGCTTCAGGCCGAGGCTGTCGGCGATGGCCTGCGCTAGATCGACGTCATAGCCGATGACCGTCTTGGAATCGGAGGCATAATCATGCAGCGGCAGATTGCCGCTCGAGCTGATGCCGACGGTAAAGGCGCCGTTTTCGACGAACTTGAAGCCCTTGACTTCGTCAACGCGCTTCTCGTTCTTCTCGACCCGCAGCCGGTTCGGCTGCTCGGGGCTGAGATCGAACTTCTGCTGCGCCTGAGCCGAACCGAAACCGAGTGCGGCGATGGTGACGGCCCCTGCTATGAGAAGCCTTGTTCTATCTGCAAATGCCATGTCCCGTCTCCATTTTCATTTTTAAGTTGTGGTTGTTGTCAGTCGGCCGGTGCAGCCCGTCGCGGCCCGGCATTTCGCCAGCGCTGTCGGGCGCTAGAGAACCTTGGCGAGGAATTCGCGCGTGCGGGGATGTTCCGCTTTGTTGAAGATGCGCGCCGGCGGGCCGGCCTCCAGAATGTGGCCACTGTCCATGAAGACGACGGTGTCGGCGACTTCGCGGGCAAAGCCAACCTCATGGGTGACGATGATGAGCGTCGTGCCGGTACGGGCAAGCTCCTTGATGACATCGAGCACTTCGCCGACGAGCTCGGGATCGAGCGCCGAGGTCGGCTCGTCGAAGAGCAGCACCTTAGGGCGGAGCGCCAGTGCGCGGGCGATCGCCACACGCTGCTGCTGGCCGCCGGAGAGCTGGCGTGGATAGGCGTCGATCTTGTTGCTGAGCCCGATGCGCGCGAGCAGCTCCTGCGCCAGCTGCACCGCTTCCTCGCGGCCGATGCCGCGAACCTGGATCGGTGCCTCGATGAGGTTTTCGAGCACGGTCAGATGTGGGAAGAGATTGAAGTTCTGGAAGACCATGCCGATATCGGCGCGGCGTTTGAGAATTTCGTTTTCCTTGAGTTCGTAGAGCGTATCGCCCTTTCTGCTGTAGCCGACGAAATCGCCATCGACGGAGATGAAGCCCTCATCGACACGCTCCAGATGATTGATGGCACGCAAAAGCGTCGACTTGCCGGAGCCGGACGGGCCAAGGATGGCGGTCACGCTGCCGGCAGGCAGGCTGAGCTCGATGTCATCGAGCACCTTCAGCGAACCGAAGCTCTTCGAGATACCGTGGATGCGCACCGCGCCGCCCGCGGCCCGCAGGGCCGCCGCATCCTGAAAGCCGATCTTGCGCACGGTGTCGATCGCCGTATCGAGGACAGGCAGCGGACGCCGGAAGCGCGCGAAAAATGCCTGAAAGGGAAGCGGCGTCGGATTGCGCACGGCGCCTTTGGAAAAATAGCGTTCGATATAGTGCTGGGCAACCGACAGCACCGTCATGATGATCAGATACCAGACGGTCGCGACCATCAGCAGCGGAATGACTTCGAGATTGCGGCGGTAGATCACCTGGACCGTGTAGAAGAGTTCCGGCAGCGCCAGCACGTAGACCATGGATGTGCTCTTCGCCAATCCGATGAGCTCGTTGAAGCCTGTCGGCAGGATGGAGCGCATGGCCTGCGGCAGTACGATGCGGAAGGCCTGGCGGCGGTGCGGTAGGCCGAGTGCGGCTGCAGCCTCCAATTGCCCATGATCCACCGAAAGAATGCCGCCGCGCACGATCTCGGCGAAGAAGGCCGACTGGTTGAGCGTGAGGCCGAGGAAGGCAGCGGCAAAGGGCGTCAGCAGTTGCACCGTCGGATAGTCGATGAAGACCGTATCGGTGAAAGGGATGCCGATCTTGATCGTCTCGTAGAGGTAGCCAAGATTGTTCAGTATCAGCAGCAGCACGATGACGGGGATCGAGCGCAGTAGCCAGATATAGCCCCATGAGAGACCGGAAAGCAGCGGCGACCTGGAAACGCGGGCAAGCGCCAGAGCCGTTCCGAGAATGGAACCGGATATGGCGGCAAGCGCGGTCAAAAGCAGTGTCCTGCCGAGGCCGACGAGCACCGGTTCGGCAAAGAACCATTCGGCAAAGACGCCCCAACCCCAGCGTGGATTGGTGAAGGTGGAATAAAGCACGGCGATGATGACGAAGGCGGCGAAGATCGTGCCCACGAGCTGGCCGGGATGGCGCGCCGGTACGATGCGGTAACGGGAGTGATCCTGCTTCGGTTCTGCCGTCCTGCTGCCGGGGTCGATGCCCACGAAATCCGTCGTCAGTGCCATTGTGCTTCCCTTTTATGATTGTCGGTCTTTGCCGCTTTCAGTGATTTGCGCTGGCGACGCGCAGGCGTGGCTCGGCCGCTTCGTTTTCGGGAGCCGGCTGAGCGAGATGGGTGATGTCCTTCTCGAAGGGCAGGCTCTTGTAGATCTCGGGATCGACAGCAGTGTCGAAGAGAGCGGTGTAGCCATAGGTCAGATAGAGGCCGACTGCCTCGGGCTGGCGAAAGCCGGTCGTAAGATAGATGCGGGCATAGCCCTGGCGGGCGGCCTGGGCCTCCAGTTCCACCAGCACCTTGCGGGCAAGGCCCTGGCGGCGCAGATCGGAGCGCGTCCAGATGCGTTTGAACTCGGCCGTGCGCTCGTCATACTGCTTGAAGGCGCCGCCGCCGATGGTTTGACCATTCCGCATCAACAGGAGGAAGTTGCCGTGCGGCGGCGCAAAGGCTTCGGAGGGATAGCGATTGAGCTCGGCCGCTGCACCTTCGGCATTGAAATAGGTGCCGTAGCGGCTGTCATATTCGTGGATCAACTCATCGATCAGCGGCTTGGCGCGGGGGTCGAGAGGGCTCGTATAGAGAAACGTATCGCTCATATCGTTCATCACCCGTTGTCATCAGTGAGGAAGGCCTCAACGAGCCGCACCCAGTAGCGGGCGGCAGGCGCAATGACCGAGTCGTTGAAATCATAGTGGGCGCTGTGGAGGGGAGCGCTGTCGCCATTGCCGACGAACAGGTAGCTGCCGGGATTGGCCTTCAGCATGAAGGCGAAATCCTCACTCGCGGTTCTCGGCCGGAAATCCTTCTCGATCGCCGCCAGACCGAGTGCGTCCTGTGCGACATCACGGGCAAATGCCGTTTCCTTGGCGTGATTGACCAACGCCGGAAAGCCGAGGCGATAATTCACGTCCGCTTCGGCGCCGAAGCTTTCGGCCTGGGCGCGGGCAAGGGCTGGAATACGCTCCTGCAGCAATTGGCGAACCGTCTCGCTGAAGGCCCGCATGGTGAGCTTCATCTCCACGCTCTCAGGGATGACGTTCGAGGCGGAGCCGGCATGGATCGAGCCGACGGTGGCAACCGCCATGTCCTGCGGATCGACATTGCGCGAGACCACGCTTTGCAGGGCGGTGATGAAGGAGGCGGACGCCAGCACCGGATCGACGGCGCGGTGCGGTTCCGCGCCATGGCCGCCCTTGCCGACAATCTTGATCACCGCCTGATCGACCGAAGCCATGGCAGGACCGGTGACGAAGCCGAATTGCCCCGTCGGCACACCCGGCCAGTTATGCAGCCCGAAGACCGCATCGACAGGAAACCGTTCGAACAGGCCTTCCGAGATCATCTTGCGTGCGCCGGCGCCGATTTCCTCGGCGGGCTGGAAGATCAGCCTGAGCGTGCCGCTGAGATTACCGCTCTCTGAGAGATAACGGGCGGCCGCCAGCAGGATCGAGGTATGCCCGTCATGGCCGCAGGCATGCATGACGCCGGGATTGCTGCTGGCATAGGCAAGACCGGTTGCCTCCTCGATCGGCAGCGCGTCCATGTCGGCGCGAATGCCGATCCGCTTCCTGCCGTCGCCGCGCCTGAGGGTGGCGACGATGCCGGTGCCGGCAATGCCCGTCGCCACCTCGTAGCCCCAGGAGGAAAGGCGGGATGCCACGAGCTTGCTGGTCCTGAGTTCCTGGAACGCAAGCTCCGGATACTGGTGCAGATCGTGGCGAAGCGCGATGATCTCGTCGAGATAGGCGGCGATGCCCTTTTCGACCGGATCGTTGCTGCGCGGGTTCCGAGCGATGATGTCCATGACGGTTCGTCAGCGCCTCAGGCGCCGACGGCCTTTCCGCGCTCGAGGCGGTCCGCACCGGCCGCATACCGGCTTTCGCGGAAGGGCAGACCCAAATGGTCGCGCAGCGTCTCGCCTTTCAGGATCGGATCGAAATAACCGCGCTCCGTGAGGATCGGCAGGACGTATTCGGCAAAGTCGGCGAAACCCTCGGCGATGACGGGAAAACCGAGAATAAAGCCGTCGGCAGCGCCATGGTCCACCCAGCGGATGATCTCGTCGGCGATATGCTCCGCGGTACCGATGAAGGCGGTGCGCGGCGTCGCGGAATCAAGCGCGACCTGGCGGAGCGTCAGGCCCTTATCGCGCGCCGTCCTCTTGATGCGGTCGGTGGTAGCGCGGAAATTGTTTCTGCCGATATCGCCAAGTTCGGGGAACGGCTCGTCCAGCGGATAGACGGCGAAATCATGATGATCAAAGAAGCGGCCGAGATAGAGCAGCGCCTCCTCGATAGTGACGAGGTTACGGATCGCTTGGTACTTGGCTTCCGCTTCCTCGGCCGTCTTCCCGACGATCGGGCCGATGCCGGGATAGATGCCGACCTCCGCCGCCGGGCGGCCATGCGCAATCACGCTGTCCTTGAGCTGGCGGTAGAAGGCCTGCGCCTCCTCGATAGGCCCGCCATTGGTGAAAACGGCATCGGCATGTTTGCCGGCGAGCCTGATGCCGGAATCCGAAGCGCCCGCCTGGAAGACGACCGGTTGACCCTGCTTCGAACGGCCGATGTTGAGCGGCCCCTCGACGCGGAAGAAGCGGCCCTTATGGTCGAGGCGATGCATCTTGGTCTTGTCGACAAAGACGCCGGTCTCGCGGTTGCGGACGAAGGCGTCGTCGTCCCAGGAATCCCACAGACCCTTGATCGCATCGATATAGTCCTCGGCGATCTCGTAGCGCAGTTCATGTTCGGGATGTTCGCGGCTGTAGTTGCGCCCCGAGCCCTCGAGCGGCGAGGTCACCGCGTTCCACCCTGCCCGGCCGCCACTGATGAGGTCGATCGAAGCGAACTGCCGGGCGATGGTGAAGGGATCGCTGTAGGAGGTCGAGACCGTGCCGACGAGACCGATTTTCGAGGTCGATGCCGCCAGCGCCGAGAGAATGGCGATCGGCTCGAAGCGGTTGAGGAAATGCGGAATCGACTGCTCGTTGATATAGAGCCCGTCGGCGACGAAGGCGAAAGCGATGCCGGCCGCCTCCGCGCTACGCGCCGTCGTGACGAAGAAGTCGAAATTGACACTGGCATCCGCCGGCCCGCTTGGATGCTTCCAGGCATTCATGTGACCGCCGGGACCCTGCAGCATGATGCCGAACGTGACGTGTTTCTGAGCCATGGGATCGATCTCCTTGAAAACGGTCAGGCGACGAGGGAAAGCCGCTCCTCGGCGAGCAGCTCGATGGAGGCCAGGCGCTCGGCGGTTGAAAGCGCCGGCGTGTCGAGCACGAATTCGTTGACGCCGTAGCGGCGGTGAAACTCGTCCAATTCCTTGCGGATCTGCGTTGCGGTGCCGTGCAGCACACTCGGCACCTTCTCCTCGATGCGGTAATCGGTGACGCCGGCCTGGCGGGCAAATTCAGCCGCCTGCTCCTCGCTGCCGACATTGACGGTCTGGCCGTTCGGCAGAAACACCTTGACGATGCGCAGATTGCCGACGCGCTCGCGGGCATAATCCTCGCTTTCGGCGGCAAAGGCTGCGAGCGCCAGGATCGGCCGCTTGCCGCCGGATGCCTGCTCATAGGCCTCAAAGGTCCTGCGCAGATTGTCGGGATCGCCGTTCAGGTGACCGGCAAAAACCAGTTCCCAGCCCTTCTCGGCAGCAAGTTTGGCGCTGTCGACGCTGGCGCCGAGCAGGAAACGTTCGGGAGCGGTGGGCGGGAAAGGGGTCGCCTGCGCACCCTCGTAATTCGGGTCGGCTGCGAGATAGGTGTTAAGATCGGAAAGCTGGCTGGCAAAATCCGGTTTGCTTGCCGGATCGACGCCAAGCTGCAGCGCGCGTGTCGAAAGCGGAAAGCCGCCCGGCGCCTTGCCGACACCGAGATCGACGCGGCCGGGTGCAAGCGATGCCAGAAGATTGAAGGTCTCGGCAACCTTGTAGGCGCTGTAATGCTGCAGCATGACGCCGCCCGAGCCGATACGGATTTTCGAGGTCCTGGCGAGAAGGTAGGCGATCAGCGCTTCCGGCGCCGAGCTCGCCAGATTGGACATGTTATGATGCTCGGCCACCCAGAAACGGTGATAACCGAGTTCCTCGGCTCGGGCAGCAATCTTGACCGTCGTCCGCAACGCATCCGCAGCGGTGAAACCCTGTTCGATCGGACTTTTGTCGAGAAGACTGAGGAGATAGGTCATGACATCACGAGCCGATCGCTGGTTGCAAAGTATAATCTATAAAATCAGTAGACAAACTTCGTTATAAGAAATGACATTCTCTTTCGCAGAGGTTTCGTGAAAAAAGCGGCCGCGCCTGAGATGGAAATCGGAGCCTCTCCAGGCCAGGCCTGGGGCGTTCGATATTCTGGGCCAAAGGGCGTTACCGCAGGACGCTGTCGGCGCATGTCAAGCCGATCAGCTACCTCAAAGCGCATGCGCCCGGGAATATCCGGTCACTCAAGGACAAGCTGCAGCTGATCGCCATCACGCTTCAGTCGGTCAATACGAAAACCCACGAGGCACCGGCGCCCCTGAAGGTGCCGGCGCCTATCAACCGGCAAGTCGAGGCAGGCAATTCATCCCGCTGCCAAGTCCTTCGCGACGCCGCGAACGTCTGGCAGACAGCCAATCTTGATGTGGGCGGGTCCTCACGAACCGGGGAGTAAAGATCACTCAGCCGCTTTTCAACTGCGCCATTGCAAGGAGCGTGTCAGAGCTTATCGTCGCTGAGCCGGTGAGGATCGAAAGTGCTGTCGACGTGGTGCCGGTGCCGTTGGCGACATCATACATGGCGGTGAAGCGTTTGATCAGATCGTCGACTTTGTCAGGATCCGCCAGATCCTTGATGTCGATGAAATTGTTGACCATCTCGGCTTGCTTGTCGACGTCCATGTTGGAGACATAACTGGACAGGTTGAAGGTCGTGGTAAAAAACTCGAAGAGCGCGCTGTCACCCAGAATGTCATAGGCGCTCGAAATCTCCGGCGCCTTGCGCTGGAAATAGAGCGCGAGGCGCACGCCGGTGTTGCTATCGCCCTGATCGTCCTCAAGCGTCAGCCTGACATAGGAGTCGATGGTGTCGAGCACATCGCCGCGCTGCTGCACCGTCCCGGTGGGATCGGTGGAAATATTACCGTCCTGGTCGAAATTGAACGAGCCGACGAGTTCGGCGAAACGATTGTCGTCCAGCTTGTTGACATAACTATCTTCGTCGTCGAGATCGGAAGAAAACATCTTCTCCAATTCGTCCGACGTGACATCGTCAGGGTCGAGCCCCTTGGCCTCGAGCGCCAGGGAAACCAGGCGATCGTCGGCCAGAAATTCGCTCGCAGTGGTGATCGTCGCCATCTGCTCGCGAAAATAGCTGATCTCGTCATCCGCCGCATCGGTCGCCTCGGTCAGTTCGTTCCCTTCGAGGTAGCGGATCTTGTTCTGCTTGTAATAGGCGGCATAGTCGTCGACGACGGATTCCGACATGGCCTGCAAGGGAACGGTGACGTCGCCGTCGCTGTCGAAGTTGAAAGCTTTGCGAAAGGCGACGAACCGGTCATCGTTCAGGCTGTTGACATAGCTTTTGGCGTCCGTTGGATCGCTTTCGAGTATCTTCCGGACCTCGCTTCTCGAAACCTCGGTGGAATCGATGCCATAGGCGCGCAACGCCATTTCCCACATTTCCGGGAGATCGTCGTTGTCGTCATCGTCGTCATCGGCATTCGATACGAGGAAATCATCGATCGAGGTAACGCTGGCGATGCGCGTCGTATAGTTGTCGGTGGCGTCTTCCGTGCTGGTATTGGCGACCAGCACCTGGTAATTTTCATCGAAGGCTGCCGTGGTCGTGGCGGTCTGTTCCGACGTCTGGGCGGTGTCGCCATCGGCAAGCGCGCCGTCTTCATCGAAATTGAAGGCGTCGTGCAAATCGGACAGGCCGATCGCGTCGGCGATGTCGGCGCTTTTCAGCGCCGCGGAAATGAAAGTGTCGGATTCGTCGTCGGTCAGCCCGTAGGCGATCCTGAGATAGCCGACCAGCTTATCGTCGCTCATCAACTGATCGACGGAGGTGACGTTTCCAATTTCTGCAGCGAAATAGGTGTCATAGGCCTCTCCGGTGTCCGAAGACGCAGTGGTCGACGAGGCCACCGCATACCCACTCGTCATCAGCGAGATCTGATCTTCCGACATCACGTCGCCGTCGGTCGAGCCGTCCTCGTTGAAGTTGAAGGCTTTTGCCAGGCTGACATAGACGTCGTCGCCGAGCTGGTTGACGAAACTGTCGGGATCGTCGAGATCGCTCGTCAAAACCTCCTTCAAGAAGCTGCTTGAGGTATAGTCGGTGCTGAGACCGAAGGCCGTCAGCGCATAGTTCTTCAGCCTCGAACTCGACAGGAAATCATCGACGGAGGTGATCGACGAGATATTCTCTTCGAAATAATCCGTCTCATCCGCGATGTCGTCCGCCTCGGTGTCGAAGGACGTCTCATAAGCATCGAGCAGATTGTCCCGCTGCACGTCCGATTGCGCCGTCTTCGTCTCGCCGGAAAATTTGAAGGCGGCTGCAAACTCGGCATAGCGGCTGTCACTCAAGCTGTTGGCGAAGCTCGATGAATCGCTGAGGTCGCTTTCCAGCACCTTCTTCATGAAGGCCTTGGCATAGGTCATGTCGTCGAGCCCGTAGGCCTTCATGGCATAGGAATAGAGCTTGTAATCACCCATGAAGTCATCGACCGTCGTGACCTTGCCGATGTTTTCCTTGTAATAGGCGCTGTCGCGGGCAACCGTGGCCTGGGATGCGACGTTCGAAAGACTGGCGCCGAGATTTCGAGCGACCGAGAGGTAGCTTACATAAGTGGAAACCAACGTTTGTCCCTCTAACCTCTGGTTTTTACGCGTTTCCGAACGCAAAATCGCTCTGCGGCTTTTGCTGGATTTGCGCTAAAGCGCGTCGCATCAAACTTGATTCATGCGACGCGCTTTAGTCCTCTGTTTTTATGCATGTCGTTATCCCGGAACCGCTGCACACTTCCGGGCGACATGCTTTAAGCACGGCGGCGCCGCGCGAAAGCCTGCCGGCAATCACGGGGGAACTTTTCATCTCTGCGGGAATGTCGGCGCCGATCATGGCGAAGCACAGCCACGTCCATGTGGCCGAATCAATTTAATAGAACTCCATAGTTCTATAATTCATCTGATGCGGAATTGGAAGTTGAAAAATGCGATGCGCTTCAGGCGGCGCCGACGCCAGCGGCAAAGATGGCGATGCAACGGCGAAGATGGGCAAGCAGCCTCGCCCGATCGGGCCACGCCTGGGCCCGCCCTTCCGGCGGGCCCATACCGCCGAAGATCATGTCCATCAGCATGCGGGCGCCGCTTGCCGGGTCGTCGAGCGCCAACCTGCCTTCGGCCCGGCGATCGTTCAACCAGTCGGCAAGGTGTTGGCGGCTGGCAAGCATGCCTTCATGCTGCAGAATGTCGACAAGCTCAGGAAACTGAGCCGCCTCGCGAAAGACGAGCTGCAGGAAACCGGCACGATCCGCGTCCTTCTCCTCATCCATGTCGATCATGAAGATACGTTCGAGGCTCTCGGCGATCGAGAGATCTTCCGCGGGCCTGGGCAGATCGAGCATCATGCGCCGATGCGCGCCGACGACGGCGGCAAACAGCTCTTCCTTGCTCTGGAACAGTTTGTAGAGCGTCTGTTTCGAAACGCCTGCCTCCGTGGCGACGACCGCGGTCGTGCTTCCGGCATAGCCGCATTTTACAAAAACACGGCGAGCGATTTCGACGATATGTGCCCGCTTGTCCTCATCGCTGGAGACTTTCGGCCGGCCTCGCTTGCGCGGCTCATCTGCGGGCTCGTCGACACCATCCATGACGATCTAGACCGCCTTACCGAAGCGCATGCCGACGAGCCTGAAAAGCGGACTGCGATTTCTGAGGGATGATTTTTTCGGTTGTGGCATTAGCAATTTCGATTTAGAGAACTCATAAGTTCTGTAATGCGTTGCATCCCCACCCTCTAGCGATGGAGCGCTTATGACGACCATTTCGGCCGCAACATCAATTTCTTCCTATTCCTATAGCAAGAGCTCGACATCCGCATCCCAGGACATCCTATCCTGTAATACGGTTTCGGCAAAAAAATCAACCACAAGCCAGCAGTCCGACGAAGACACGACCAACAGTGCCGAGAAACTCATGGCCCAGTTGATGTCGCTGGCGATGAACGGCCTCACCGGTCAGTCCGGCTCCAGCCAAGAGCAGGGCGGCGGCGCCGGCATGGACGTTGGGCAGTTGGACAGCGATGGCGACGGCTATGTGAGCAAGGCCGAGTTCGTCGCAGCCCGGCCGTCCGACGTGACAGAGGATCAGGCCGGTACGCTGTTCGACAGCTTCGACAGCGAAGATTCCGGCTCGCTATCGGTCGATGCGCTCACTGAGGACATGTCCGCCCTGCAATCGCAACGTCCCGACGGACCGCCACCGCCGCCGCCGGCCGACGACGATCAGTCTGCATCCCTGATCTCCGATCTCGATACCGATGGTGACGGGCTGGTGAGCAAGGCGGAGTTCGTCGCAGGCCGGCCGTCCGATGTGACGGAAGATCAGGCCGGCACGCTTTTCGATAGCTTCGACAGCGAAAGCGCCGGGTCCCTATCGGTCGATGCGCTGACCGAGGCCATGTCCTCTCAGTCATCGCAACGTCCCGACGGACCGCCGCCACCGCCGCCCGCCGACAATGACCAGTCTGCATCCCTGCTCTCAGATCTCGATACGAATGGAGACGGACTCGTGACATTGGACGAATTCATGGCCGGTAGGCCGGACGACGTCACCGAAAGCCAGGCGAGCCAGCTCTTTGATCTGCTCGACACATCCGGCACCGGTTCATTGTACACTGCCACGGGCTGACGACCGCCTAGTTGTTTAGACCAGGATGATTTTAGGCCCGGTCGGCCTAAATTCTGAATCCTGTTCTAAATTAGAGAGTTAGCGCATGATGTCATAAGAAAACCGCTCACACTTTTCGGCATCATGCTCTAGCAGGAACGCCGCCATAGCCGTCAGCCGAACAAATGGTGCGCCGCAATAGGCGCACGACACCAGCGCACGGATGAGCCGAAGCGCCTATCGCCATCACGGGGTCAGTCCAGACAATCAGATCATCGACCGGTGTGGGCTTTGCCCGGCGCCAGCGATGTCGTG
The DNA here is from genome assembly GCF_017357385.1 of Rhizobium sp. NZLR1. NCBI lineage: Bacteria > Pseudomonadati > Pseudomonadota > Alphaproteobacteria > Hyphomicrobiales > Rhizobiaceae > Rhizobium > Rhizobium sp. NZLR1. The sequence continues at coordinate 50,717 of NZ_CP071633.1, read as the reverse complement.
CGCCCGCAATCCGGGATCTGGAAGCCTGTCGCCACATGGCATGTTCCCCAACCTTTAAGGATTGAGCCATGAGCATTTTTGGAAGTATGAAAACCGCCGTCTCAGGCATGAGCGCCCAGGCAAACCGGCTGAGCACGGTTTCCGACAATATCGCCAACGCAAACACGGTCGGCTACAAAGCCGTTTCCACCTCCTTCTCGTCGCTGGTCCTGCCGTCGTCCTCAGGCAATTACAATTCCGGCGGCGTCCAGACATCCGTGCGCCAGGCGATTTCCGAACAGGGCGACATCTCCTATACGACCTCGGATTACGACCTGGCGATATCAGGAGACGGGTTCTTCATCGTGCAAAGCCCCGACGGCACGCCGGTTCTTACCCGGGCCGGCGACTTCTCGGTCGATAGCGACGGCAATCTGGTCAACAGCGCCGGTTTCACCCTTATGGGGTATTCTTATGATTCCGGCGTGCCGGCGGTTGTCGTCAACGGTTTCGACGGCCTGGTGCCGGTTAACGTCGCCCAATCGGGCTTGAGCGCGATCGCTTCGACCAGCGCCTATTTCAGCGGCAACCTGAATTCCGAGGCAATTGTCGTCACGGATGCGACGACGCTGCCGAGCGCCAATTCCTCTGGTGTCACCGACGATACGCAGAAGATGTCGCTGGTTGCCTATGACAGCCTCGGCGGCACCGTCCAGTACGACTACTATTTCACCAAGACGGGTGTCACGACGGATTCAGCCGGCGCGGTCACTGGAAGCACCTGGGAAGTCTCGGTTTACCGCAATGCCGATGCAGCGACCGGCGGCACGACGTCCTTCCCCTACTCCTCCAGTGCGGTGAGCGTCGCGACGCTCTCCTTCGACGCCGACGGCCAGCTGACGTCTGCGACCGACACGGATATCGTCGATCCGGTCACGGCAAAGACGATCACCATGGATTATTCGGACTTCACCCAGCTTGCCTCCGACTTCTCGGCGACGGGCTCTGCCGATGGTCAGGCAGCCAGTGCCGTCAGCTCGGTGTCCATAGGGACGGACGGCGTGGTATCGGTCTCCTATGCGAATGGCGCGACGAAGGCGCTCTATCAGATCCCGCTTGCGACGGTCGCCAGCCCCGACAATCTGACGCTGCTCAGCGGCAACGTCTACAGCGCCAACGGATTGTCCGGCGTCACGGTCACCGGCTTTCCGCAGACGAACGGGCTCGGCTCCATCCAGTCCGGCGCCCTCGAGAGTTCGAACGTCGATCTCGCCGGCGAACTGACGGAAATGATCGAGGCGCAGCGCAGCTATACCGCCAATTCGAAGGTGTTTCAGACCGGCTCCGACATCATGGATGTCCTCGTCAACCTGAAACGATAAAGGGAGCGCCTAGATGTCGCTTACCTCCGCCTTGAACAGCGTCCAAAGTATTTTCAACAATACCGGCCAGCAAAGCAGCGTCGTCTCGACCAACATCGCCAATGTCGGAAATTCCGACTATGTCAGACGCGAGGCGTCGATAACGACGTCTCTGTCCGGCGCTCAGGTCGTCAGCATCAGCCGGGCGCAGGAAACCGCGCTGCTGGCCCAGTATCTGCAATCGAACGCCAAGGACAGCGCCCAGCAGACGCTTGTGACCGGCCTCGAAAGCCTGAAGTCGCTGACGGGCGGCAATGACTACGAGACCTCGCCGAGCACTTATCTCTCGGCATTTCAGCAGGCGCTGCAGACATTCGCTACATCGCCGAGCAGCACGACCGCCGCGCAATCGGCTGTCACCGCCGCGCAGGATCTGGCCAATTCGCTGAATACCGCAAGCGACGGCGTCCAGTCGATCAGAGCCGATGCCGATGCGGAGATCGCCACGCAGGTCTCATCGCTGAATACGCTATTGTCGCAGTTCGAAACCGCCAACAATGCGGTCAAGGGGGCGACAGCGACGGGCGCCGATACGTCCTCGGCTCTCGACGAGCGTGAAAAGCTTCTGAAGCAGATCTCCTCGATCGTCGGTGTGACCACCGCCGTCCGCGACAATAACGACATGGCGCTCTACACCTCTGACGGCACCGTGCTGTTCGAGACCATACCGCGCACCGTCACATACGTGCCCACGACAACCTACGTCGCCGGAACGGAGGGCAATTCCGTCTATATAGACGGCGTTGCGCTCGACGCCGGCGAGGGATCGACGACAAGTGCCTCGGGCAGCCTGCAGGCGCTGCTGCAGCTTCGCGACGAAATCGCCCCGACATTCCAGGCTCAGCTCGACGAGCTCGCCAAGTCCCTCGTCCAGGCCTTCTCGGAAACCGACGGCAGCACCAGCGCACCCGCACTTTTCGTCTGGACGACGGCGGCCGGAGCAACTGGAGGAACACCCTCGGATTCCGACGATATCACCGGCATCGCGTCCTCGATCTCGGTCAATCTTGCCGTCGTTACCAGCGAGGGCGGGGATGCAACGAAGCTGCGCGACGGAACGATCAGCGGCATCACCGATCTCAACAGCTCGGGCGACAGCGGCTTCTCGGACAATCTCGACGCCCTGTATACGGCGTTGACGGAACAGCGCTCGTTCTCCTCCGACGCCGGTCTTTCCACATCGCAAAGCCTGATGGACTATGCCAGTTCCTCGATCGGCTGGCTCGAACAATACCGCAGCGATGCGACGGCGGCCTCCGAAAACACATCTGCGGCGCTATCGCGCTCCGACGAGGCCTATTCCAACGAGGCCGGCGTCAACCTCGACGAGGAGCTGACGCTCCTCCTCGATATCGAACAATCCTACAAAGCGGCGACAAAGATCCTGAACGTCATCGACGAGATGTTCCAGTCGCTCCTCGATATAGCGAGCTAGTCATGAAAGCCTCTTTTGTCTCGTCATCGGCGATGCAGAACGTCCTGCGTCTGACCATCAGCCAGTCCCAAACCAAGCTGCAGCAGGCCTCGACGGAGGCGACGACCGGAACCTACGCCGATATCGGCGTCTCCCTTGGCGCCGGCGCCGCGAAAACGATCAATCTGACCAGCGCCATCGACCAGGCCGCCTCGTTCCAGTCAAGTAATGCCGTCGTCGGATTGCGCATGGAAGCATCGCAGACCGCCCTTTCGAGCCTCAAGGATGCCGGCGATAGCCTGGTCTCGAACCTGACAGCGCTCCAGGCGAGCCAGGATACGACCAGCATCGCCGTTGCCCTGCAGACGGCGGGCGCCACGATTTCTCAGCTGATCTCGACGGCGAACACCGAGGTGAATGGCGAGTTCCTGTTTGGCGGAACGAACCTCGACAGCCAGCCTCTGACCGATCAGTCCTCTACGGTCTCGGATGCGATCGTGACCGCGCTGGGCGATTATGCAACCGGCCTTGGAAAAGACGTCAACGATCTGACCGGCGAGGAAATCGGCACTTTCATCACCGATACCGTCGAGCCGATGTTTTCCGAAAGCGCCTGGACGGACGCTTCGGGAGGCTGGTCGACCGCTTCCAGCACCGACATGACAAGCCGGATCAGCGGCTCGGAAACCATCACCTCGTCCACCAACGCCAATTCCGAAGGCATGCGTTATCTGGCGCTTGCCTCCGTCGTCGTCTCCGCGCTCTTCGGCCAGGATCTCAGCGCCGACGCACAGAGCACGGTGGCATCGAAGGCGATCGGTTATGCCGCGCAGGCGACTTCAGGCATCGTGACGCAGCAAAGCCAGCTCGGCCTCTCGCAAGAACGGGTCGAAAAGGCAAATGACGCGCTCGATGCCCAGTCGAGCCTGCTTCAGGGAAACCTCGTCGATCTCCAGGGCGTGGATGCCTATGAGGCTTCGACGCTCGTCAACCAGCTGCAGACGCAACTGGAAACGGCCTACACGCTCGTCTCAAAACTCCAGGGCCTGAGCCTGGTCAACTATCTCTGACGGATTGAAAATGCGGGAATTCAAGCGGCTGCAAATACCGGCCTTAACGAGAGAGCCCAACACGAGCTGCTCCGAAATCGTGGCTGAGGCCGCCTTTGCGCTTGCCTCAGGCATCATCAATACGATCCCTTTCGTCGGCAGCAAGCTCGACGAGCAACAGGCCCAGGCGTGGCCGCGATCGGGGATTTTCACCGACGACGGTGTAGAGATGACGGGAACGCCCCCCGAAATCTTCGAGCTTTGCGAGCTCCTGGCCTCCTACATCGAGAAAGGCTCGTCATTCGACGTCTTCGAGGTTTTCCACAAGATTGCTCGAATCGACCGGTTGATCGACTGGCGCCAGGGCGCCTTGCTGTCCCCCGAGTCGGAGAACACAAGACATTGATAGAATAAGAAAAATACCTTCAGGAAGGCGTCGCGATCGTGCGCGCGCCGCCAGGGAGCATGGCAAGGACCGGGCTTGCTTGTCGCCTGTGCGTTGCGGCAGTGTGGACTTTGCCATAGGGAAGACCAAGGACGATTGTCGAAGTCTGCCGGCAATGGTCTTTCACAGGCCGAGTGTTTCTTGATGTCAAAGCCGCGCGCGAAGCTTCCGTTCTCCGAAGAGACCTTGCAGGCCATGCTGGTCCGCGTGCTCCGCCCGCTAGTCAAACTCGCTCTCGCCTCCGGCTTCAACTTCACCGCTTTTTCGGTCGTCCTTCGCCGGCTTTATATCGAGGTGGCGGAGAAGGAATTCGCGCTGCCGAACAAGCAGCAGACGGATAGCCGCATCTCGCTGCTGACAGGCATCCACCGCAAGGACGTCAACCGGCTGCGCGGACTGGCGCTTGATCCATCGTTCCTGACCGTGGGCGTTTCGCAGACGAGCCGCATCCTTGCGCGGTGGCTTGCCGATCCGCTTTATTGCGATGCCGAGGACAGGCCGAGCACTTTGCCCCGGACGTCCAGCGATGGTGTTCCCTCATTCGAGAGCCTGGTCAGCGACATCACCAAAGACGTCCATCCCCGCTCCATCCTCGACGACTGGCTGGACAAGGGCATCGTCGTTGTCGACGACAACGGCTGGGTCCGGCTCAACCTTTCATCGATCGTGCCCAATGCCGGCGACGAAGCCCGCCGGCATTATTTTACCCGCAACCTTCGTGACCATGTGCAGGCGTCGGTCATGAACCTGATGAACGACCCTCCTCCCTATTTCGAACGTGCCGTTCATTATGATGGGATGTCGCCAGCGCTCGCCGCCCGGCTCGACGAAATCGCGCGCGAGGAAGGGATGGCGATGCTTCTCAAGCTCAACAAGATCGCCCATCAGGCCATCAAGGACGATCCGGGCGGCAGCAGCCGCTGGATCTCGGGCCTCTACGTCATGACCGAGGAGCGTGAGCCGGATCCTCAGGCAGACGCCGCTTCCGAGACGGAGGCGGACGAATGAGCCCGTCAACGATCTCGAGACGACAGTTTCTGCTGGGCGGAATTGCGCTTCAGGTCCTGATACCTGCGATGACAGCCGCGCAGCCGACCGGCACCAGCGATCATGGAATCGGCGGGTCCGGTCTTTCCATTCAGGGAGGCGGCGAGAACGAAGATCACGGCATCGGCGGAACCGGCATCGTCGGGACCATCCAGGGTTTCGGCAGCATTATCGTCAACGATATCCACATACCGTTCAGCGCCACGACGCCGATCGAGATCGATGGACGACGCGTTCCCGCCAGCGCGATGAAGGTCGGTCATGTCGCCCGGGTGCTGCTCACAGGCAAGCGCGCCGCCCGCATTACGATCGTCAGCGAGGTCCAGGGCCGCATCGACCGGATTGATAAGACCGGGATAAGAATACTTTCGCAAACCGTCGACGCATCAGGTTTGGCGACGAAGGGCCTGCGGAAAGGCAAGCGGGTTGCCGTGTTCGGTATCCGCAAACCTGACGGCACGATCATTGCCCGGCGCATCGAGCCCCGCTCCGTTTCCGATGGCGTCCATGTCCGTGGTGTCCTCGTCAAGAGCGGCAATCACGTCCTGATCGGCGGCCTTTCGCTTGGAAGCACGCATGGGTATCTGGCCGGCAAACAAACACTCGTGCGTCTGAAGGCGGTTGCCGATCGATTGATCGTCACTCGTATTCAGGCCGAACCTGTCGTGCCGGGCCTGAAACGCGGTACCGTCAACATCGAGACCTTCCGGCCGGGGGACAGAGGCATGGCGGGTTCTGGACCTGGAGGTTCGGCGCCTTCCGGGTCGATGCAACTCTCCCCCGATGGTCATGGCTTCGTCGATATCGGCGTGCGGGATTCGAGCAGAATGACTGGCTTTCCCGGACCTGGTCCCAATGGCGTTGGTCCGCGCCCGCCGAATGGTCCCGGGAACGGACCGGGGCCCGATCACTCGCCTTTCGGCAGAGGCGGGCCGGGCGGCGATTTTCCCGATCCGGGCAGGCGAGGTCCGCCACCCGGCCCTGGCGGCCCGCCTCCCGGCTCGGGGCCTCCCGGGTCGCCGCCCCCCGATCCGGTTCCGCACTGAAAACGCTGTCACCCACATTGACAAATGGGAAATATTCCCATTTTATTGCTCCTGCGAATCCTGCTTTGAGTGATTCCGGGAAGGGTTTGCCGATTGGCTAACGGGTCCGCCCCATACCCGCTAGCCAATCGTTTCAAACGCTTTTTAAGTCGAACCGTATTCCCGCGTAGTTGCAGAGATGGCCCACCGCCGACCCGATGGCGCCATCCGAACCAAGTCATCTTCGCCCAAGAGGAATCAGAAATTGCTTTTGCTGGAACGCGAACCGGATATTTCGATCGAGATGGACGAACCAACCGTCGTTGCAACCTGGGAAAACCGCGCGCAAATCATCGGCATAATGAACAGCGCGCTCCAGATGAGCCAAGAATTCCAACAGCTTTGGAACAGCAGCGGCGAAACCGGCCGGCTCAGCCAGGACGATACAGATAGATTGGTCGAGCTGCTGCGCAAGATCGGCGACCTCAACGAAATGCTGATGCGATTGGCCTAAATTCTCACCGGAACGACCCAATCCAGAATTTAGACCTCTATGCCCTTGTGAATCTCGCGGCTTCCATCGACGACTGCTTCGAGATCGAGATCCGCCCCGCTTTGCGGTGAAAGGCGGGCATAGACGGACATGGCTGGCTCTGGCCCGACTTGACAGATCTCATAGTGTTCGAGAGCCCGCTCGACAATCTCGGCGACTGAACGATTTTCGCGGCGGGCAAGCCGTCGCGCAAGATCACGCGCCTTTGCACTCCGTACGGCAAGCTGAGGTTCGGTCATACTGATCTCCTTTCTGATAAATATGACGCTCAGCATCCCGGCCAGTGAGTTGACGGATAATGGCTTACTACCAAAGTGGCCGTTGTTTGCCATCACCCCAATTTTGGACGGTTGCACCGGCCTTTCACAGGTGAGCCAACCCCCTGCCAACGAAAGAATTAACCATATCTCAGCGTTCTTGCGAAATAATGCTGCACGTAGATCAGGCGTCTCGAAGAAGAGAGGCCATAAGTTATTTGGAGACGGTCTTGGCCTTTACTATTGCGCGCAGTTTGGTGGCGTTTGGCGTCGCCGTTTCGGCCGGCCTCTTCATGTCGATCGGATTGCAGCAATCGGCGCTCGAACGGCTGAAGGTCAATGGCCCGGTTTACGAACAGGTCGTTTACGGAAAGGATCTGATCGCCGATATTCTGCCGCCGCCGCTGTTTGTCGTCGAGTCCTACATGCTCTCCTTCGAGGCGAGCAAATTTCCCGAACTGACCGATACCAATCTGGCCAAGATCGCGAATCTCAAGGCTGCTTACGACGATCGCCGCGCCTATTGGAAAACCACCCGCCTGCCGCAGGCTTTGAAGGACGAGCTTGAAAACGATGTCATCGCCAAGGGCGATGTATTCTGGGACGTGATGAACCGCGAGATCATTCCCGCCCTGACCGCCAAGGATGAAGACAAGGCGCATGGTGCGATCGAGCAATTGCGCGTCGCCTTTCATTCGCATCAGGATGCGGTCGAGAAACTTGTCGCAAATTCCGATGCCTTCCTGAAGGGCGAGGAGCGCAATGCCGCCTCGGAAATCGTCACCTGGACGATCTATGCGGGTGCCGCGGGCTTCGGCTCATTCGGCCTGTTGCTGGTGGGTCTCTATCTCTTGCGTCGCCGGGCAATCGTGCCGCTCGACGGTATGAAAGCCTATATGGGCAACCTCGCAGACGGCGATTATTCGACAGACGTTCCCTATGCCAGCCGCTCCGACGAAATCGGCGCCATGTCCAAGGCCGTGGCCGTCTTCCGCCGCAACGCGCTGGAACGCGAGGGCGCGCAGAAGCGCGAGACGGCGCTTCGCGATGCGGAATTTGAACGCGAACGCAGCCAGATGGCCGAAAAAGCCGCCGACGAGCAGATCCGCGAAATGGTGATCGATCAGCTGACGTACGGCTTGGACCAGCTATCACACGGCAATCTCGATTGCCGGATCGCCACACCCTTCGCCGCCGCCTACGAGACTTTGCGCGCCAAGTTCAACGACAGCATGGACGCACTTTGCGCCTCGATGGCCGAGATCGCCCTGACCTCCAGGCAAGTGGGCAGTTCCTCGGACGGCATTACGGGCGCAACCGAGAGTCTCGCGTCGCGCACGGAACAGCAGGCCGCGATGCTCGAACAGGCCACGGCTGCGCTCGATGAGATGAACGTCAAGGCGAAAGACGCCGCCGAGCATGCCGGCAAGGCAACCGGCATGATGGCCGAGACCCGCACCAGCGCCGAACATTCGGCCGCCGTCGTTCGCGAAGCGATCGCCGCCATGGAAAGGATCGAAGGTTCGTCGTCGCAGATCGGCGACATCGTCAACGTTATCGATGAAATCGCCTTCCAGACCAATCTTCTGGCGCTCAATGCCGGGGTCGAAGCCGCCCGTGCTGGCGAAGCGGGCAAGGGTTTTGCCGTCGTGGCGCAGGAAGTGCGCGAACTCGCCATGCGCTCGGCCAACGCCGCCAAGGAGATCAGGGCTCTGATTTCCACATCCTCGGCTCAGGTTTCCAGCGGGGTGCAGCTTGTCAACCGCACTGGCAAGGCGCTTCTGGAAATTGAAGGACAGGTCGAGCAGGTCGCCGGCCTGATTGCCCGCATCGTTTCGGTGTCCTCCGAACAAGCAGTGGCGATCGGCGAGATCAACGCCTCCGTCAATGCCCTGGATGAAGTGACGCAACGCAACGCGGCCATGGCCGTCGAAACCGCCTCGGCCTGTCGAGCGCTCGGCACCCAGACGCAGACGCTGGAAGGGGTCGTCAACCGCTTCCAGGTCGATGCGAGAGCCAGCGCGTCAAGACCGCAGAAAGCGGCTTGACGTATGAGCAGCCGCCGGAACTCCGTTCACCTCAGCCTGTAACGATCGCCACGACGGCAACGCAATCGCCTGGTTTGACCAGCCCCGGGAAATGCCGGGCACAGAGAATGCCGCTCATTCCGGCGCGGATCTCGCGGGGCGCCACCCCGGTCCGCCCGGTCGGATGGATGCGCGCAATGACGGCATCGTCAGTGACTGCGTCACCGAGATCGATGACAGGTTCGATCAGTCCCCCTTCCTCCGCGAAGGAGAAGCAGCGGCCGTCCGGCATGTCGAGCCAGGTCGTCGGACCGGCATCGACAGCGCCCGCGACGAACCCCGCGTGGCGCAAAACGTTCATCGTGCCGCGCTTGGCAATCGCCGCACTTTTGGCCGTGGCCGTGCCGCCGCCGCCGAGTTCCGTGGTGATAAAGACCTTGCCCATCTCCTCGGCCGCGGTGTCGTACATGCCGACCGCATCGATCTCCAGCATCTTCATCGAATAGGGCGCGGCAAAGGCCGTCACGAGGTCGAAAGCCTGCGCCTCCTGCTGCTTGTTCGGCAGGATATGGGCTGCGCAGAACGGCAGAAAATCGAGCGTCTTGCCGCCGGAATGGAAGTCGAGAACGATATCCGCCATCGGCAGAAGCACACGCTGGAAATAATCGGCGATCTTCTCCGTCACCGTGCCGTCCGGCCGGCCCGGAAAGCTGCGGTTCATGTTGCCTTTGTCGATCGGCGAGGTCCTGGTTCCCGTCTGAAACGCCGGATAATTCATGGCCGGCACGATGATAACCGTGCCCTTCACCGCCTCGGCCTTCAGCGTGCGGGCAAGATCAAAGAGCGCGATCGGTCCTTCATACTCGTCGCCGTGATTGCCGCCGGTCAGAAGGGCCGTTGGCCCCTTGCCGTTCCGGATGACGGTTATCGGGATCATCACCGACCCCCAGGCGGAATCGTCACGGCTGTAAGGCAGCCGCAGGAAGCCGTGCTGGACACCCTCGGCGGCGAAATCCACCGTCGCGCTGATCGGCGACGGTCGCAAGCCAATCTCGTTCATGACAGCCTCAATCCTTGACCATCAGTCTGCGCGGCACGTTGGCGAAGCATTCGACGCCGCTCTCGGTGATGAGGATGCTCTCGGTCGTCTCGAAACCCATGTCGTCGAGCCAGAGGCCGGTCATGAAGTGGAAGGTCATGCCGGGCTTCAGCTCCGTCCGGTCGCCCGGCCGCAGGCTCATGGTGCGTTCGCCCCAGTCCGGCGGATAGGATAGGCCGATCGGGTAACCGGTGCGGTTGTCCTTGACGATGCCGTATTTTTTCAGGACCGCGAAGAATGCATTGGCGATGTCCTCGCAGGTGTTTCCGGGTTTCGCGACCGCAAGACCAGCCTCCATGCCTTCCAGCGTCGCTTTTTCGGCATCGAGAAAGGCCTGCGTCGGCTTGCCGAGGAAGACGGTGCGTGACAGCGGCAGATGATAGCGATTGTAGCAGCCGGCAATCTCGAAGAAGGTGCCCTCGCCCTTTTTCAACGGCCGGTCGTCCCAGGTCAGATGCGGAGCAGATGCTTCGACGCCGGACGGCAGCAGCGGTACGATCGCCGGATAATCGCCGCCGATGCCGTCGACGCCGCGGGTGCCGGCGTCATAGATTTCCGCGACCAGATCGCATTTGCGCATGCCGACTTCGATCTTGTCGAAGATGCGCGCGTGCATGGCTTCGACGATCCGGGCGGCATTGCGCATGTATTTGATCTCGGTCTCGCTCTTGATCGCCCGCTGCCAGTTGACCAGCGCGGTCGCGTCGACGAAGCGGGCGTTCGGCAGGTGCTTCTGCAGGGCCGCAAAGGCTGCCGCCGAGAACCAGTAATTGTCCATCTCGACGCCGATCGTCAGCTTGCCGAAGCCGCGTTCGGTCAGGATCCCGCAGAGGACGTCCATCGGATGACGTTCGGTCGACTGCACATAGTGATCGGGATAGCCGACGATGTTGTCATGCTTCAGATAGGCGGTGAACTTGGCGCCGTTGGCATCCTGGCCGCGGCCGAACCAGATTGGTTCGCCCTGCGGTGGCACGATCACCGCCTGGTGCACATAAAAGGACCAGCCGTCATAGCCGGTCAGCCAGGCCATGTTCGACGGGTCACTGACGATCAGGAGGTCTACGCCCTTCGCCTCCATGGCGCGCCGTGTCTTTTCCAGCCGCGCGGCATATTCGCCGAGCGAAAACTTCAAATTGGGCTGGGTCATGTTTCTTCCCTTCTCCGGCGAATGCCGGTCAGCTTTCGAATGGGGTCCCGGCATTCGCCGCGCCGGCGCGGGCAAAAGCGAGCGTGGCGATGGCGGTATCCTGGATGCCGGTTCCCGTGAGGTCGGCGATGGTGATCTGGTGGTCGCTCGTCCGTCCTTGCGCCTGGCCGGCAACGATCTGGCCGAGTTCGGCGAAGACTTCTTCCATCGCGACCAGGCCGGCATCGATTGCGTGGTGCAGCTCGCCCAGACACCGCGTCTGTTTCAGGCTGTCGGCGACATAGAGGCCGGCGCCGGCGATGGCGGCCGGATCGATCTCGTTCTTGTGTTCCGCATCCGAGCCCATGGCCGTCAGATGCTGTCCGGGTTCCAGCCACCCGGCCTCAATGATCGGGCTTTCCGCGGGTGTGGTGGTGACGATGAGGTCGGCGCCGCCGATTGCACCCCTGGGGTCCAATGTCACGGTGACGGGAAAACCGAGCTTTCCCGCGAGTTCGGCTGCCGCGGCTTGCGCTTTGGTGGCATCCCGCGCCCAAATCCTGGCTTCGCGGATCGGCCGCACCAGCGTCAGCGCTTCGAGCTGCAGCCGCGCCTGAACGCCTGCTCCGAAGATGGCGGCTACGGAGGCATTTTCCCGCGACAGATGTTTTGCCGCGACGGCGCCGGCTGCGGCGGTGCGCACATCGGTCAGATAGCCATTGTCCAGCAGCAGCGCCTGCACCAGGCCCGTTCGGCTCGACAGCAGCACCATCATACCGTTGGTGCTCGGCAGGCCGATCTTCGGATTGTCGAAGAAGCCGGGGCTGATCTTGATTGCGAAACCTTCGATGCCGGGCACATAGGCGGTCTTCACATCGACTTCGCCGCGATATTCCGGAATGTCGAGCCGCAGGATCGGCGGCATGGCGACGGTCTTGGTGGCAAGCGCTGCGAAAGCTTGCTCGATGCAGGCGACCGCATCGCGATCGAGCGCGATGATCTTCCGCAATTCTGCTTCCGTCAGAATGATCATCCGGCTCATGGCCCACCCTCCCCGAAGATTGCCGTCTCGCCGTTGATCACCCGGCGGTGCTGTTCCATGTCGACATTCCGCCCGGACAGGATCGCGACGACGGGACCGCGGGAGCTGATCTTTCCCGCAAGCAGCGCTGCGATGCCGACGGCGCCCGCGCCTTCGATGATCTCGCGTTCGCTGAAATAGGCGTGGCGCATGCCGGCAGCGATTTCCGTTTCCGTCAGCAGGATGACGCCGTCGAGAAGTTCGCGGCACATCGCGAAGGTCACGCGATTGTCGAGGCCAATGCCGCCGCCGAGCGAGTCGGCAAGGCTCGGCACCTCCTCGACCTGCACCGGCCACCCGGCATCGAGGCTCGCCTTCATCGCCGCACCCCGCTCCATCGTCAGGCCGATCACCTTGGTCTTCGGACTGACGCCTTTGATGGCGGCGGCAACGCCCGCCGCCAAGCCGCCGCCCGAGAGCGGTACCAGCACAGTCGCGGCGTCCGGCAAGGCATCGATGATTTCGAGCCCCAGCGTCCCCTGGCCTGCGACAACAACCGGATGATCGAAGGGCGGAACCATCACCAGCCCCTCCTCGCGGACCAGCCGGTCGACCTCCTGCTGCGCCTCGTCCTGTGATCGTCCGACGATGCGCACATCGGCACCGAGGCGGCGGATTTCTAAAATCTTGTTCTCCGGCACCAACCGCGACATGCAGATGGTTGCGACAGCACCTTGCGCCTTCGCCGCATGGGCAAGCGCCCGGCCATGATTTCCGGTCGAGGCTGCAACGACGCCGCGCAAGCGTTGCTCCGGCGACAGGGACAGCACCGCATTGGTCGCACCGCGCAACTTGAAACTGCCGGTCGTCTGATAATGTTCGAGCTTCAGCCAGATGGGAGTGCCGGCGATCTCGCCGAGCGATGCCGACTGCACGATCGGTGTGGCAAGCACCCGGCCCGTAATGTGCCGCGCCGCCGCACGAATGTCCTCCAGCGTAACAGACAAAGCGCTCACCATGATCTCAGCCTTCGCGATAAGGCTTGGTCATCAGCTGACCGAGTTCGGGCCGCGGCCGATCATCGCCGCAAAGCCTGAGGCAAGCCCAGGCCGTCGCGAGATTGCTGGTGACCACGGGTTTGCCGGTCTCGACTTCGATCCGGGCGGCGACCTGAGCGGCGCGCAGGGCCGTGCAGGAGATGAACAGCGCATCGGATTGCGGCGCCAGCACCTGGCGCGCGAAAGCGGCAATTTCATCCGGCGCGATCCGCGCCATTTCGCGATCATCCGTCAGGCCGAGACAGGTGAAGCGGTCGATCGTAAAACCGAGATCCGCGAAATAATCCGCCATCGGCCGGCTGGTCTCGATCGTATAGGGCGTCAGCATCGAAATCCGCCTGGCGCCGAGCGCCTTCAGACCCTTCACCGCCGCAGCCGTCGGCGTCACCACGGGAACGCCGGGTTTGGACGCGTGGATCGCCGCTTCGATGTTGCGGTCGCCGATGACGACAGAGGCGGAGGTGCAGGAATACATGACGGCATCGAGCGCCTCATCCGGCAGGATCAGGGCTGCGCCTTGCGTCAGCGACGGCTGCATCTTCAGGAGGTTTTCCGGTGTGACCGGATTGGCGTAGTGGATGCGGCTGACATAGACGCCGATGCGATCGCTGGCGACCATGCGCTGAAAGTCCACCTCCGTCGTGTGGTCCGTCGCCAGAATGACCAGGCCGATGCGCTTTTCGAGCGGCCGATCGTCCAGTCGCGGCAGCCGGCCGGCCGGGATGATTTCGATCTTTGCGGGCATGGTCAATCATCCATCCTGGCGTAACGTTCCTCGAGCCAGCGCAAGCCCACGACCGAAATCAGGCTGATGACGAGGAAGAATACGCCGACCAGCGTCATCGGCTCGATGTAGCGGTAGTTGCTGTTGGCGATGCTCTTTGCCTGGTTCATCAGTTCGAGCACGGTGATCGCCGAAAGCAGCGGCGTCTCCTTGAACATGGCGATGAAATAATTGGCGAGTGCCGGGATCATCGGCGGGATCGCCTGCGGCAGGACCACGTGGATCCAGGCCTGGCGCGTCGTCAGATTGGTGGCCTTGGCCGCTTCCCATTGTCCGCGCGGCACATTCTCGATGCCGGCGCGATAGACCTCGGCAGTATAGGTTGCATAATGAATGCCCATACCGATGACGCCGGCGACCAACGGCGCCAGCCGGATGCCGATATCCGGCAGCACGTAGAAGATGAAGTAGAGCTGCACCAGCAGCGGCGTGCCGCGGATAAATTCCGAGATGAAGCCGACCGTGCGCGACACGGCGGCGACCGGTGACCGCCGCGCAATGGCAAGACCCAGGCCGACAACCATGGCAACGGCAGCGCCGAGGATGGTCGCAAGAAGAGTGATCTTGAACCCTTCGAGAAGGGTCGGCATGATTTGCCAGACGAAGTCCCAATCCCATTCCATCCGATCAGGTCCTTATGCCGTCGAGGCTGCGCGCCATCCGCCGTTCCAGCCAGCGCATCGCCGCCGAAATCGCCAAGGCCATGAGGAAATAGAGAATGAGGATCGTCGCGAAGGGCACCAGCGTATTGCCGGTCTGCGCCCGCACCACCTGCGCCTGAAAGGTCATATCCGTCAGCGAGATCAGCGATACGACTGCCGTGCCCTTCAGAAGCTCGATTGCGTTGTTGCAGAAGGTCGGCAGCATCAGCGGCAGCGCCTGCGGCAGGATGACGTGGCGCATGCGCTGGTATCGTGACAGGTTGAGCGCAACGCAGGCTTCCGACTGTTCGCGCCCGACGGCCTTGACGGCACCGCGTACCACTTCCGCCGCATAGGCGCCGACGTTCAAGCCGAGCGCCAGGACACCCGCCTGCAGCGGCGTGAGTGTCAGGCCGGCAAAAGGCAGCACAAAATAGACCCAGAAGAGCTGGACGAAGATCGAGGTGCCACGGAAGAACTCGATGTAGGCGGTTGCCAGAGCCCGCACGGCTAAGAAGCGCGACAGACGGCCGAGGCCCGCCAGGAAGGCCATGACAAGCGCCAGCGCAGATCCCATGATCGTCAGCTGGAGCGTCACCAGGGCGCCATCAAGGATCAGTGTCAGATAGCCGGACCATACCGACATCGGCAACTCACTTCTCTGGAGATCGTTCGGGGATAAGCTGGCCGTGCCCAAGGCACGGCCAGCTGCTCGCCTCGATTACTTCGCCGCGGCGCAGAGCTTGTCGCGGCTTGTCGACATCGCCGCCTTGGCCGAGAAGCCGTAGGGCTCGATGATCTTGGCGAATTCGCCCGATTCCTTCAGCTTCTTAAGCTCGACGTCAAAGGCGTCGCGCAGTGCGACGTCCTGCTTGCGGAAGGCGGCGCCATCGCAATAGACCGGCGCATTGACAACGGGAGCGACGGTTTCGAGATTGGGATCATTCGCCTTGGCCATCAGGTCGTGGATCGACAGAACCGGCAGCGAATAGACGTCGATGCGGCCATCCTGCAGCATCTTGATGCCGCTCTGGCCATCCGGAACGACGATGACACGGTCGCGCGGCACGCCGGCCTCAAGCGCCAGCTTCTCCTCGGTGCCGCCGCCCGGCGCGCCGATCTTGGCGTCCGGATTGTCGGCGATGTCCTTGTAGCTCGTCAGCTTCAGCGGGTTGCCCTTCTTCAGAGCGAAGGCCTCGGCGTCGCAGAGGATCGGCTCGGAATAAGCAACGGCATTGCAACGCTCCGGCTTCATGAACAGCCCCGCCGTAATCGCGTCATGACGACCGGCCTGCAGGCCGGGGATCATCGCGCCATATTCCGAGATCGAAGCCACCACTTCCTTGACGCCGAGTTTTTCGAAGATCGCGCGCGCCACATCGGGCGCGGCGCCCGACACTTTGCCATCGGCGCCGACGGCCGTAAACGGCGGCTCGTTGGCGATGGCGATACGGGCAAAGCCCTGCTCCTTCAGCTGCTCGAGCTTGTCATCGGCGGCGGATGCCGGGCCGGCCGCCGCCATCAGCAGCACCGACAGGCTGGCGGCGGTCAAAAGATATCCTGCTTTCATCGTTCCCAACTCCTCTGGCTTTCCTTGAGTTTGTTCTTTGCGGGCAATGTCTGTGGTCAGACGCGGTGCCCCGCCGCAATGATCTTGCGCAGGAAGGTCTGCGTCCTCTCCTGCGTCGGATTGCGAAAGATATCGCCCGGCTTGCCTTCCTCGACGATCTTGCCGCGATCGAAGAACAGCACACGGTCGGCGAAATCATGGGCGAAGCCCATTTCATGGGTGACGAGAAGCATGGTCATGTCGGTTTCGGACGCCAGCCGGCGCATGACGTTCAGCACCTCCTCGACCAGTTCCGGGTCAAGCGCCGAGGTCACCTCGTCAAACAGCATGATCTTCGGCGACAGCGCCAGCGCCCGGGCAATGGCGACGCGCTGCTTCTGCCCGCCGGAAAGCTGCGCCGGGACGCTTCTCGCCTTGTCGGCCAGGCCGACCATGTCGAGAAGCTCCATTGCCCGCTTTTCGGCCTGCGGCCGTTTGATGCCCTTCGTCAGCATCGGCGCCAAGGTCACATTGTCGAGCACGCATTTGTGCGGAAAGAGATTGAAGTGCTGGAAAACCATGCCGATCTTTTCGCGCATGCGATGCAGGTGCCGCTCATTGGCTGCCACCAACCCGTTGCTATCAGGCATGTGATAGAGCTGTTCGCCATCGACCTCGATATGGCCGCCGCTGATCGTCTCCAGCGTCATCAGGATGCGCAGGATCGTCGTCTTGCCGGAGCCGGACGGCCCGATCAGCGCCAGCTTTTCGCCCGGCATGACATTCATCGACAGGCCGTCGAGCACGGTCAGCGGGCCGTATCTCTTCACGATGTTGTCGATGCGGATGATGGGCTGAGGCATTCATGTCTCTCCCTGTTGAGACAAGCAATGCCCTAACGATGACGGCCGATCAAAATCATGTCAATTCGTAAAATAATATCATGACAATTATTCTGCGTGTGCTCAAAGGCACGGCAACGGCTTAAATCGCAAGCAGCAGCTCTTCCGGATTTCCCTGCGCCAGTGAGGCGACGATACCAAGCCCGGTGCGCAATTCGTCTTCCGTCGTCGAACCCAGCGAAATGCGCACGGCCGGCGTCCAGCCCTGATCGGCGGTGCGGAACGATTTGCCAGGCGCGATCGCTACGCCGCGCAGCCTTGCTTGCGAGACGAACCCGTCTTCCTCATGGTTGCCGGAGAGCGGCAGCCAAACGTGCAGGCTTTGCGGATGCGCCCGGTAGGACAAACCGGCCAGCATCTCCGCCGCAATCGCATGCCGGCTGGCAAGGGCGCGGCGCTGCCAGTTGACGAGTTCCATCGCCGTGCCGTCGCTGACCCAGCGGGTAGCAATCTCGGCCATGGCAGGTGTCGCCATCCAGCTGGAAACGAGATGCCGATTGGCGACGGCGGCGACATAGCGGTCGGGTGCGACGAGGTAGCCGATCCGCAGCCCCGGAACGGTGATCTTGGTGAAGCTCGTGACGTAGAGCGTCCGCTCCGGCGCAAAGGCGGCCATCGGCGGCGCGCGGTTTTCGACCATCGGACCGAGAACATCGTTTTCGATGATCGCGATGTCATGCTTTGCGGCGACGGCGGCGAGCGCCTGCCGGCGCTCCGCACTCATCAGCGCCGCCATCGGATTGATCACCGAGGGCTGCAGGAAAATTGCCCGGATCGGCCCCGTGCGACAGGCTTCATCAAGCGCCTCGGGGATCATGCCCTGCTCATCGATCGCCAGCCCTTCGAGGTGCAGGCCGAGATAGCCGCAGAGCGGCACGAGCGTATGGTGACTGACCGCCTCTGTCGCGATGGTCGAGCCGGGCGGCGCGACGCTCATCAGCGCCACCGTCATGCCCGAGGTCGCGCCGTTCGTCACGCTGATATTCAGCGGCGACACCTCCAGTCCGCAGCGCGCCAGCCATTCGGTGGCAACGGCGCGGTGGCGCGGAAAGACCATGTTCGGCCGGAACGACAGGGCCGAGCTGGAGGGCAGGTTTTCCGAAAGCCAGCCGAAGGCCTGGCGCAGCCTTTCCAGATGGATCTGCTCGCAGACCGGCTTCAGGATCGACAGATCAATCACCTCGCCCAGCCGTTCCGGCAGATAAGGCGGCTCCGGCTCGCGCGGCCTGGTCTGGACGAAGCTGCCGCGTCCGATCTCGCCGGAGATCAGCCCCCGGCGGCTGAGCTCGTCATAGGCGCGGCTGACCGTCTGCACCGAAAGCTGCAGGTCATCCGCCAGTTTGCGGTGCGGCGGCAATTGCGTGCCGTCGGAGAGCTTGCCGTCGGTAATCGCGTTGGCGATCTGCTCGGCAAGCGAGAGATAGGCCGGCCTGCGGAGTTGCGAGGGATCGGGGCGCCACTTTGTCATGATTTCAACACTGCTGAAAATCAGTTCAATTGACAATGCCAAAATGCGCTTCCATTGTCTTTTCGCTGCGTTTGAAATGATTTCTTTCTAAAGAAAGCACCATGAAGCTCGACGCCATCGACCTGCGCATTCTCGACGCCGTCCAGCGCGACGGCCGCATCACCAAGCTGGCGCTGGCCGAAAAGGCCGGACTGTCGCCGACGCCGTGCTGGATGCGGCTGCGCAAGCTCGAAAAGGCAGGCATCATCACCGGCTACCACGCCCGCGTCGCGCCGCGGCGCATCGCCCCGGTCGCCAGCGTGATGATGGAGGTGACGCTCGCCAACCATCGTCAGGCGGATTTCGAACGCTTCGAGCGCGCCGTCGCCGCAATCGCGGAGATCGTCGCCTGCTGGTCGGTCGGCGGTGGCGTCGATTATATCCTAAAGATCATCGCCCCCGATATCGACGCCTATCAGCGGCTGGTCGACGGGCTTCTCGACCGCGAACTCGGCATCGACCGCTATTTCACCTACATCGTCACCAAAACGGTGAAGGAGGAAACAGTGCTTCCGGTGTCTTCCTTCGCCGCCATCGGCGATGAACAAAGCGCGCGCTAGAGCGCCGCGCGTCCAAAAGGACGCGCTAAGGACGCTCTAACACCTTTAACTGGCGCATAATCCTTTCCGAAAATCGATTTTCGGGGTTATGCGCTAGCCAATCTCTCTGTTAAGGCGCCATCCTTTAGACCATCTCTCTCTTCTCGCCTCCGCCAACAGACAATCTCTCGTCCGCTCCCATGGAAGACTTCATGTCACCGCAAAGGAGATTGGACATGACCGCCGTTTTTGCCCGCCCCGCCTATCATGACGCGCTGTCGCGGCTTTCCGACCGTCATCTCCTGCGCGATCTTGCCTATGTCGGCGGCCGATGGATCGCCGGCACGACGGGCAAAAGTTTCGAAGTTACCGATCCGGCTTCCTCGGGGACGCTGGCCTGGGTTGCGAACCTCGGCGCGGAGGAGACGGTAGCGGCGATCGATGCAGCATCGGAGGCCTTTGCCGCCTGGCGCGCGATGCTGCCGCAGAACCGCGCGGCGATCCTGCGCAACTGGCACGCGCTGATGCTCACGGCCAAGGAGGATCTGGCGCTGATCATGACGCTCGAACAGGGCAAACCGCTGGCGGAATCGCGCGGCGAGATCGATTACGCCGCCTCCTTCGTCGAATGGTATGCCGAGGAAGGCAAGCGGCTGAACGCCGAGAGCGTCACCAGCCACCTGCCCGGCGCCGAAATGATCGTCCGGCGCGAGGCGCTCGGCGTCGTCGGCATCGTCACGCCGTGGAATTTCCCCGCTGCGATGATCACCCGAAAGGCAGCTGCCGCGCTTGCCGCCGGCTGCACGGTCGTCGCCCATCCCTCCTCCGAGACACCGCTTTCGGCGCTTGCCCTTGCCGAGCTCGGCGAACGGGCCGGCATTCCGGCCGGCGTCTTCAACGTCGTCACCGGCAATGCCGCGACGATCGTCGGACGCATGTGTGCCGACACCCGCCTGCGTGCCATCAGCTTCACCGGTTCCACCGGGATCGGACGGCTGATCGCTGCCCAATGTGCGCCGACCCTGAAGCGGCTGGTGATGGAGCTCGGCGGTCACGCCCCGCTGATCGTCTTTGACGACGCTGATATCGCCAAGGCGGTCGAGATCGCCGTCGACGCCAAGTTTGCCACATCGGGCCAGGATTGCCTTGCCGCCAACCGGATCTTCGTCCAGCGGCGGATCGCCGATGCATTCGCCAAGGCTTTTGCCGCCCGAATTGCCAAATTGAGGGTCGGCGCCGGGCTCGAGGATGGCGCCGAGATCGGGCCGCTGATGCATGAACGCGCCGTCGCCAAGGTCGAGGAGCAGGTCTCCGACGCGCTGGCGCGCGGCGCCCGGCTCATCGCCGGCGGCAGGCGCCACAAGGCCGGCCAGCTTTTCTATGAGCCGACGCTGCTGACCGAAGTGCCGGCGGATGCACTGATCATGCGCGAGGAAACCTTCGGGCCTGTGGCGGCCGTGACCACCTTCGACACGGAAGAAGAGGTCATTGCCCGCGCCAACGATACCGAATACGGCCTCGTCGCCTATATCGTCACGGAGAACGGCGCCCGCCAGATGCGCCTCGGGCGCGCACTGGAATATGGCATGGTGGCAGTCAACCGCGTGACGATCACCGGCGGCCCCATACCCTTCGGCGGCTGGAAGCAGTCCGGCCTCGGCCGCGAGGGTTCCCGCCATGGGCTCGAAGCCTTCACCGAGCTCAAATATCTCTGCATCGACACGGCGGCCTAAAGCTCTTTGTTTTTATGCATGTCGTTGTCCCGGAACCGCTGCACACTTCCGAGCGACATGCATTAAGCCGCTCCATTTCAAGAAGAGGATAGAACATGCTCGAGAAAAGCAACGAACTCGCCGCCTGGGACCGCGATCACTTCTTCCATCCCTCGACGCATATGGGTATGCATGCGCGCGGCGAGACGCCGACCCGCGTCGTCGCCGGCGGTGAAGGCGTTTACATCACCGACACGACGGGACGCAAAAGTCTCGACGCCTTTGCCGGCCTCTATTGCGTCAATGTCGGCTATGGCCGCCAGAAGATCGCCGACGCGATCGCCGAACAGGCAAAGAACCTTGCCTATTACCACGCCTATGTCGGCCACGGCACCGAGGCCTCGATTACGCTTTCGAAGATGATCATCGACCGCGCGCCTGATGGCATGAGCCGCGTCTATTTCGGTCTCTCGGGTTCCGATGCCAACGAAACCAACATCAAGCTCATCTGGTATTACAACAACATCCTCGGCCGGCCCGACAAGAAGAAGATCATCTCGCGCTGGCGCGGTTATCACGGCTCCGGTGTCATGACCGGCAGCCTCACCGGCCTGGCACTCTTCCATAATGCCTTTGACCTGCCGCGCGCACCGGTGCTGCACACCGAAGCACCTTATTACTTCCGCCGCCCCGACCGGTCGATGGACGAGGAGCAGTTCTCGCAATATTGCGCTGACAAACTCGAGGAGATGATCCTCGCCGAAGGCCCGGACACCGTCGCCGCCTTCATCGGCGAACCCATTCTCGGTACCGGCGGCATTGTGCCACCGCCGAAGGGCTACTGGCAGAAGATCCAGGCCGTGCTCGACAAATATGACATCCTGCTCGTCGCCGACGAAGTCGTCACCGGCTTCGGCCGTCTTGGCACGATGTTCGGCTCGGATCATTACGGCATGAAGCCGGACCTGATCACCATCGCCAAGGGCCTGACCTCGGCCTACGCTCCTCTTTCCGGCACGATCGTTTCGGAGAAGATGTGGCAGGTGTTGGTGCAGGGTTCCGACCAGATGGGGGCGATCGGCCACGGCTGGACCTATTCCGCCCATCCGATCTGCGCCGCCGCCGGCATTGCCAATCTCGAACTGATCGACGAACTCGGCATCGTCGAGAATGCCGGCACGACGGGCGCCTATTTCCGCTCGGAACTGCAGAAAGCGGTGGGCAGCCACCGCAACGTCGGCGAAGTCCGCGGCGACGGTCTGATGGCGGCGGTCGAATTCGTCGAGGACAGGGATGATCGCAAATTCTTCGATGCCAGCCGCAAGATCGGCCCGCAGGTCGCCACTGCTCTTCTCGAACGCGGCGTCATCGGCCGCGCCATGCCGCAGGGCGATATCCTCGGCTTCGCCCCGCCGCTCTGCCTGACGCGCGAAGAGGCCGACATCGTGGTCAAGGCGGCGGCGGACGCGATCGACACCGTCTTTAAGAACATCTGAGGGAGACGATCAACATGACGATCCCCGAAAAGATGGCGGCCGTATTGCTGACCGGTCATGGCGGCCTGGAGAAGCTCGCCTATCAGAGGAACGTGCCCGTCCCGAGGCCGGCGGACGGCGAGGTTCTGATCCGCGTCACGGCTTGCGGCATGAACAATACCGACGTCTGGGTTCGGCAAGGCGCCTACGGCACCGAGGACGATCCGTCCGCCGTCTCCACATGGCGAAGGCAGGGCAACACGCTGACATTTCCGCGTATTCAGGGCACCGATACGGTCGGCCATATCGTCGGCGTCGGCGCCGGCGTCGATCCGGCCCGCATCGGCCAACGCGTCATGGTCGATTTCTCGATCTACAACCGCGACGACGACAGCCTCGCCGATATCGATTACATGGGCCATGGCCGCGACGGCGGATATGCCGAATATATGGCACTGCCGGCCGAGAACGCTCATGTCGTCGCAACCGATCTGACCGACATCGAACTCGCCACCTTCTGCTGCGCCTATCTGACCGGCGAGCGCATGCTGGAACGTGCAAGGCTTGCCGCCGGCGAACGAGTCCTCGTGACCGGTGCCTCGGGCGGCGTCGGCTCGGCAATCATTCAGCTCGCACGTGCCCGCGGCGCCATCCCGATCGCAGTCGCTGGTCCCGGCAAGGAGGCGGCGATGCTCGATATCGGCGCCGAGGCAGTCGTGACCCGCGGCAAGGGCGATCTGGTCGAAGCCGTCCATTCGGCCAGCCGTGGCCAGCCGATCGATGTCGTCGCCGATCTTGTCGGCGGGCCGCTGTTCAACGACCTCTTGAAGATCCTGCGTCCCGAAGGCCGCTATACGACGGCCGGCGCCATCGCCGGCCCGGTGGTCCAGCTCGATCTGCGGACGATGTATCTGAAGCAGCTGGAACTGCATGGATCAAGCCAGGGAAGCCGCGCCGACTTCCGCCGGATCGTCGGCTATATCGAAAGCCGGAAAATCCGGCCCCTCGTCGGCGGTGTCTATGCGCTGTCGGAATTCCACCGCGCCCAGACCGATTTCATGGCAAAGAACTTCGTCGGCAAATTGGTCGTGGTTCCCGACGGAAGATAAGATCGAGATCTCCGATCACGCCGCAGACGAACCTTATTGAGTTTGCGGCGTTTCACGGTCATGGAAAATCTTTGCGGTCGCATCGGAACTTCGCTGCTTCGGAAAATCCACTTCGCGCCGGGCGGTCGCTGATGCCGACGGGCAGCACGACATACCTCACCTCTGCCGAACTCGGACGGATTCGGCGCGCCGTCGGCATAGCCCGTCTGATGGATACCGCAGTCAGATTGCCGGTCATCGGCGTGCGGATTGGTGCGGACTCGGTCCTCGGCCTCCTCCCGGCCATCGGCGACGTTGCCGGATCGCTGATCGGTCTGTTCATCATCGACGAGGCAAGGCGGCTTGGTCTTCCCGCCCACAAACTCGCCCGCATGGGCGTCAATCTCGGCGTCGACGCCGCCTGCGGCACGGTCCCGCTGATCGGCGATATCTTCGATATCTATTTCAAGTCTCACCGTCGCAACGTCGGCATCATCCTCGACCACTTTGGCGTAAGCGAAGACGAGCTGAACCGGCGAACCTGACGAAACCAATCGTCCCGGGATTGTATCACGTCCGAGCAACCTTCCCCGCCAGGAACGCCAGAGCCGCAGCACCGATTAGGCCCGAGTTCTGATCCAGTGCTGCCAGCATCACCTTGACATCCTTGAATGCCGGCATTGCCCACTGGCTGATATAGGCTTGAATGCCCGGTTGCAGCCGGTCGAATTCGTGGGAAAGCCCTCCCCCCATGACGATGATATCGGGACTGAAGATATGGATCAGGCTGGTGAAGCCGCGGCCGAGAATTTCCGCTTCCTCATCGATCAGCTGATTGGCGAGACGATCGCCATTTCTGGCTGCCGCGAAAACGCTGCGGCTGTCGATGGCGCCGCCGTTGGTGCCTAACGTCGTCTCGTGGCTTTCCATCGCCCGCATTTGCGCGCGCCGCGCAAAAGCCGGTCCGGATCCATAGGCCTCGAAACAGCCCCTGTTGCCGCAAGGGCAAAGCTCTCCGTTCGGCACGACCGACATGTGGCCGACATGCGCCGCCATGCCCTTGCGGCCGCGCACGACGCGGCCGTCCGAGATAACGCCACCGCCGATCCCGGTGCTCACCGTGACATAGACGAGGTTATCAAGCCCCTTGCCGATACCGAATTGCCACTCGCCGATCGCCGCGGCAATAGCATCGTTTTCGAGGTCGACCGGGAACGGAAACCGCTTCTGCAACTCCGCCTTCAGCGGAAAATCGACGAAGCCCGAGAGGGTCGGAATGTCAGTCGCGACACCGGCGACCGTATCGAGCGGGCCCGGAGCGGATACGCCGACGCCGACCACCGAAGCGGGGTTCGATGCTGCAAGCAGTCTATCGGCCAGGCCGCAAATCTGGACGAGCACCCGGTCGGGGCCGGCCAGCGCATCCGTTGGTTCGGCTAAGCGCGCCAGGATCCTGCCCTGCTCATCGACAAGGGCGGCCCGCACCTGCGTTCCGCCGAGGTCTATACCAATGGCAACCTGCTGCATGTGAAGACCAAAAGTTAGAGTGCGCGGACCCATGCCATCCGCTCTTCGAGCGATGGCGCATTGAAAGCCAGGGAACCGAGAACCACCGTTTCCGCACCCGACTGGCGCAGGAGAGGCACAGTGTGCTCGCGAATACCGCCATCGGCCGCAAGCACGATTCGATCGGCCGCGCCGCAGCCGGCGATGATCTGCTTTGCCTGTTGAAGCCGGGCGCCGGCCTTTTCGTCGAGGCCCTGGCCCTTGACGCCGATCGCCGTGCCAAGCAGCGTCACAAAACGCAGCCTGGAAGCGTATTTTTCGATCCGCTCGACGGGGGTATCGACCTTGAGGACCATTCCGGCTGCAATACCGCGGCGATCGAGAAGATCTAGAGCCTCGTCGGCGACGCTTTCGTTTTCGACATGAAGGCTGATCAGATCGCTGCCGGCATCGGCGAACTGCTCGACCTGCGACAGGATGATACTGTCCGCAACCATCAGATGAACGTGGATCGGGTGCGTGGAAACTTTGCGCAAACCGGCGACGAGATCGGGGAAAAACAACATTGCCGGCGCGAAATGCCCATCGGCGACATCGATGTGGAGGATGTCGACGTGAGGATCGACACGCGCGAGATCATCGGCGAGACGCATCAGATCGGCCGACCAGACGGAGAATTCGGCAATCAATCGATCCTTCGGAAGATCGGCGATCCAGGTTTTTTCGGGGGTAGGCATTGTTTCAGAGCTCCTTCAGAAAATTACCGACGGCAAGCCGAAAGTCGGCGACGTATTGCGGACGGCTCTCAGTTTTCGGCGTGATCTGTACGAAACGCGCGTCGGCAATCCGCGCGGCAAGAGCACGCGCGTAGGAGAGAGGATGAATGCTATCGTGATCATGGCCGATGACGAGCGTCGGCAAGGCGAGATTGCGAACGTCCGCGTCAGTCACATCAGGGCCGCCATTTGAGATCCTGGTCAGCAGTTCGGCGGTCACGTCCAGAGGCGTGCGGGAGAAAAAACCGGCAAGCGAGGCGAGATTGTCCGGGGCCTCGGCGGCGAGCCGCACTCCGACAGGACCGGCAAGAAATGCCTGCTTTGCTTCATCCGGCGGCAGGGTTTTTAGAAGCCGCCCGACTTCGGCATTGGGCGCCATATTGTCCGGCGCCGAAGCCGTCAGCCAGGCCGGCCTTGCAATGATCAGAGCGTTGACAAGATCGGGCCGCTTGACCGCGAGACGCAAGGCGATCGCAGCACCCATCGAGATGCCGCCAATCACGACCGGCACCGCAAGGTTTTTCTCGATATAAGCGGCGATATCATCGCAGAAGGTCGAAATCGACAACTGCTCCAGATTGCCGGCTCGAGAACGGCCGTGACCGCGGGCTTCGACCGTAACCCGGCGATATCCGGTTTCGCGCGGAAAGACCTCATCCGTCTGCGCCGCGTCGCCGCATAGGCCGTGCTGGAATATTGCTGACACGCCCTCGCCCGCCATGTCGACGTTGAGAATGGTCCCATCGTTGGTTTCGAACGATTGAGCCCGTCTCACCGTCCTCTCCCCGCGCCTTCGCAGTCGAGCGCACTCTTCAGGAAGGTCGCCGCACCCGCCGCCTCCGAGGCTGAGAGACCATGCGTGACAAGACTGCCGGAAAAGCCAATCGCCTTGAGGCAGCGAAGATAATGCGCATAGTCGAGGATGCCCTTGCCGGCGGTCGCGAAACTGCCGTCGGGATGGCGGTCTTTCGCATGCGCCATGACGATCCGATCGGCCAGAAGATCGATCGCGGAAGACACGATGCGCCGCTGATCGTCCAGCGTCGCAACCTCGAAAAGATTGGCCGGATCGAGCACGATCTTGATGCGAGGGCTCTTCAGCGCCGAGATCAGCCGATGGGCTTTCTCAGCCGAGTTGACCACATTGGCAAGCTCGGGCTCGATACCGAGATCCACATCGTAGCGCTCGGCGATTGTGACGGCCGCTTCCATGGCTTCGAGGAGATCGCGCCAAGCTGCCGGCGTGTTGTTGTCGGCATGCGCCTTCCATTGGTCGATGGAGTCGCGTGTGCCGGTGCAGAGCGTGATCAAGCCCGTTGACATGCCGACGCAACGCTCGGCCAACGTCGCCAATTTTCGAAGCCCGACCTCGCGCATGGAAGGATCGGGATGGATCATGTTGTAGGTGCCGGATACGGCGACGATCTCGACGCCGCTGCTACGCGCCGCCTCAGTGACCGAGCGGGCCTGGGCCTCGCTAATCGTCTCCGGCATTGGTGGCAGGCCCGAGCAGGCCATATTGTATTGCGCCGAGGTGAACCCGGCCTCCGCGACCGAATTGAGGACGATCGAGGGTTTCGTACCGTCGAAGGTCTTTGCGAAAATGCCGAGCTTCATCACACGCCACCCGTGACGTCAGCCAGCGCAACCGCCTTGCCGCTTTCGACGGAACGCGCGACGGCGACCATCGCCCGTACGGAGGCCAGGCCATCATCGATGTCGGCGCCTTCCATCACTGCGCCATCCAGAATGGTGCGGGCGAAGCCTTCGACCTGACGGCGGTAGAAATGACCGTCGGCACCGAGAACGCGATGGGTCGCGCCGTCCGCTTCCCGGAAAATGTCGACCTCGCTGGTCTTGTAGTACCACGGGTTATAGGTCTTGCCCAAAATGCTGCCGTTCCTGCCGTAGATCTGGAAACCTTCGTGCCAGTCCATGCGCACCTGCACGGTGAGATCGAGGTGGCCGAGCGTGCCGGTGGCAAATTCCACCTCGACGAACCAGCACCAGATACCGGCTCGCTCGGACAGACGAGCCGCGACGGAAACGATATCGCCGGCGAAATACCGTGCCGTGTCGATCAGGTGGCAACCATGCGCAAGCATGTAGTAGCGGCGCAGGTCGGCTTTCGGATTGGCGGAGGGTTTTCGCGCATTGGCGCTGCTGACGATCAGGGGCTGGACTGCATCGGTCATCGGATAGCGATGGGTGCTGTCGCAATACCATGCTTTCAGAGCGACCATCTCACCCATCTCATCGCGGATGAAGGATTTCGCCGCCTGGAGCCCTGCGTCGAAACGCTTCATATGCCCGACTTGAAACACTTTTCCCGACCGATCGACCGCCGCCTTCAATTCAAGGCATTCCTCGACGGTGACACCGACGGGTTTCTCGCACAAGACATGCTTGCCGGCCTGAAGGGCGCGGATGGAGGCCGGGACGTGAAAAGCATCGGCGGTCGCGATGATCACGGCATCGAGGTCGGGATCGGCCAGCATCTTGTCGTAGTCGTCATAGGTTTTGCCGGCCCCATGAGTGATTGCCATACGCTGGCGAAGATCCTCGGCTACGTCGCAGATCGCATAGAGATCGGCATTGGCAGCCTTCGTGCAGCTCTCGAAGTGGGCCGCCTGGGCAATCTGGCCGGCTCCCAGTACGCCGATGCGGAGGCGTCGTTCCTGTTTTGCTGGCATCGATAAGCCCTTTGTCGGATGTTGAAGATGAACGCCGGTTTCGGCGCCGAATGGGGTGGCTTTCAAGACGTCAAACGCCGAAGACGTCTTCTGCCGGCCGAACCGCCATCGGCGCCTCTCGGCTTTTCCCAGGTCAGTTCAAAGCCATGTGCGTTTGAGGATGGAAGAAATGAAGTTTCGCCGGGTCGATTGCCAGATTGATCGATTGGCCCGTCTCGACCGCGCTGACAGCTTCGAAGCGAGCGACGGCGTTGGCGGCGCCGCTCAAGTCTTCGACGGCGTCGGGGTCGCCCGAGTCGATCCGGACCGCGTCGATCTTCAAATGCACGATCAACTCCGAGCCAAGCTCCTCGATCGACTTCACGACAACCGGGATCGTCGGATAGGACGCCCCGGACGGCAACTGGCTGTCGTAGAGATCCTCGGGCCGGACGCCAAAGATCAGGGCTTTTCCCTCGAAAGCGGAAAGGCCGGGAGCCCGCTCAAACGTGCCGTCGGACAGGGGGATGGAGAAGCCCGGCAGCTGGATCCGCATGCCCTCCAGACGCCCTTCGAATAGGTTCATCGAGGGCGACCCGATGAAGCCTGCGACAAACGCATTGACCGGGCGGTGATACAAAGCCTTGGGCGTGTCCACCTGCTGTAGCACGCCGCCCTTCAGCACCGCGACGCGATCGCCCATGGTCAAGGCTTCGGTCTGGTCGTGCGTCACGTAAATCGTCGTGACGCCCAGCTGTTTCTGCAGGCTTGCGATCTCCGCGCGCATTTGAACACGCAGCTTGGCATCGAGGTTGGAAAGCGGTTCGTCCATGAGGAATGCCGCGGGCTCGCGGACCATGGCGCGGCCCATCGCAACACGCTGGCGCTGGCCGCCGGAAAGCTGTGCGGGCTTGTTGCCCAGCAAGCTTTCCAGCTGCAAGGTCTTGGCAATCTCATGCACGCGCTTGGTTCGCTCGACCTTGGTCTTTCCGGCCAGCTTCATCGAAAAGGCGATGTTGTCGAACACCGTCATGTGCGGATAAAGCGCATAACTCTGGAAGACCATGGCAATGTCCCGGTCCTTGGGGGCGAGATCGACGACGTCCTGACCGCCGATGCTCAAGGTTCCACTGCTGATTTCCTCAAGCCCGGCAATCATGCGGAGCGCGGTCGATTTTCCGCATCCGGATGGACCGACCAGGATCAGAAACTCGCCATCATGGATCGTCAGGCTCAGATCCTTGATCGCATGGTAGCTGTTTCCATAGGTCTTGCAGATTTTGTCCAGTACAACCACAGCCACGTCTCATCCTCCCATATCAGTCCGGATCACGTCTTCAAACGGCGCTCCCACCGTCTCCGATGCTTTCGACAAGAAGGCTCAGGCCTGACCTTAAAAGTCAACAAAAGAATCGATGTCAAAGCGCCATGCGTTATCGACTATTTACTATATCTATTTGAATTTGTTCATGTTTAATCCGATAACAATGGGCTTTTTTGCGAAACAATATTTTTTAACGCGCGTAATTTTTAAGGTCGGCACGGCAGCTATTGGAGGATCTTTCAACCCCTTACAATCAGCCGTGCGACTCCCCCGGGCAGTGGACGACGTCGGCACGCACTACCTCGCGCTAATCGTGATATCGCGGAATCGGGCGCGGCACGGGTGCATTTTCCGCCGCCATCCATGTCAGGCATGTTCGATTGTCTGGCAGGCCTCTGCGCCCTCCCCGTGCGGTCACGGAAATGGCGGCAGCCGTCGTGGCATAGGCAACGCAATCAAGCGGGCTCTTACCCTCAGCAAGCGCAAGAGCGTAGGCACCGTGAAAGCAATCGCCGGCGCCGGTCGTGTCGACCGCCTGAACCTGATAGGCCGGCAAATGCCAGCGGGTGGCGTCGCCTTTCTGGCGCAGGTTGCTCCCTCGTTCGCCATCGGTCAGGACAACAGCGGACCGATCCGTTGACCAAAGCTTCTCCAGGATGATCGCTGGATCATTTTCACCGGTGTAATCTCTAGCGAAAGCGAGCGGCAGCACCAGATGGTCGGCGAAGGCGAGGATTCGGTCCGTCGCGGCACCGACCGTCCATTCGATATCGGCTATCACGGCTAGGCCAAGCGCGCGCGCCCGCGCCACAACACTTTCCGAGTGCGTCGCGTAACCATCGATCAGCAGGACCGGGGCCTGCATCAAAACATTGTCGGGCAGCGCGTCCGACGTGCCGTGCAGCACATCGTCGTCATAGGCTATGAACCGGTCGCCGTCAGGACCGACCGTGATCACCGAGCGGATCGGCGCGGCAGCGGCATGGCGTGGCGCCAGAGATATGTCGACACCCTCGCGCTCGAGCTCGGCACCGGCCAGATCGGCCGCAGGCTCATCGCCGAGCCATCCGATGAAGCCGGCGCGCCCGCCAAGCCGGGCGACGGCGACAAGAGCCGTCGCCACGTTGCCGCCATGGTCCGTAGTCCGCTTCGTCACCTTCCCCTTGCCGGCCGAAAGCCCTCGATCAACATAGATGATGTCATCGATTGCCAGGGCGCCGAAGCCCAGAACCTGGAGCGAGCGCGACATGTCTCAAGCCCCGGCAGCCGCCAGTGCCTCCTCTGGCGCCATCCCCTTATGAATGACGAGCTTGAAGGCGCGCGCCGCCATGGTCGTATCGCCGTGCCCCCAGAGGTTGCGGCCGACGACCGCCCCCTTGGCGCCAGCGCGCAAGGCTTCCGAGGTCTGGACGAGCGCTCCAAGCAGCGTATCGGTCTTCGGGCCGCCGGCAATCACAACCGGGATCGGGCAGGTCGCGACAGTTTCCCGGAAGGACTCGAAATCTCCGGTGTAACCGACCTTGATCACGTCGACGCCGGCTTCGAAACCGATACGAACCGCATAAGCAATTTCATCCGGAGTAAACACGATCTTGCCGCCATCGGAAAAATCCCGGGGATAGACGTGGGCGACGACCGGCATCTCGTAGCGGGCGGCGGCGTTGACCGTGTCGGTGAGCCAGCGGATGTACTCTCCTTCGGTGGCGCCGCGCACTGGAATGGCGACCGCCAGGGCGTCGGCGCCATAGCGCACAGCGTCTTCCGGGGTCGCAATGAGCTGGCGAATCCGGTCGTCGGCGGTGAAGCAGCCACCCTGAATGACGAGGGCTGCCTTCCCGGCGTATTCCGACCAAAGGTGCCGCGCCGCGCCAGGCTGGATGCTGATGTAGTCGGGGCCTCCCGCCATGACGCGTTTGAGCGCGCCCGGCAGATCGGCAAGCCCGCCCTCACGAACATTGCCATAACCGACAAAATGATCGACCGCGCCTCCAAACAAATGACCCGATGGGTTCGAGAACAGGCGTGCGAGGCGGATTTTGGTTCCGAGACCCATGGCGATACTTCCTTTAAGATTGCTGGCTTTACGATTGCTGGCTTTGCGATTGACGGCTTCGTTGCTGGAAAAACCCTAACTCGAAAACAAACAAATGTTCAATATTTCGAATTCTTTCGTTTCCACGCGGCAAGAAAATTTTTAACGTGCTTTTTTCACTCCAAGGAGCTATTTCTGCAGCAGAAGCCGTACAAACACGCGGCTGGCTTTCGTTTTTCAAAAGTCGCTTTATCGCAACGGCGCGCGCGGCAGTCGGGATCGCATATGCTTGCAGAACAGAGGCGGCAGCAGATCATGCTGGAACTTCAACGGGTCGGCCAGGCTCGCACCCGCCAGCTCGCGGAATTCTTCGAGGTCTCGGAAGTCACGATCCGCTCCGACCTCGAGATCATGGATGCAAAGAAGCAGTTGATCAAAACCCATGGTGGGGCAATCGCTTTGCCGTCCGACTCGCCGGCCGCAGCCTTCGAGGAACGCATGCAGCGTAATTTCGATGCGAAGCGGCGCATCGCCCAGATGGCCGCGCGGCAGATCATCGACAACCAGTCGATCGTCTTCGACAGCGGTTCGACGTTGCTGCAGGTGGCCATGCAGATGCCCCAGGTCAACAACGTCGTGGTCGCGACGACGGCGATGAACATCGCGCAGCACCTGATGTACCGGCCGGGACTTGACGTGCACATGATCGGCGGCCGGGTGTTTCCCAGCACCGTCAGCACGATCGTATCGGACTCCGATAAGGCGGTCGGCGGTCTCGTCGCCCACCAGGCCTTTGTCAGCGCTCACGCGATCGATCAGGCCTTCGACGTCGTCGATGTCTCAGAAGATATTGCGCGGACCAAGCGCAACCTGGTTCGCATGGCCCGGCGTGTCGTACTTGTGGCGGATTCGAGCAAATTTGACATCGGCGCCTCCTCCAAAGCCTTCTCGCTGTCGCGCGTCGATCTGATCATCACGGACAGCAACATGCCGCACAGCATTCGCCACCGATTGGACAAGCTCGGCGTGGAGGTGCGCTACGCGTGACCGGCAGCCAGCCTCGCCAATTCAGCCGCGAGCCGGGAGAGGCATTGTCGCGCGCGGAAGATTTTCGTCGACCCCAAGGGAAACGAGGCGCGTTAGAACCCCAGCTGTCGAAGCGTCTCGCGGTTCACGCGAACGGCCGCCGCCGGATCGGTTCCGGCATGGTCCGATTCTTCCTCCACCACGATCCAGCCGGTGAACTCCGGCGCATCCCGAACGGCCGAGATCACGGCGGGCACGTCGCAGACGCCTTCGCCGAGCATCGCCCAGATCCCGCCGGCGTCGACATCCTTCAGATGCACGTAGCGGATACGGTCCCGGTAGGCCGAAAGCGTTTCGTCGATCTGCTGGCCGCCCCGCAGAATATGGCCGGTGTCCGGCACCCAACCCACCCGTGGATCGAGGAGAACAAACAGGCGGTCATAATCGTTCCGGGTGAAGAGAAGCGTATTGTGGTGCGAGGAAGGGTGGACAGCAACGGCGACACCGGCCGACCGTCCGATCTCGGTCGCGCGATTGTAGCACTCCGCTGCGATGGCGAATTTCTCATCGCGCGGGCCATCCGAAACGACGGTGGCCGATCCCATCGACACCATCGCACCGGGAAAGTTCGCCACGAAATCCACCCAGCGCCGCGCCGTCTCCAGATCGGAAGCGATTTTTTCCGCCACCGTGAAGCCGCTGGCGGAGCCGAAGGCAAAGGAAACCAGCGTCAAACCGGCGTTTGTCAAAGTACGGGCAAAGTCGGCAGGCTTAAGCACGTAGTGACCGATCATCGTGTCGGTGATTTCGAGACCGGCATATCCGCCATCGGCGATGGCGCGCACCAGATCATCCGGCCCCCCGCCCCAACCCTTGCCCAGCATCTCCCAGGTGAATGTCTGGCAGCCGATTTTCAGCGCAGCATTGTTCATAATTTGGTCCTGACCTATTCGTTGGTGACAGCCGATATCGAAGCCGGCGCCTTCGCGGAGGCGATCATCGAGGCACTTGGTGTCCGCATTGCCGAAACGCATTCTTCAACAAGAGGGCCGAGACCCTCTTCATCGGGGAGTTGCGACGCCTCCCAACGTCTTGTCATTTCGTAGGGGAAAATGTTAGCGTGCGTCAACATAATTTATATCTCGCGCGTCAAACATAGCATTCCTCAACTCTGTGAGCACGCAACGGCAAGGTCAGGTCTAGATGGAAGGGACCAATGAAATGAAACTCAAGATCGGCGTTGTGGGATGCGGCAACATTTCGCTCGCCTATATGCGCAATGCGCCGCTGTTTCGCGGCGTCGAGATCACCGCCTGTGCCGATCTCAATGCAGACGCCGCCAAGCGCCGCGCCGCTGAGTTCAACCTGCGGGCGGCCGACGTCGATGCCCTCATTGACGATAAGAACATCGACCTGATCCTCAACTTGACGATCCCGGCTGCCCATTTCGACGTCTCGATGCGGGCGTTGTCGGCGGGCAAACATGTCTTTACCGAGAAGCCACTCGGCGTCACGGCCGCAGAAGGACGCCGATTGGTGGATGCGGCCGCCGAAAAGGGCCTCATGCTCGGTTCGGCGCCGGACACCTTCCTCGGGGCAGCCGGACGTCATGCCCGGCGGCAGATGGAAGCCGGCGCCATCGGCAAGCTGGTGACGGGGACAGCCTTCATGATGGGCCGCGGCATGGAGCACTGGCATCCGGACCCCAGCTTTTACTATCAGGCCGGCGCCGGCCCGGTCATGGATATGGGCCCCTACTATCTCACGATGATGGTCAATCTGATGGGGCCGATCCGACGTGTGCAGGCCGTTGCCACAAGCGGGCAGGAAGAGCGGCTCATCACCGCCGAAGGGCCGAAGCAGGGCACCAGGTTCAAAGTGGGAACACCGACCAGCGTGCTTTCGCTGCTGGAATTTGATTGCGGCGCCACAGTCACCTTCGGCACCTCCTGGGACGTCTTCCGCCACTCCAACCACCCCATTGAGCTGCACGGCACCGAAGGATCGCTACGCCTGCCCGACCCTGATAATTTCAGCGGCCGTGTCGCGCTCTCCAGTCGTGGCGCGCCCTGGCAGGAAACCGATACATCAGGCGAACTCTTCGGTGCGGCCAATTGGCCGATCGCAGCACCGGACCGCGCCAACTATCGCATGCTTGGTCTTGCCGATCTTGCCCGCGCCATCATCGAAGGCCGTACGCCGCGCGCTTCAGGCGATCTCGCGCTGCATGTGCTAGATGTCATGGAAGCAACCCTCCGGGCAGGTGAAACCGGTGTCGCGCAGACCATTCCAGGTACTGTTGCCCAGCCAAGGGAATTGCGGGAAGACGAAGCACGGAGCCTGCTTGCATGACACAACTGGATGAATCCGCAAAACGCGCACTTGCGTGGCCGGGCGATCCGCAGGAGCCTGTGGAAAGCTGCACGCCGGCGCTGGCGCGGCAACAATATCTGGACGGTTTCGCAGACATCCAGTGGCCGCTCGAGGATGTGGCCGAGATACTGGAAAGGCATGCCGGCGCCATCCGGCTGAAGATATGGCGCGGCCGCACAACGCCGCGCGAGCGGGCTCCCGCCTTGCTTTATATCCATGGTGGCGGCTTTGTGATCGGCGCGCCGGAAACCCATGAGGACATTTGCCGGACGCTTGCCAATATCGCTGGCGCCGTCGTGGTTTCGCCCGACTACCGCCTCGCCCCGGAACATCCCTTTCCGGCGGCGATCGAAGACTGCGCAGCCGCGCTCGTCTGGATGACGGATCAGGCTGCTGCACTCGGCATCGATCCGGCGCGAATTGTCGTTGGCGGCGACAGCGCCGGCGGAAATCTCGCCGCCGTCATCGCTCTGCTGGCACGCGACGGACAGGTGCCGGCTGTCATCGGTCAGGTGCTGATCTATCCGGTGACCGACCAGTTGCAGGCAACCGACAGCTACTTGCGTTACGATGAGGGTTTCGGCCTGACGTCAGCGGCGATGCGATGGTTCCGGGACCACTATCTGCCGGACCCTGCTAGCCGGTCCGACTGGCGGGCCTCGCCGCTTCGCGCCGCGTCACTGGCGGGCGTGGCGCCCGCCGTCGTGATCCTTGCCGGCCACGATGTGCTGTTTGACGAAGGGGCCCTCTATACCGAGCGGCTGAGCTCCGAAGCCCAGGCCACAAGCCACACCTGGCCTGGACAGATCCATGGCTTCGTCTCGAAGCGCCGGGCCATTCCGGAGGCGCAAGAGGCTCTTGAAGCCATTGCAACGGCATGGCGCACCATGGACCCGGCGCTCACGCGTTGAGCCCGCCTCAAGCCGAGTCGCGCATCACCAGTGTTGCTTCCAGGATGACCCTCTTTATCGAAGGGGTCGTCCCCTCGTCCTCGCTTTCGATATGAGACAGCAAAAGCTCCACGGATTTCGCTGCGATCTCCGGCGCGTTCTGGGCCATCGTCGTCAGCGACGGACAGGTATATCGGCTCAGCGGATGATCGTCGTGCCCGGCGATGCGCACGTCGCAACCGTCGTTGCGCCCGATTTTCAGGCCGGAAGCGAATGCGGCCGCCATGGCGCCGAAAGCGAAGCGGTCGTTGGCGCAGAGCAGTGTTTTGCCGGGCAGGCCGCCACGCGCAAGAATTCTCTGCATCTGCTCGTATCCGAGACGCTCGAACTCCCAGGACGGTGGTGCGTCACAATCGATGACCAGCGGTGAATGCCCTTCCCTTGCCATGGTCGCGCGGTAGCTCGCCTGCCGCTCGCCGGCGTTTTCCGTCAGATGCGGAATTTCCAGGAATATCGGCGGCTCACCGGACCGGCAGAGATATTGCACGATGGCTGCCATGCTTTGTGCGTTGTCGTTGCCGACATAAGGAAGGTCGCCGCTGGCCGGATTGTCGAAGCAGACGACGGGGATTGCGTCCTTCAGTCTTTCCAGCGCGGAGCGGCGCAAGCCGGCTCCGAGCGGCGCCACGATCGCACCTGCAACCTTCAGCGAGAGCAATGTCCGCACCGCCTCGGCCTCCAGCTCCGGCCGCGTGTGCGAAGAGATCTGGACCGGCCAGAAGCCTTTTTCGCGCAACTCCAGCTCGATCAGCGACACGACCTGCACATAAAAGGGATCCGACATGGTCGGGACCAGGATCCCGATATTTCTGGTCCGCTTGCGATTGAGGTGCCGCGCGAAAAGGTTCGGCTCGAAATTCGACTTCTTGAGGGCCGCCTCGATACGCTTGCGGGTCACCTCCTTGATCTGCGAGGGATCATCGAAATATTTCGACAGCGTCGGACGCGATACGCCGGAGGCGGTCGCGAAATCGTCCATCGATTTATAACTTTTCTTGGCCATTCAGTTCCTTATCGGCGGGACGAGGCGCCGGATCAAAATGATTTCGCATCAACGGCAAATCCACTGACGCGCCAAATCACGCATGGGGCAATTTGTACAGAGCGTTTTTGGCGCCCGGAATTGCAGACTCGGCTCCCTTTCGAAAACCGAAATATTCCCTCCACCTGCGATTTGCGGCGGCTGCGCCTCGTGGCTGCAAAAACGCTTGTTTCAGGCCGCAAATCGGAAAATTTCGCAGTGAAGATGACGCACTTCCCATGTTTCGTCTTGTTGAGCAAACTTTCATTTGTTTACGAAAGTAAAGAAAAAATGAGTCACAAGCAACACAAATGCTTGAAAAAAGAATTGATTCCAACGGTAGATTTTATCCTGTCTTGTCAGTTACTTATCCTGTTATTCGCCGCCAACGCAGGTCTCTCATCCTTTCTCGATCGCAGTTCTTCGTTGACAGATAGGTGCCTCAGGGAACCTACTTTGTCTACGGTCTTGAGGAGGATCGATTAACTGAAATCTATGGGAGGCACAGATGAATATTAGAAAATTCAGCATGACGATGCGGGCTGCCGTGGCTGTATGGGCGCTTTGCGCCACATCGGCATTTGCCGACACCACCATCGAATTTATTCAATGGTGGGAACCGGAAATGCCGTCCGGGGCCCTGCGCGGCATCATGAACGATTTTGAGGCGGCAAACCCCGGCATCAAGGTGACGCTGGTTAGCGGCCCCTATGCCACGACGCGTGACCAGATCGTCGTCGGCGCCGCCTCCGGAACCCTCAGCGACGTCGTCGGCCTGGATGGCGCCTGGGTCAACGGGCTCGCCAAGCAGGGCGCGATCGCCTCCATGGACGAACTGATGGAGAAGGCGAAATACGACAAGAGCCAGATCACCGATATCGTCAAGGTCGATGGCAAGAGCGTGATGTTCCCGCTGGCTTCCTTCGTCTACCCGGTCTTCGTCAACCTGGATATCGCCAAGGCGTCTGGCGTCGACAAATTGCCGACCACGCGCACGGAATTCGCCGAAGCCGCCAAGAAGATGACCGACGGCTCGAAGAACCAGTATGGTTGGGTTCTGCCGCTATCGCTGCAGTCCCCGAGCGGAATCCAGAATGACGTGATGTCCTGGGTCTGGGCCTCCGGCGCCTCGATGATGAAGGACGGCAAGCCCGATCTTGAAAATGACGCCGTCGTCGGCACGCTCGACTATCTTGCTTCCCTCAACAAGGAAGGCGTTATTTCTCCCGGCATTTTCGCCAAGAAGGAACAGGACAAGGTCGAGGAATTCGTCAATGGCCGCGTCGGCATGATGGTCGATTCCCTCGCACATGTGAACCTTATCCGCGAGCGCAATCCGAAGCTCAAGTTCGGCATCTCGGCCCTGCCCGCAACCGACGGCTACACCGGCAAACGCGGCATGCCCTATGCGTCCTGGGGCATCGGCATCAGCGACGGCAGCAAGCACAAGGAAGAAGCCTGGAAGCTTGTGGAATATCTGATGAGCCCCGACGTCAATGGCCGTCTGGTCTCGATTGCCAACGCCTTCCCCGGCAACGTCCATGCCAAACCGGACTTCGTGGCATCGGACCCGATCTTCGCGGAAGCTTTTAAAATCTTCCAGAGCGGCTATCCTGCCAACGAATTCGTCGGCCTTCCGGTAGCCGAAGAGCTGATGCGGGACATGAACGTCGAAGTTCAAAAGATGTTCGACGGCGGCCAGTCGGCCAAGGATGCGGCTGCCAATACCGAGAAGGTCTGGCTCGCGAAGTTCTAATGCATGTCGCCCGGAAGTGCGCGGCGGTTCCGGGATAACGACATGCATAAAACAAAGGACTAAAGCACGTCGCTTTCACGAGATCACCGGCAGAGCGACCTGGCGCTGCCGGTGAAAGTCGTCAAATCTTCGCATAATGGGAAGTCACAGCTCATGAATCATTCCGCTCCGGCTCTGGTCGCTGCGCAAGTCAAAGCGCGAAGGAAAGGAAGACTTCGTTACAGCACCTTGAGGAAGCTGGTGCCGTATTTCTACGTGTCGCCGGCCACCCTGCTGCTGGTTCTGCTGATGCTGTTCCCCATGGTGATGGTCTTCAAATATTCATTGATGGACGGCGCCATCATGAAAAAGGACGCTGCGTTCGCAGGGGTCCAGAATTACCTGACCATCTTCGAAAATCCGGTGTTCTGGCAGTCGGTCGCCCAGACGATGTATTTCACGATCATGAGCGTCGTCTTCCACTTCATCATCGGCTTGGCTTTCGCGCTGCTGTTGAACACCAACCGCGTCGATCCGCTTATTCGGAGCGTCCTGCGTGTGCTCTTCATCCTGCCCTGGCTGTTCACCGCCGTGATCATCGCCATCATCTGGCGTTTGCTGCTCGATCCGAACGGCGTCGTCAACAGCGTGCTGATGGCGCTCCACATCATCAATTTCAAGGTCGAGTGGTTTTCCTCGACCCGCACCGCCATTCACGCCTTGACCTTTGCAAACATCTGGGCGGGTTATCCGCTTTATATGGTCAGCCTGCTTGCCGGTCTCCAAGGCATTTCGAAGGAGCTTTACGAGGCAGCCGGGATCGATGGTGCCAACGAACTGGAAAAATTCTGGTACATCACCATCCCGCAACTGATGCCGATCATTATCAGCATCGCGCTTCTCGATTTTATCTGGACGATGCAGGTTTTTCCGCTCGTCTGGATGACGACGGGCGGCGGTCCGATCTATTCGACGGAAGTGCTATCCACCTTCACCTACAAGCTCGCCTTCTCCCAATATGAATTTTCGCTGGCTTCGGCGAGTGCAATGATCATCCTCATCATTTCGATGAGCGTCACCTACTTCTACATCAAACACCAGCAGCGAAGGTGACCGTCATGGCAAAGCGTTCCTTCAAGAACTCGGCACTGCCGACCATCCTGACCTATCTCGGACTGGCGATCGGCCTGGTCTTTTCGACCTTCCCGATCGTCTGGATGTTTTTCAGTTCACTGAAATCGAATACCGAAATCTTCGCTCTTCCGCCGCGGCTTTTGCCGAAGGATTTTACCCTGGCCGCCTATCTGACGATCTTCAACGATCCGGTGAAGGTGCGGTTCTTCATCAACAGCTACTTCGTCGCCGGCGTCGTCACCTGCCTCACCCTCGTCATCGCTATCCTGACTGCTTACGGCTTCAGCCGCTATTCCTTCCGCTTCAAGAACACCTTGAACATCTTCATCATCAGCACGCAGACCGTTCCGCCCATCACCCTTCTGATCCCCTATTTCGGAATGGTAGTCGCCTTCAGGATCTTCGACACATATCTGGCACTGATCCTCACCTATATGGTCTTTACACTGCCTTACGCAGTCCTGCTGATGACGGGCTATCTCAACACCTTACCGAAAGAGCTG
The DNA here is from genome assembly GCF_017357385.1 of Rhizobium sp. NZLR1. Lineage (NCBI taxonomy): Bacteria > Pseudomonadati > Pseudomonadota > Alphaproteobacteria > Hyphomicrobiales > Rhizobiaceae > Rhizobium > Rhizobium sp. NZLR1. Next base: position 9,944 of record NZ_CP071633.1, on the reverse strand, counting down.
GACGAGGCCGTTCTCGTCGATGGCGGTTCGAGCTGGACGGCACTTTGGCGCGTCATCGTGCCCGTCTCCATCCCCGGGATTGTTGCTACGGCGGTCTACACTTTTCTGCTGGCGTGGAATGAATTCCTCTTCGCACTGACGCTGACAAAATCGATGAATCTCAGAACCGTTCCGATCGGCATCCAGCTGCTGATGGGCCAGCATGCTTTCGAATGGAATGAAATGATGGCAATGAGCGTGCTCGGCTCCCTTCCCCTCCTGGTGCTTTACCTGGTTGCTCAACGCTACTTCCTGGCGGGCATGACCGCCGGTTCGGTCAAAAGCTGAGGGAGCGCAAACTCATACCGCGGGCGGATCGCTTTTTTAATCTACCTGCCCGCACGATTGCCGCTCGACGCCCCAACCGCGGAGGGCATCGCAGACCTCGGCTCTGGTTGGTGCACCGATGCGTCCGCCGAACACCTGGCATTTCAGCGCCGCCGCCATCGACGACAAGCGCATCGTCTCGGCGATCGGCACGCCTTCTGCGATCGCCAGAGCGAAAGCGCCATGGAAGATATCGCCTGCTGCGAGCGTATCGACGGCCCTCACCTTCGGAGCCGCCAGATGGAAAATCTCGCCGGTTTGGTCATCGAACCAGAAGGAGCCGTTTTCCCCTGATGTGACGCTGATGAAGGCCTGCTCGAACTTTCGCTTCAGGAGGCCAACGGCCTTCGCCGTCTCCGCAGTTCCGGTAAGGCGCTCGGCGGCCGGCTGTGAAAACACGATGTGACTGGCCGCCGGTGCAAGCATCTCGATTACGCCATCGCCCGCAACGTCGCCATCGAGAATGGCTGGCCTGCCGGCCTCTCTGGCTGCGAACAGCGTCCGCAGCGCAAGCTTCGGCCAGCGGACGTCGACGAGCACAGCATCGAAAGCAGACACGTCGTGTTTTGTCACCGGTTTGACCGTCTCGTGCAGCCCGGCATCGTAGAAGGGCACAATCAGCCGCTCGCCCTGATCATCGACAAGGATCGTCGAGACCGCCGAGCGGGCGCCTACCACACGAACCATACCGCTCGTATCTACTCCGCTATCGCTGAGCTCCGCAATGATGCGTTCGCCGGTGGCATCATCGCCAACCGCACCCCAGAGGTTGGCATTGCCACCCAGCCGGGCGACCGCAAAGGCCGCGCTCGACGCCATACCCTCGGCGATCTGCAGCATATCGTAGGGGAGAATTTTGCCCTGGCCGATCGGCAACGAGCGCACACGAAACAGCGTGTCGAGCACCGCAGCGCCGACACATAAAACGCTGCGCGCCGGACTCGAGTATGATGCCGAAAAGTGCGAGCGGTTTTCGGACGACATCATGCTCTAACTCTTTAATTTAGAATAGGATTCAGATTCTAGGCCGACCGGCCTAAAATCATCCTGGTCAAGCAGGCAGGCGAAAGCAGAAGAAGTCGCCAAAACCGTCGTCTCACCGGCTCACTTGACGGCTCCGGCCGTCAGCCCAGCCACGATCTGTCGTTGCGCAAACACCGTCAATATCAGCACGGGCAAAGTGACGATCAGCGCCGCCGCCGCAAGCGGCCCCCAACTGACCTGTTCGAACGAAAGCATGTTGTAGACCGCGACCGGCAGCGTGCGGGTCTCGCGACTGGCGAGCACGATACCGAAGACGAAGTTGTTCCAGGAGAAGATGACCGACAGGATGAAGGCGACGACAATGCCGGGTTTGGCGATCGGCAAAGCGACCAAGCGGAAAATCTGCCAGGGTGTGGCGCCATCGATGCTGGCGGCCTCTTCCAGTTCCATCGGCGTCGTCTCGAAATAACCGATCATGATCCATACGACGATCGGCACTGTGACGACGAGATGGATGATGATCTGCGGCAGGAGCGTGCCGAGCAGGTTCAGCCATTGGAAGAGCAGGAAGAGCGGAATCAGGAAGGAAAGGCCGGGCGTCATACGCGCGATCATGATGACCATCGCCGACTTCTCGGCCTTCAGGCGCGCGATGCCATATCCGGCCGGCACGCCGATCAGCAGTGCCAGAAGCGTGGCGGCACCTGTCACCACCACCGAATTCCACAGATACAGGAAGAAGTTGTTCTCCTCGAAGACCTTCAGATAGTTCGACCAAGCGAAACGCTGAGGAATGAAGATCGGCGGATAGGCACCGCTGTCGATTTCATATTTCAGCGACAGCGAGATCATCCAGAGGAAGAACAGGACGACCGGCGATATCATCACAAGGGCAACAAACAGCAGTCCGATACGATCGAGCGTTCTGCGCTTCATCAGCGTGCCTCCCCGTCAGACCAGTTCGCACGCTGCCGGAGCATCAAAAGGACGAAGGACAGCAGGACGATGAGGATGAAGAAGACAACTGCCATGGCCGAGCCATAGCCGATGTCGTAATAGGCGAAAGCTGTGTTGTAGAGATAGATATTGATCGTTTCCGACGCCGTGCCCGGCCCGCCCTGGGTCATGGCATAGATGATATCGAAACTTTTCACCGCATCGATGCTGCGGATGATCACCGCAATCATCAGGAAAGGCGCGATCATCGGCAGGGTTAGATAGCGGAATTTCTGCCAGACATTGGCTCCGTCGATTTCGGCGCTTTCATAGGGCTCGCGCGGAACCGCCGCCAGACCGCCGAGCACGATCAGCATGATAAGCGGCGTCCATTGCCATGTCTCGACCAGCACCAACGAAGGGATGACGCTGGTCTGATTATAGATCCACTCCTGAGGGCCGATGCCGATCAAGGATAGAAGATAATTGAGGACGCCGAGCTGCGGGTGGAACATCATGGTCCAGACGAGAGCGATGGCGACGGGCGTCGCCATCATCGGCATCACGAATATACCGCGCAGAAGACCGCGGAGCGGAAATTGCGTATCGAAAATCAACGCGGCGAGCGTCCCTAGAAAGAGCGGCGCCACCACCGAGAGCGTCGTGTAGAGCACCGTATGCCAGAGCGACTCCCAGAAGCGCATGTCCACGGCCAGGCGGGCGTAATTGTCCAGTCCTGCAAAGACCTGGGACTGGCCAAGCGTCCAGCTGTTGACGCTCATCCAAAGGGTAAACACCCATGGAAAAACGATGACGGCCGCAATGACGATCAGCGCCGGAATGACGAAGGGCCAGTAGTTGGGAGCAACGCGACCAGCGTTGCTCCTTCCCTTCGAGGCGGCCTTGGCCGCTGCGGCCGTTTCGATGCTTGCCGAGGCCATTATCCCTCGCTCTTCGCCAGGACGGGTTCGAACTGTGCCGTCGCGGCCTTGAGTTCGGTCTCTGGATCGCCGCCGCCGATCATGTTGGTAAGACCGACGCCATAGATGTCGCGGAACTCGGTGACCGGAATGATCACCGGCAGCGCGAGCTGCGAGATCTTGCCGGAACCCGCAACCGCATCAAGCCATGCCGCCGGCATCTTGACACCTTCGCGAACCTTGGCATCCGCAAGGATCGACTGGCGGAAAGGAACGCCGGCACCGGCCTGCAGCAGGCGTGCGCCCATGTCGTGGGAAATCGCCCATTGGCAGAAGAGGTAGGCTGCTTCCTTGTTCTTGCTTGCCGCAACGACACCAAGGCCGTCGCCGAATGTGCCTGCGGCCTGTGCTTTCGGGCCTTTCGGCATCACACCGTAACCGACCTGGCCGACGACACGCGACTTTTCCGGATTCTCGATCGGCGGAGCAAAACCGACGCCGTCCAGCCACATGCCGATCTTGCCCTGCAGGAAGGCCGACTGCGCCTCGGCCCAGTTGAAGCCGGAGACGCCGGGAGGGGCGGTCTTGGTCATCAGTTTCTGGTAAAGCTTGGCTGCGTCGATCGCTTCTGGCGATGTCGTACGCAGCTTGCCATCGGGGCCGAGCGGGCTCGAACCATAGCCGAGCAGCAGCGACGTCCAGACCGGCGTATTGGCGTTCTTCAGGCCGCGAGCAACGAAGCCATAGGTATTGGTCGACGGATCGGTGAGTGCTTCGGCCGCAGTTACCAGTTCTTCGAACGTCGTCGGATAGGACAGCCCCTTCTTCTCGAACAGTGCCTTGTTCCAGTAGATGATCCAGTAATCGACCGAGAACGGAAGCGAGCGCAGAACGCCGCCAGAGTCCTTGGCGAAGGTCAGGCCGGCTTCGGCGAAATCGCTTTCCGTGAGCGACGGATCGGTCAGGGACGAATCTTTGAGAAAGCCGCTGATATCGGCAAGCCAGCCGCCCTTTTCAAATTGCCGCTTCTGCACGTGGTAGCTCATGTGGACGACGTCGAAGCTCGGCTTGCCCGAGCTGAGCTCGATGGTCGTCTTCTGGCGCTGCTGTTGTTCGGGCGTCGCTTCGGCATTGACCTTGATGCCGGTGAGTTCTTCGAACTCGGACAGGTATTTGACGAGCGTCTCGCTGCGCGGGCTCTTGACCAGGTTGACTTCGAGTGTCGTCCCGGCAAAGCGCTTCCAATCAACGGCAGCGGATGCCGACCGCATGCCGAGCATGCTGCTGGCTCCAAAAGTGGCGGTCCCCGCCAGAAAGCCGCGCCTCGTCGGATTCAAAAACGATGACATTTGATTGCTCCTCCTCTTGCCGGCGATCTCCTCACCCCCGGCTGCCTATTTTCCGATTATATCCTGAGCGCACGATCTCTTGCATGATTGATATGTGCGACAAGGCTGTTGACGGCGTCCTCCGCCGATCGTCGTTCGATCGCCTCGAGCACCTTCAGGTGCTCACCCATGACAGGTCCGACGTGACCGTCGATGCGAAAACGATCCTGACTGATCAGGCGCATCTTGATCGAGTTTACCCGGTAGGCGTTCGAAATGATGGTATTTCCCAAGGCATCGATAAAAGCGTCGTGCATGCCCCAATCGACGGCCTGCGCGTGTAGTTCCAATTCGTGCGATCCATCGCCGCCGCGAATGGCATCGGCGATATCGCGATGCTGCTTCAAAAGTCTGGCGACCGTCTCGTCAGATGCAGAGCGGGTGAAAAGCGCGACAGCTTCCTTCTCCAGGAAAACGCGCAGCTGGAACGCCTCGCGAATGAGATTAAGGTCGATATGGGCGATCTGTAAGCCGCGCTGAGGCACAGTCTTGATCAGCCCTTCGGCTTCCAGCCTCGGAATGAGCTCTCGGATGGCGCCAAGTGTCAGTCCTGTCAACTCGACGAGGCGGCGCTGCGAAACGAACTGACCGGGGCGCACATCACGCGCAAGAAGGTGGCGCGTGAAGCTCTCATACGCCTTTTCCCGGAGTGTCGGCTGCTCGTCTGTGCCGTCCATCGCCTCTCCCAGAAACATCTTTGCCCTATGCCGCCTTCGAGCGGAAAAGACCATCGAAAGCGAGAGCGAGTTCCGCCTGCCCTTCCGCGGATATTGAAACGAGCGGCGGACGAACAGCAAGCCATATATCATCCGACGTCAGTTGCGCGACCATGACCTTTACGGCAGCCGTCACCGGAAATTTCAGCAGTTCGGCGACGAAGTCCTCGATGCGGGAATCATCCTTGCCTTCCTCCGCCATCAGCTTGACTTCGCGCGGTACGAAATTCGCCATGCCCGAGATTGCACCCTGGCCGCCAAGCCGCACGCCCTTCGCCAAATGACGTTCGTCCCCCACCAGGATGACGAGATCGCCATGCGCTTTCAACAGTGTTTCCGTAAAAGGCCAGTCGCCGGAGGAGTCCTTGACGCCTATGACGATATTGGGAAAGGCTGCCCGCAGCCGGCCGATCAGCGATACGGTCAGCGGAACCATGGTGACCGAGGGGATGTTGTAGACGATAATGTCTCGCGCCTTGTCGCCGAGGGTGGCGAACACAGCCGAAAACCACTGGAACAGGCCGTCGTCACTGACGTTCTTGAAATAGGAAGGGGGAGCAAGCAGAATGTTGCGAACCCCCTTGGAAAGCGCATGACCTGCCTGCGACGCCGCATCCTCGGCGGCGTCGACCAGCACGCCGACGAGGATTTTGCTCGCTTCTATCCCACTCTCGATCATGGAAGCCAGAACACGTTCACGTTCCTGCGTTCCGATGGACGAACCTTCACCCGTCGTTCCGAACAGCGTTACGCTCGAGCATCCGGCAGCGAGGCTTCGCTTTGCCTGCTCGATCATAACATCGATGGCGATATCGCCATTGTTGCCGAACGGCGTGGCGAGAGCGACTGACAGCCCAAATTTCTGGGTCAAATATGCTTCCTCCCGATGATTGAGGCTAGACGTAGCAGAGTGACATGTTAGTTGTAAAGAGGTGATTGCATCCTCAATCGTTATGCGATCGCCGCGCCCGTTCCCTTATCCAACATGCCTTGCTGTTGGTCCGCTTGCCCGCACGAGCGCCATCAGCATCGGGCCGATTGCAAACTCGCCCCGCTCTGTCCTCCGGGTCAGATCCCTGAGATAACCCCCCGGAGAATTGATATGCCCTCCCTTCTCCAGGATGCAGGCAATCACCGTCGCGGCATTTTCCGGCCCCATGCCTAAGCAGGCTTCCTCATAGGCCGAGGGACTGACGCCGAGCATCGAGCGCACGATCACCGCCGCCGACATCAGATCTCGCCAGTTGCCGATGGCTCCGCCGGGACCATAGTCAAGGATTTGAGGGCAGGCTTGCAGAACGAGGCCGAGCGGGAAGGATTTCAGGCTAGGCGCGGCCACCGGATCGGCCGCGCCTCCCGCTCCGTTGCTCATCCTGCCGGAAAGCTTCGGCTGCTCCAGTCTTCGCTCGTCAGGCGGTCCGGCGTTCGGCTCATTATCGGCCACAGCGCTTTCGCCCTGCTTCGTTTCGAAGCTTGGTTCAAGTTCATAGTTGGAGTTGGGGTTTGAATTCTGTTTGTGACGCTCAATATGAGACTCATTGGCGTTTATTTTTTTTCTTTTAACATGTCTTTCCAGCAGGTTGACGGCTTCGTCGCGCAGCAGGCCCATCTCATCGAGCACCGAAGCCAGGCTTTCGACTGTCGCCACGCGCGGAATTCTCGCGACCAGTGCGCGAAACATCAGCGTCATCGTCTCCCAGTCGCCCGGAATCGCTTCGTCGAGCGCCACCGAAATCAGTTTGGAGATATCACGTCGGCAAACCGTCAGGCGCTCTCGGGTCGCTCTCAGCAGTTCCCGGTCGGCGACCGTCTGGGCGGCCAGGCTTTCGATCTCGGCCGCGCGTGCGAGCAGCGGCGCGATACTGAAGCCGAAGGCTTCGCCGATGGCCCCTGCCCCGTCCCGGCGGGCATAGCGCTTTCCATTCGGGCTGTCCTTGCGCAGGATCAGGCCGGACTCGACCAGAACCGCCAGATGCCGCCGCAGCGTCGCCGGCGTCATTCCGCGAGCGCGGAGCGAAAGCTGCGCATTCGACGGGAAGACGATCAGGCCCTTCTCCTCAGAGATTTCATCATCGGGGTAAAAGGTCAAAAGCGCGTCGAGCACCGTCAGCGCCCGATCGGTCACGCCGAGCGACGGCCGCGCCTCGCAGATTGCCCGAAACAGCTTCCACTTGCTGCGTTTCATTCCCGGCTCGATGGTCTCGGCCAGTTGCTGGCTTGCCAGCATGCCAAGTGACATCGGCCGCCGCCCAAAGGGCGTCGTCACATATCCACTCTCCATTTGCCTTCACCTTCGTTCAGGCAAAAGAAAACCATCCACCAATTTGGTGCCTAAGACGCTTGACTGTGATTCGGGGAAATGCGATTCTCGATGTGCTTAAGATCTGAGAAGGGCTTCCACGACGGCGTCGTTGGGGGCCTTTTTCTTTTGCGCGCTACGCTCCTCTGTCCTTGTTGAACTCCTGGAACAGGCCCTTCAGCCTTTCCTGGACGAACTGATCGAAACCGGGTGCGGTCTTGCCGTCAAAGACGAAGGTCGCACCGGACGCTGTCGTTTTGATCATCACCGGCACGCCGCTAAGCTGGGTTTGGGCAATCGTCGGTTTCGCCGACGCCGTCCGTCTGGTAGCCAGCACGAGCGCCCGGTGAAACCGCTCGTCGCTCGAGATTTTTCGAGCGTCGTCCGCGGACAACTCGGCGATGATTTTCTCGATGTCGGCACCTTCAAGCCGCTCGCCCAGCTCCAACCACCGCCGACGACCGATATCGGGCGCCGCGCCGATGGCATTGACGAGATCAAGGGGAACCTGCCGTATGACGATCAGCATTCTCGACAGCGCCGCCTTATCGACGGCGAGAGCCGCCATGATCACATCGCGGCCGAAGCTCCGTTCTTCGAGCCTCGATGCGAAGAGCGCGCGCTCGATGTAGGAAAGATTGGTTCGAGCGCTGTTTTCCTGCCCCTGGCTGACGACCAGTTGACCGTCCGTGAGCTCGCGGATGACAGCGCGCACCCTGATGCCGATTACTCGAGTGGCGGCCAGACGACGATGGCCGTAGGCAACCTGATACCGTCCCTTGGTTTCGGGATGCGGACGGACGAGGATCGGAACCTGCTGACCGTGCTCGCGGATCTGCTCGACAAGCTGCGCGAGTTCGGTCGCGTCGATCGCCAATCGATCGCTGACGAAGGAGGCGTCGATCAGGGCGGGATCGAGCTCGACGATGGTCTGGCCGGCGGCAAGCTGCCGTTCCAGTTCACTCGCCCGCTCCATTTTCTCCGTAATATTGCCCAGCGTCTTGGTAATGCCGCCGACTGGCGCCGCGCTGCGCTCCTGCGGCACGAACCCGGCGATCGGGCGATTGTCGCGCGGTAGGACCATTTCCACCCTAGCCGGGCTCGGAGCAGAGATTTCGATGAGGTTCTTGCGCGCCATCGACTATTTCCTTCCCCAGGTGGAGCGAAGATGCGCCTCGATCTCGCTATTCACCAAGTTGAGGGACTCCAGCGCCCGATCATAGGTTCCGCGGGTGAACTGCGACCGCTCGACCTCGTAAAGGGTCTGCTTTGTGACGCCAGCGTCGGCGACTGCTGTCGACTTCACCATGGCGTTGTGGAGCATTCGGTTACCGAAGATCGCCCGCATGAAGCCAGTCATCTGGCTCTGCGGCCCGTCGTTCGGCTCGAAGCGCGTCACGAGATAGCGCATCCAGTCATAGCTGGTGCGCCCGCCGGCCTTCTCCACGACCGACATCAGCTCGCTCGTCATCGTCAGAAACTGCGACATCGACATGACGTCGAGCATCTGCGGATGGACCGTGATCAACACCGAGGTCGCTGCGCAGAGCGCCGACATCGTCAAGAACCCCAGCTGCGGCGGGCAGTCGATGACGACGATGTCGTAAAGACTTTCGATCTCGGTCAGGACCTCGCCAATGCGGGCGAAGAACATCGTCTCCGCTCTACCCGACGACATCGCCTTCGGCGTCTCGTGCTCGAACTCCATCAGCTCGAGATTTCCCGGAATGAGATGCAGATTGGGCGTATAGGTGGCGCGCACGATGTCGGCGATTGGGCGCGGATCCTCATAGCGGATGGCGCCGTATATGGTTTCGCCCTCACCGACGTCGAATTCCGGCTGATGGCCGAAAAGAGCCGACAACGAGGCCTGCGGGTCGAGGTCGACGGCGAGCACGCGGTAACCCCTGAGCGCCATGAACTGCGCCAAATGGGCTGCGGTCGTAGTCTTGCCCGAGCCGCCTTTGAAATTCATGACGGAGACGATCTGGAGCTTCTCTCCCGGCCTGCGGGCCGGCACATATTTCGGCGTTCCGTTTCGCTCGTCAAGAACCCGGCGAATCCGATCCATATCCGTTGCGCTATAGAGCCGCCGTCCGTTGGCCAGCGGATCGGGCCCATGGCCATCGGCCGCCACCTGCCGGAGATAACCTTCGCCGATGCCGATGAAGGACGCAGCTTCCGCCGGCGAAAATGTTCTGATGGTCTTTTGGGAAAGCGGCGGGAAGATTTTTGCCTGATGCTGCTGAAGTTGATAGGACAACTCCTTCGCATCTGTTGCCAGAAGCGAAGGGAGATGCTCTTGATCGTCCTGAAGAGCAAGACTCGGCTGCAT